>JBOGEA010000014.1:0-32967 GCA_050743205.1 Egibacteraceae bacterium | reverse complement strand
TGGCACGCCACCCCAGCAGCCGTACGGCCGTTCCCGCCGGCGGGAGGCACGATCTTTCCGCAGAGCTGGAAGCTCTGCTGCAACCAGTGCTCTCCCACCAGCCGGACTCGGGATCAGCCTGCCTCACACTGGCCGACCGATCTACCCCTATTAGCTGCAGTCGACGCGGCAGCGGCGGCATATGACCCTCACCGAACCGTCTTACGCGCTTGAGGCGAACGACCACAGACGGGCCCCGCCAAGGACGCCAACGGGCACCCGGGGGTCAGCCTATGGACGACGGCGGTGGTGGTTAAATTCCCGTGAGCAGTCCCGACCTTTCGCAACCCGCCCGGAAATGGAGCGATCGTGCGCATGCCTGATGATCGCAGTGGAAGAGCTAAAGAGATTCTTGCCGAGATATTCTATATCACGATAGCGACCGTGGACGGTGCCGGCCATCCGTGGAACACGCCGGTTTACGCGGCGTACGATGAGCGCTTCAACTTTTACTGGGCGTCCTGGACGGAGAGTGTGCACTCACGCAACATACGGCAGCACCCGGAGGTCTTCCTGGTCGTCTACGACTCAACTGTGCCTGAAGGGACCGGACGAGGCGTCTACATCAGGGCCAAGGCATACGAACTCATCAGTGAGCATGAGACGGAGGAAGCCCTTCGCCACTACTGCGGCAGGGTGAGCAAGACGCCACCGAACCCTTCTGCATTCCTTGGGAGTCGTCCCAGGAGGATGTACAGAGCGGTGCCTGAGCAGATATGGATGAATGACCTCAAGGAAGTGGACGGCAGCATCGTTGATATCAGGATTGACATCGAGTTGACGTGAGAGGCTGCCATCGCTTGCGCTCGGCTCTGTCCTCACCCAACTCTACGTCTCAAGGGCTCATGAGAATACTATTGTCCACCCTTCCCGTCGGGCCTGCTGGCTGGTGTAGGAGACGCCGTTGACCTTCAGTCCATCCGCGTTCAGAAGCGTGATGATGCCCCCTTTGTTGCCCAGCTGGACGGTAGCCGGGAGGCTCACGATGAGGGTGGCGCCGGGCGCAAGCGTGCCGGAAGGGAGCGTGTGCCGGTTCTTGAGTGCGTCGGCGACTGCCCACCCCGCGAGATCGACGGGGTGCGGCGAGGCATTGAGCAGGGTGACGGTCTCCTGCTCTGGAGCGGGCCCGATCGGATTCACCAAGGCAGCGACGATGCGGACGGCGAGGTCCGGCTCGCTCGGGTGCGGCTCGGGGGCTGGGCCGAACTCGCCGGGCAGCGGATTGCCGGTGACATCGTCCGTGTGCCAGGCCTGAGACTGGAACGCGAGAAAAACGGCGACCCACTGATTCGGGTCAGGGAAGTGGACGAGCAGCCCACCGTCTTGCCAGACGCCATTGTCACCAGCGAAGCGGCCGGCGTTTCCCTGGTTCATATGGATGTCGTGGACGCCGTTGCCGGGAAGGAAGGAGAAGATCTTGTCCCGCTTCGTTGCCTCGGGCCCCCACCGCTCCCCAAAGGCGTAGAGGACAGCTTGCGGATCCCGCACGGCTCGACCGACATAATGCTCCAGTCGTTCGCTCAAGTCGTTGTCGGGGCCGGGCAGGTTTGGCGGCAGCGGGCGCATCTCGGTGCGGGCGAAGAGGTTTCCGCGGATGTAGTCGAGCGCCGCCCCTCCCGGTCGGCTTGGGAGTTGCGTGAACGTCTCCGGCAGCTCGGTGAGTCTCTCGGTGAGAGGGTGTCGGAAGTCGTCGTTCGCTATGTACAGCAGCTCCGATGGCGCCTGTTGAGACTTGACATTGACCGCGATACGGTAGTCCTGTCCGCCGCTGCGAATATGGATTTGGAAGTGTGGCGAGTCCTGCTCTGTCTCCGTGACGCTCGCCACTGCTGCGCCCTTCAGGACTCCATATCGCCCGAGCGGCATATCCTGGGTCTCCCGTCTTCTCCAGCTGCGAGTCAGCGGCTGCGTCGCGAACTCTGCGGATCTTACGGGCCTGGAACTCGCCGGGCCAGCCTGCCGCATGTTGGGGAGCGCTCAGCGGCTCAGGTTTGGCAGGCGCAGCGGGCGTGTTCGGTGCGGGCGGGTTCGTGGGCGGCGGGGGACAGGAGGCCGTCGGCGGTCGCGGCGGCCAGGCGGAGGTAGGCCTGGCGGGTTTCGGGCCGCAGGTCCTGCATGGCCGTTCGGGCCCCGGTCTCCAGATGGGGGTCCCAGGGGACCTGTATGACCTTGCGGACCCGCTGCGCAAAGTGGCGTTCCATCTCGATCAGGTTCACCGGCCCGGTCCGGCGGGCGACGGCGTTCATGACGAGGACGGCGTCTTTGACGAGGTGGGCGTGTCCGTGTGCGGTCAGCCAAGAGAGCAGGAAGTTGACCGCGCGGGCGGCGTCGATGCTTGGGGCGGTGACGAGGATGAGCTGGTCGGCGGCCTCGATGACGGCCCGTGTGCCCGTGTCGAGGATGCCGGTGCCACAGTCAGCCAGGATCAGCGTGTAGTGGCGGCGGAGCAGGTCGAGCGCCTGCCGGTACTGCTCCTGCCCGAGCGTTCTGGACGCGTGCGGGTCCTGTGGCGAGGCGAGGACCTCCAAGCGGCTGGACGCCTGTGAGGTATAGCGGCGGACGTCGCTGTGGTGAAGGCGGCTGGGATCGAGTCCGCCCAGGTCGTCGAGCAGCTCCGTGATCGTTGACCTGGTCTCGCGAGGGATCCGGTAGGTGAGGCTGCCCCCGTCAGGATTGGCGTCGAGCGCGATCACCCTGTCATCGCGGAACTCAGCGAACAGGTGGCCGAGGTTGACGGTGACCGAGGTCTTGCCGACACCGCCCTTCGTGGAGATCACCGCGATCGTGCGGCTGCCCCGCACCGGTCGGGTGAGCCCCGCGACGAGCCGCTGGCCGTGTGGCTGCGCGTGGCTGCGCCCGACGTCCAGCAGCCCGCTCCAGCGCAGGAATCGACGCGACCTGCTGAGAGGCGGCGCATGGGCGGCCGGCCCGAGCGGCTGCCCGCCGAACGCCCTTCCGTCTTCGAGCGGTGGCGGAGGGGGAACGGCGCGCTCGAACAGGGGATCGGGGTGGTCGTGCGGCCTGTCGCGCATATCGAGACGGAAGGGCTCATCGCCCAGATCCCATGCCGCTCGCCACGGTGCGCCGTCCTCGCCGCCTCGGCTGGGCGCGGCGGTGTGCCAGGAGGGAGGATCGGTGAAAGAGAATTCGGAGTCCACATGCTGATCGGCGATCACTGGGACGCAAGAGAGCGAATCAGGCGGGGTGGCGAGCGCAGCGGCCTGCGGGTGCCGCATGAGAAGTCCTCTCTCGGATTCGTCGGATCGGGGTCAGGCCCGGGCGAGGTTGCGCATGCTGCCGTCGTCGGCGACCTCGTATGACCACCCGCTGTCGGCGATCATCTCCATCACGCGCTCCAGCATCTGCATCTCCCATCGGCGCAGCTCCGCTGTGTCGGCGCCGCGCCCGTGCTTGTCTGTGACGGTGATGCTGCGCCCGCCGTCACGACCGGCGTCACCGGTGGAGGAGCCGTTCCCGACGATGGTCACGGAGCCGCCCTCGCGGTCGACCGCGCGGATGGTCCCGCCGAGCGGCGCGTCGTCGTCGTGGTGGCATGCGCCGTCGTCGGCGTGCGACCCGCCGTCGTCCCAGTCGGCAAGCTCAGCATCGTCGCTGACGTCGTTGACGCCGCCGCGCAGATCCTGGTCGACCGCCAACGCTTGGTCAGGCGCCGGCTCTGTAGTGGACAGCGCGACCGGCTCGGACTGCTCCACCGGCGGGGGCGGTAGAGCAGCCGAGCCGGCCGCGCCGTCTGGCTCGGCGGGTGGGAGAGACGCCGAGAGCGTGGGATCAGCCAGGGCTATGGAGCCACCCGCCTCGCCATCGCCGGCCGGGGCCACATCGAAACGCGGCTCCAGCGCCGCGGTTTCCCGTTGCGGCGCCGCCACTGACGGGCTCGGTGCTGGCGACTCGGTCTGCGCGAGATCCTCCGCCTCGACAGGAGTCGGGCCGCAGGGCGCGACGCAGGTGTCCTGCGCGGACGCTCGGGCCGCCGGCACCAAGAGGACAGCGGCGGCCACCGCGACAGCCTGCGCGCGCGTGCCGCGCGATATGCCTGCGCAGGCTGGCTCAGCGACGCCCGCCAGCATGCGGTCGAACAGGTCGGGCTGGATCTCCCTCATCGCCATACTCCGCGTCAACGGCACCCGCGATGGGACAGCCGTCCCATCGCGGGCCCTAACCTGGTTTGGACGGTCTAACCGGTGAGGACTCTACGCTTTCAAGCCATTTCGTGCAATGACCCTGTACGACGGATCGCCCAGCCTCCGTGAGGCTGCGACCGTGGCACTATTGTGTTCAGGTCCTAATTGCTGCGAGTCCGGTAGATCGGCTCGAAATCGGAGGCAGGGCACTGAATGGACGCGAACGACCAAGTGCTCATACGGTGCGAGATCCTCCCCGTCGCGCTCATCGATGGGCGTGTCATCCATCTGCGGCCGGAGCGGCCCTGGTGGGTCTACCAACCCCCCGGTCTGCACCCCACCACGGTGGTGGCCGCCGCGCTGGCCAGGGCGCTTGGGGCGGCTTACGACTCGTCAGGCACGCTCGTGCACTCGACCTCGTGGCGTTTCGACGACGGCCGGTTGATCCTGACCTTCCTCGCGCTGCTGCCGGTTGCCTCGTCGCTCACCTGTCCCCCCGGGTTCTCGCTCGTGGAGGTCTCACCGCACGCGATGCCTGCCGAGCCAAGCGTGATCTCGGTCGCGCAGGTGGTGGCGCACGGCCTGCGCCATTTCGCGCTGCTGAGGTTGACTGACCCGCAGATTGCCGGAACGCTGGCCGACCAGTGGCATCAGGCGCTGGCGGGATGGGCCCCGCTGCCGGCCGGCCTCCTCGACCACTACGGCGTGCTGGCCGGGGCCGGCAGGCCGGGGTGATTGTTGCGGACGCTGTTCACCTCGGCGCTGACGCGCCGCCAGGCGACCAGCTCGGGGTCGGTCGGAGTCAGCAGGTGGCGGAGGGCCGCCGGGTCGGCCTCGTGGTCCAGCCAGTCGCCCCAGGCGCTGTGGGGCAGCGCGACCGGTGTTCGTGGGTGCAGGTCGGCGATCCCGCCCGTCGCCTCCGTCGTGAGGATCGTGCAGGTGAGCAGGCGGGCTCCCTCCTGCTCGGGATCGCGCCAGGACGCCCACAGGCCGGCGAGGGCCATCGGCTCGCCGTCGGAGCGATGAATGAAGTAGGGGATGCGGGAGCCGTCCGGGTGGCGCTGCCACTCGTAGAACCCGTCGGCGGGGATGAGGCAGCGGCGACGCCGGAATGACTCCGCGAAGGCCGGCTTCTCCGCGACGGTCTCAGCGCGGGCGTTGATGTGCCGTGAGGCCGCCTTGCGGTCTTTCGCCCAGAACGGCACCAGTCCCCAGCGGAACGTGACGAGCACGCGCCGGTCCTCATGCGCCGCCACGGCGTAGACGGGGTCGGTCGGCGCCACGTTCCAGCTGGGCGGCAGCTCGTCGGCCTTGCGCTCGTCGACCATGAAGAACCGCGCGAGCCCATCGGCGTCGTTCGCCGCCACGAATCTGCCGCACATATCGATCAGCTCCTCACCGCGTATACGGCCGCGCCGACGATGAGCACCACCGCTCCGGCCGCCACTGACGCCGCGGGCAGGCTCACAGCCAGGACCAGGCAGCCCAGCATGCCGGCCCACGCCAGCCAGCGCGGCCACCGCCGCTCGTGGGCCGCCAGGGTGAGCGCGGAGGCGTTCGTGATCGCGTAATAGATCAGGACCGTGACTGAGCTGAAGCCGATCGCGCCGCCCACGTCTCCCGTCGCCGCCACGACGGCGACCAGGACCCCGGCGGCGACCTCCGCCCGGTGCGGCACCCGGAATCGGGGATGGACCGCTGCCAGGGCCCTTGGCAGCTTGCCGTCCGTGGCCATCGCGAACGCGGTCCGGCTCACGCCAGCCAGCAGCGAAAGCAGGACCCCCAGCGACGCCACCGCCGCACCGACCCGCACGAGCGGTGCGACACCGGCGAGCCGGCCTGACTCGACCGCTGCCACCAGCGGCGCGCTCGCATCGGCCAGCGCGTCCGGGCCGACCGCGAGGAGCGCCGAGACCGCCACCAGCCCGTACACGCCCAGCGTGATCCCCAACGCCAGCGGGATCGCGCGGGGGATCGTCCGCCCGGGGTCGGTCACCTCCTCGCCGAGCGTGGCGATCCGCGCGTAGCCGGCGAACGCAAAGAACAGGATGCCGGCCGCCTGCAGCACTCCGCGTGGGGTCGTGGCGAGCAGGTCAGGAGGGCTCGTGGCGCCGGAGAACGCGGCGACGACGATGGCGGCGAGCGCGACCAGCACGACGGCGACGATCGCCTTGGTCGCGCCCGCCGTCTTCCGCACGCCGAGCAGGTTGACCACGACGAGCGTGACGACGGCGGCCACGGCAAGCGGCCGCGCCGCCTCCGGCGCGGTGTAGGCACCGAACGTCAGCGCCATCGCCGCGCAGCTCGCCAGCTTGCCGACCACGAACCCCCAGCCCGCCAGATATCCCCAGAACGGCCCGAGCCGCTCACGCCCGTACACGTACGTGCCGCCCGACTGGGGGTATAGGGCCGCCAGCTGCGCCGATGACGTGGCGTTGCAGTACGCCACGCCGCCCGCCAGCGCCAGCCCCCACAGCAGCCCCGCTCCCGCCGCTTGCGCCGCCGGCCCCAGCGCGGCGAACACCCCCGCCCCGATCATCGACCCCAGCCCCACGACGACCGCGTCGCCAGTCCCGAGCGTGCGCGCCAGCCGAGTCTGCTCGGGGTCTGAGGACATCGGCGAAAAGCTTACGGGGGCGCGAGGGCTGTTCCCTGGACAGGAGCAGAGCCGTGCGCCCCGACCACTTAAGAGTCGCACGGCTCGACTGCGGGATTCCTCCGCATACGGAGGAATCCCGCAGGTCAAATCGACCATGCTGGCCGAAGGACGCGGCTTTCCTTCGGATGCGGAGGAAAGCCGCCGTTCTCGGCCAGCGCAAAAGAAGTGACCCTACAGGTTGCCCTCGGCGCGAGCTCTGCGCTCCCCTGCGGGAGAACTCTTCACCCGTGTACTGGTCCATGTGGACCCCGACGTTGCCGCCGTAGCCGCGCTGAGTGGAGTATGGATCGTAGCCTTTCGACACATACGCTTCGACTGTCCCCGTGGGCTCATCGGCGGGCGGCGCGC
Source organism: Egibacteraceae bacterium (assembly GCA_050743205.1). Classification (GTDB taxonomy): domain Bacteria; phylum Actinomycetota; class Nitriliruptoria; order Euzebyales; family Egibacteraceae; genus JBOGED01. Next base: position 25,779 of record JBOGEA010000014.1, on the reverse strand, counting down.
CGATGTAGGTGACCGGTGGTCCCGCCGGGGTGCCGTTCACGGACCAATTTGAGCAGCGTGTCTGCGTCCATTGGCGCGGCGCCGATGTCGACGGATTCGAGCGTAACGTCTGCTGGCGGCTCATAGACATGTTCGTTGCCGGATGGTTAGCCTCTCCCACCGCCATTTGACCTGTTCGTAGAACATGAAGTTGATGCCGGTGAAGACGACGAGGACGAGGGGGACGAACATGACCAGCCCGAGCGGGCGGTGCCAGGTCGAAGGTGTACCGATAGTTGCTTCGACTGCGGCGAATTTGAAGCAGTTGCCGCCAGCGGCGCGCCCGTTTGGTCAGGCCGGGTACCACCCCGGTGATGAGGGAAATGGTACAGGCTGCACTCGTCGTCCTCGGCTTTCTCCAGCCCCACCGGTGAATGCGGACGAACCAAGAACGCGCCCGGCGCCGCCAGCCCAGCCGACACGCTGGTCGGGGGTGGGGGCAAGCTCCGCGTCGGACGTCTCGACACGGAATCGGGCGGGCCGACACCTTTAAGATCCATACCGAGCATGTCAGGATGTTCGGTGTTCGAATGGATATCGCGGGGTTTGGGGGTCGGCGGGCGTCGATGAGAAGCCTGCGCGGGCTTGGGAGCAGATGCGTGCCTTTGTGTCGTCAGTGTGGTTAAATAGAGCAAGAAGTTGACGGGAGAATGGGGGAGCAGGATGACGCGCACGTGCTCACGCTGCGGAAAAGTCAAGCCGATCGACGAGTACCCACTGCGCCGATTGGACGGAACCAGAAGGTATACCCACTGCCGAGACTGCAAGGCGCTGTATCAGAAAGAGTGGTACGAGCGCAACAAGGCCCGGCACATGGATAAAGTGGGAGAGCGACGCCGTAACGTTCGCACGCAGAACCGGATGCTGGTGCGCAGGATGAAAGACGTTCCTTGCGCCGACTGCGGAACGCGGTATCCGTACTACGTCATGGACTTTGATCACGTCCGCGGCTGAGGTGGCCTGTCTGTTGGCGGCTCCCGAGCCGTCCTTCTGGAAGAGGTGCAGAAGTGCGAAGTGGTCTGTGCGAATTGCCACCGACAACGCACATATGACCGCAAGGCCAAGAAACTCAGTGGGTCGCCAGGGATTCGAACCCTGAACAACACAGATTAAGAGCCTGTTGCTCTGCCAATTGAGCTAGCGACCCGCAGAGGATTATAGCGGCCTCGTGATGGCCTGCCAACACGAGGCCGCAGTGGGTGTGGGGTGACCGACGGGGCTCGAACCCGCGACCTCCGCGACCACAACGCGGCGCTCTAGCCAACTGAGCTACGATCACCATGACGCCGGAAAGCCTCGGCGCGGGTTCCAGCGTACCAGCAGTGCGCCCGGAAGGAGTCGAACCCTCGACCTAGCGGATAGAAGCCGCCTGCTCTGTCCTCTGAGCTACGGGCGCGCGCCGCGGCCCCCAAGGGGCATCCGAACCCGCAGGATACCAGCGGTCAGGCCGATACACTCCGCGGCACTACCCGCGGCAATCGTTGAGGTCTGCACATGTTCGATGCCCTTTCCGACCGGCTTGAGGCCGTCTTCGACCGTCTGCGCGGCCGGGGCAAGCTGACCGAGGAGCAGGTGGACGCGACCCTGCGCGAGATCCGGCTCGCGCTGCTCGAGGCTGACGTCAACTTCAAGGTCGTCCGCACGTTTGTGCGCCGCATCCGCGAGCGGGCGGTCGGCATCGAGGTGTCAGAGGCGCTGAAGCCGGGTCAGCAGGTCACGAAGATCGTCCATGAGGAGCTCGTCCGCATCCTCGGCGAGCATTCCGCTCCCCTGTACCTGGGCAGCCGGTTCCCGGCGACGGTGATGCTCGCCGGCCTGCAGGGCTCGGGCAAGACGACCGCGGCGGGCAAGCTCGCGCTCCTGCTGAAGAAGAAGGGACGCCAGCCGCTGCTGGTGGCGTGTGACCTGCAGCGTCCCGCCGCCGTTCGCCAGCTGCAGATCCTGGGCGAGCAGGTGGGCGTGCCGGTGTACGCGCCGGTGACGTCGGGCGACCCGGTGAAGGTCGCCCGGGACAGCCTGCAGGAGGCACGCCGGCTGGGGTGCGGGGTGGTGATCGTCGACACGGCGGGCCGCACGAACGTCGATGAGGAGATGATGGCCCAGGCGACGGCGATCAAGGAGGCCATCAACCCGGCCGAGACGCTGTTCGTCATCGACGCGATGATCGGCCAGGAGGCCGTTGCCGTCGCGAAGGCGTTCCTACAGGCCGTCGACTTCAGCGGCGTCATCCTGTCGAAGCTCGACGGCGACGCGCGCGGCGGCGCGGCCCTGTCGGTCGCGGAGGTCACCTCCAGACCGATCAAGTTCGCGTCGGTGGGGGAGAAGCTCGACGAGTTCGAGGCGTTCCACCCCGATCGCATGGCTGGCCGGATCCTCGGCATGGGCGACGTGCTCACCCTGATCGAGAAGGCGGAGGAGGTCTACACCAAAGAGCAGGCCGAGGATGCCGCCACTAAGCTCCTCAAGGCCCAGTTCACGCTCGAGGACTTCCTGTCCCAGATGCAGCAGATGAAGAAGATGGGTCCGCTTCAGGGGCTGTTGGGCATGATGCCCGGGGTCGGGCGCATGCTGAAGGACGTCGAGATCGACGATCGCCAGGTCGGCCAGGTGGAGGCGATCATCCGGTCGATGACGCTGGAGGAGCGGCGCAGCCCCAAGCTGCTCAACGGCAGCCGCAAGAAGCGGGTCGCACGTGGCTCGGGCCGCAGCGCGCAGGAGGTCAACGACCTGCTCCGCAGCTTCGACCAGATGCAGCAGGTGATGAAGCAGCTCGGCGGCGCAAAGGGGATGAAGGCACTCAAGGCGCTCAAGGGCATGGACCCCGAGGATCTGGCCGCCAGCATGAGCGGCCTCGGGGGCCCTGACGGCCCTCCCGTTCCCGTCGGCGTCGGCGCTGGCGGCGGTGGCGGCGGCGGGCGCCAGATGAACAAGCGCGTCCCCCCGCGCAAGAAAAAGAAGAAGCGCCGATGACTGCCCACGCGTCGAGCGCGGCGGTTGATAGGGTGCGCGCATGAGCGTTCCGTATGGCGCGTGGCCGTCGCCTGTCACGCCGGAGTTCGTCTCGGGTGCCGCGCTGCGGCTGAGCCAGGTCGTCCTGGGCGAGGACGAGGTCTATTGGGTGGAGGGCCGCCCCGCCGAGGGCGGCCGTCAGGTCCTGATGCGTGCGAGCGCGGCTCGCCGCGAGGTGACGCCGGCGGGGCTGAACGTCCGCACGCTCGCGCACGAGTACGGCGGCGGGGACTACGCCGTCCACGGACGGTCGGCGTTCTGCGCGAACTTCGCTGATCAGCGGCTCTATCGGGTGGACGGCGGGGAGGCTCGCCCGATCACGCCGGAGCCGGCACTGCCGCGCGGCGACCGCTACGCCGACCTGGACCTGACTCCGGACGGCGAGCGCATCTACTGCGTGCGGGAGCGCCACCGGCCAGATGGCGAGCCCGTCAATGAGGTGGTCGTGCTGCCCGCCGACGGGTCCGCGGAGCCCCGGGTGGTCGCCTCGGGCCGTGATTTCTGCAGCTCTCCCCGCGTGAGTCCGGACGGTGCCCGCCTGTGCTGGCTGGTCTGGGATCACCCGCGCATGCCGTGGGACGGGACCGAGCTGCTGGAGGCGCCGATCCGGCCCGACGGGACGTTGGGTGAGCCGCGCCTGGTCGCTGGAGGGCCGAGCGAGTCGATTTTCCAGCCCTCCTGGAGTCCCGACGGCGCCCTGCATTACATATCTGACCGGACTGGGTGGTGGAACCTCTACCGCGATCCCGCCGCGGACCCGCTGGTACGGATGCAGGCCGAGTTCGGGATGCCACAGTGGGTGTTCGGGATGACGATGTATGGGTTCCTCGACGGCGGGCGGATCGCCTGCGCCGTCACCGATCGGGGCATCACGCGGATCGGCGTCATCGAGCGCAGCGACCTGTCCTGGCTCGACCTGCCGTATACCGCGGTGCGGGATCTGCGGGCGCGCGGCGGCCGGATCGCCGTGATCGCGGCCGGCCCGGCGGACCCTGCCGCGGTGGTCGTGTGGGAGGGGGGCACCAGCGAGGTGCTCGCCCGCAGCCTCAGTCTTGACCTCGACGTGAGCCTGATGCCCTCACCGGAGCCGATCACGTTTTCGACCAGCGGCGCGCGGGCGCACGCCCTCTACTACCCGCCCCGCAACCCGGCCATCAGGGCGCCGGAGGGTGAGCGCCCGCCGCTGCTCGTCGCCAGCCATGGCGGGCCCACGGGCAGCTTCCCCGTCGCGGTGTCGCTCGAAAGGGTGTACTGGACGAGCCGCGGTTTCGGCGTGGTTGAGGTCAACTACCGCGGCAGCACCGGGTACGGCCGCGCCTATCGCGAGGCCCTGAACGGCCAGTGGGGGATCGCCGACGTCGAGGACTGCATCGCAGCCGCTCGGTTCCTCGCCGAGCGCGGGTGGGTCGACCCGGCGAGGATCGCCGTCCGCGGCGGCAGCGCTGGCGGCTATACGACGCTGTGCGCGGTCGCGTTCCACGACTACTTCGCGGCCGGGGTGAGCCACTTCGGCGTCGCGGACCCCGCCGCGCTGGTCAGGGACACCCACAAGTTCGAGTCCCGCTACCTCGACGGCCTGATCGGCCCGTGGCCGCAGGCCGAGGCGGTTTACCGCGAGCGCACCCCGCTGCTCCACGCCGACCGCATCCGCTGCCCGGTCCTGCTGCTCCAGGGACTGGAGGACGCGGTCGTCCCGCCGGCTCAGGCCGAGCAGATGGTCGAGGCGCTGCGCGCCAGCGGGGTGCCGCACGCCTACGTGCCGTTCGCGGGGGAGCAGCACGGCTTTCGCCGCGCGGAGACCATCGCCGCCGCTCTGGAGGCCGAGCTGTCGTTCTACGGCCAGGTCTTCGGGTTCACCCCAGCCGGCGACGTGCCTAGGCTGTCGATCGACGGCCTGCCCTGACCCGCGGCAGGGCTCAGCCCCAGCCCAGCTCGTGGAGCCGGTGTTCGTCGATGCCCATGTGGTGGGCGAGTTCGTGGATGACGGTGATGCGGATCTCTTCCACCAGCTCGTCGTCGTCGGCGCACATCAGGCAGAGCGGGATGCGGTAGATGGCGATCCGGTCCGGCAGGACGCCCGCGTAGTCCCAGCGGTCGGTCAGCGGGATGCCGTGGTACAGCCCGAGCAGGTCGGGATCCTCGGGATGGGCGTCCTCGACGACCACGGCGACGTTGGAGAACCGCTCCCACAGGTCGTCGGGGATCTCGTCCAGCGCCTGGCCCACCAGCTGCTCGAACCGGTCCGGGCTGATCGGCTGCATGCGGGAAGTGTATGCTGCGACCTCAGCTCCTTTGAGGAGCACAGCATGTGTGCGTGCGGAGCAGCCGGTCCGCACACCTGTCCACGCACCTTCGAGCGGGACGCGCGGGGAGATCCCCGCGGCACCGAGGGCGTGACCGAGCCACGCCGCCCGAGGAGAACATCAGCATGGCCGTAAAGATGCGCCTGCGGCGTGAGGGCAAGAAGAAGCAGCCCTACTACCGCGTCGTCGTCGCCGACGTCCGCTCGCCCCGGGACGGGCGCTACATCGAGGACATCGGCTACTACCAACCCCTGCACGACCCCTCGACCATCGCGATCGACCGGGAGCGCGCCCTGTACTGGCTGCGCAACGGCGTCCAGCCGACCGACGCAGTCGCGGTGCTCCTGCGGATCCAGGGGATCTGGCAGGAGTTCAAGCCGGGAGAGGTGAGCGCGCGGTGATGACCGTCGATGTCCTGGTGTACCTGGCCAAAGCCTTGGTCGATCACCCCGACGAGGTCGAGGTCACGGCTGTCGAGGAGGACGATGGGGAGGTCGTGCTGGAGCTTCGCGTCCACCCCGACGACATGGGCAAGGTCATCGGCAAGCGTGGCCGCACCGCCAAAGCCATCCGCACGATGGTGAAGGCCGCGGCGACGCGCGAGGGGACCTCCGCCACCGTCGACATCGTCGAGTAACGATGACCGTGGGCGACGACGAGGACCTCGTCGTCGCGGGGGCCGTGGGCAAGCCCTTCGGCATCCACGGCGAGGTCTATGTCTTCGGCGACCCCGACCTCGGCGTCGAGTTCACGCCGGGAAGCCGGTTTCTGACCGGATCTGCGGGCCTCCCGCTCCGGGTCGCGTCCAGCCGTGTCCACCGCGCGCGGCTGCTTGTGCGCTTCGAGGGTGTGGAGGATCGGGAGGCCGCTGAGGCCCTGCGGGGGGTTGTGCTGCGCTGCCCTCGGGCACAGGCGGTGCTTGCAGAGGACGCGGTCTGGATGGCGGACCTGCTCGGCAGGCGCATCGTCGATGATGACGGCGCCGTCATCGGCGTGGTCGGGGGCGCGCGGGACGGCACCGCGCACGACTACCTGGTCGTCGCGCGCCCCGGCGGCGGTGAGCTGCTGATCCCGGCGGTGACCGAATTCGTCGATATCGATGCGGACCCGATCGTTCTGCACGCCATTCCAGGCCTGGTGGACGAGGGCGAATAGATGAGGATCGACGTGCTGACGCTGTTCCCCGGGTATTTCTCGGGGCCGTTGGAGGCATCGCTGCTCGGTCGCGCGCGGGCGGCCGGCCTGGTTGACGTGCGCGTCCACGATCTGCGCGACTGGGCGGCGGACCGCCACCGCACCGTCGATGACATGCCGTTCGGCGGCGGCGCCGGCATGGTGCTGAAGATCGAGCCGTTCTTCGCGGCGGTGGAGGCGCTGTTCGGGGCTGTCGACGCGCGGCCTCGGACGGTGGTGCTCACCCCGAGGGGGCGGCTCCTGTGCCAGCCGCTGGTTCGCGACCTGGCCGCCGAGCCTGGGCTGCTGCTGCTGTGCGGTCGCTACGAAGGCATCGACGAGCGCGTCCACATCGCACTCGCCCACGACGAGATCTCGATCGGCGACTACGTTCTGGCCGGTGGCGAGGCCGCCGCCTGCGTCCTGATCGAGTCGGTCACGCGGCTGCTGCCAGGCGTGATGGGCAACCAGGAGAGCGCGACCGACGAGTCGTTCGCGGCCGGGCTGCTCGAGTACCCCCAGTACACGCGGCCGGCCGAGTTCCGCGGCCTGCGGGTGCCGGAGGTGCTGCGCTCCGGAGATCACGGCAAGGTCGCCGAGTGGCGGCGGGAGCAGGCCGTCGAGCGCACCCGGCTGATCCGTCCAGACCTGTACGGAGCGAAGGGGACGGAGGGCCGGCATGATCACGGCTCATGAGCCACCCGTCATGAGCCACAGCGCCTTGCGCCCAGGCTTCTACTGGCCACCGCCCGGATTCTCTGTCAGGCCACCCGACCTCGCTGTTCCCAACCGCCGGTATGCCCCGGGACACGTCGCCCTCGACCGGTGCCACAAGCCGGATCGGTCGCCCAGAGGGTTCGTCGAGCTGTCCCGGCTGACGCTCGCCGCGCTCCTGCTCACCTATGTCATCAAGACGTTCCTGGCACAGGCGTTCTACATCCCGTCCGAGTCGATGGTGCCGACGCTGGTTCCGCGGGACCGTGTCCTGATCGAGAAGGTGACCTACCGATTCCGGGCGCCCACCCGAGGCGACGTCATCGTGTTCCAACGGCCGGACTCGGCGGAGGCTGCGTGGGATCGGTCGGTCCTCGGCGCCGCCCGCTGGGCCCTCGCCGGCCTCGGCTTCGTCCAGCCAGAGGGCGAGGTCGACTACATCAAGCGGATCATCGGGCTGCCAGGCGACACGGTGGAGGTGATCGGCGGCACGGTGTTCGTCAACGGCCAGCCCCTGTCCGAGCCCTACGCCGAGCCCGAGACGCGTGACTCGCCGCGCGTGACGGTCCCGCCCGATCGCTACTTCATGATGGGCGACAACCGCATGAATTCCCTGGACAGCCGGTTCGGGTTGGGGCTCGTTCCCCGCGACCGCATCATCGGCCACGCCTTCGCGATCCTGTGGCCGCCTCGCTCGGTGACCTTCTCTTTTGATCAGCGGTATCCGGGGCTTGATGCGGATTGACGCTGTGCTCGGCTGCTAGCATGGCCTATCGGCGGACGACCTGTTGTGTCGTGGGCCTCGTACGTCCGCCGCCACTGGATTTCTGTTGTTTGCCCGTCTTGCCCGTACGCCTGGGCTCTGCCCCCGGAGGCTGCTGTGAACCTGACTGACCTCGTCGATATGGCGAACCTGCGCGAGGACGTGCCCTTGTTCCGTCCCGGTGACACGGTCCGTGTGCATGTGAAGGTCACCGAGGGGAACCGCTCCCGGATCCAGGTGTTCGAAGGCGTGGTCATCGCCCGGCGCGGCAGCGGGATCCGCGAGACGTTCACGGTCCGCAAGATGAGCTTCAACGCGGTCGGCGTCGAGCGGACGTTCCCGGTCCACGCTCCCGTGATCGATCACATCGAGGTCATGCGCCGTGGTAAGGTCCGCCGCGCGAAGCTGTACTACCTGCGTGACCGGGTCGGGAAGAAGGCGAAGATCAAGGAGCTGCGTGAGCCAGCCGCTACCTGAGCCGCTGACCACCTCAGCAGCGGACGAGCGCCGGCTCAACGAGCCGCCCGCGTCCGCACGCCGCAGCCGGAGTTTCCTCGCGGAGCTTCCGGTCCTGATGCTCATCGCATTCGGTCTCGCGCTGCTGCTCAAGACCTTTCTCGTCCAGGCCTTCTTCATCCCGTCGCGGTCGATGGAGCCGACGCTGCTCGTCGGTGACCGGGTGCTGGTGAACAAAGTCGTGTACGAGCTGCGCGACCCTCGCCGGGGCGAGGTCGTGGTGTTCACGCACTCGGACGGCGGCCTTGCTGTCGCCGAAGACGAAGGCAACGTCCTCGAGCGGCTGCTCGATTCGCTCGCGTCGGGCCTGGGCCTGGCCAGCTCCGGGGAGAGGGACTTCATCAAACGCGTGATCGGACTGCCCGGCGACACGGTCGAGGTGCGTCAGGGCGTCGTCTACGTGAACGGCCAGGAGCTTCCCGAGGCGTCGACAACCGACGGCGGGTACCTGTCGATGCGTGATCGAGGCGATTTCGCTCCCGTGACGGTCCGTCCCGACCATTACTTCCTGATGGGCGATAACCGCCCGAACTCCGACGACAGCCGGGGGTCGTTGGGCCAGATCTCCCGTCAGGAGATCGTCGGCCGGGCGTTCGTGATCATCTGGCCGATCCCCAACGTCGATACGCTGCCGATCGCTGAGTACTCCTCGCCAGCGCAGCGTGAGGTTCCGGCGGTCTTCGGCATGACGGCGGCTGACGCTCTACCATCGGGCCTTGCCGATGATGACGCCGAGGCCGTCAGCAGGTAGGGATGGTGATGAGCGCCGAGGATCTCGAGCGGTATGAGATCGAGATGGAGCTGAAGCTCTATCTCGAGTACCGCGACGTCGTTGCGATGTTCACGTACATCGTGGAGACCGAGCGGCGGTTCTACCTGGCCAACGAGGTCGAGGTCACGCCCCGGCACGTGGACGGCGACGTCTACTTCGAAGTCGAGCTCCGCGACGCCTGGGTGTGGGACTTGTACCGTCCCGCGCGCTTCATCACCCACGTTCGCGTTCTCACCTTCCGGGACGTGAACGTCGAGGAGCTCGCGAGGCCTGACAGCGAGAACCTCCCGCCCTTCCTCAACAACCCGTAGAAGCATGCCGCCGCGCGACGTGGGCACCCAGGCAACACGCGCGCAAAGACAGGAACGACCCGTGGGCTTCAACGCCACCCGCCGCTACCGCGACTCGAAGAGCCGCGACGTCGTGCTGCTGCTGGTCGGCATCATCGTGATCGCCCTGCTGGTCGCCTGGGCCCTCGGCATCCTGTAACCCTTCTCAAGATGTGCATGTTCGGGTGCATGTGCATCCGCGGGCGGATGTGCCCGACAGCGCACATCGCAGGGGTGGTCGCGCACAGCCTGTTGAAAGGCCGTGGTGGTGGGTGAGCTGCCACCCCTACGGTCGTCCCATGAGCAGACACGTGGTGGCCAGTCCTTTGGGACGGATCGGCGAGCAGATCGCGGCGCTGCACCTGCAGGCGTGCGGTCTCGTGGTGCTCGACCGCAACTGGCGATACGTAGCCGGAGGCGTGCGAGGCGAGATCGACATCGTCGCGCGTGACGGTGGCGCTGTCGTCTTCTGCGAGGTCAAAGCGCGGCGTGGCCATGGGGCCGGGGGGCCGCTGGCGGCGGTGACGGGTCGCAAACAGGCGCAGCTGCGGCGGTTGGCGGTCGGGTGGCTGTCGGCGACCGGGACCCGGGCGTCCGAGTTGCGCTTCGACGTCATCGGCGTGTGCTGGTCAGAGTCCGGGTGTGCGGAGATTGTCCATCTTCGGGGGGTGTGCTGAATGGTCGGGCGCGCAGCGACGGTGGCGGTCGTCGGGTTGGAGCCTGTCCCGGTGGTCGTTGAGGCCCACGTCGGGACGGGCCTGCCTGGATTCAGCGTGATCGGGTCGTCGGGCTCCGCCGCGAGCCAGGCCACCCACCGGGTGCGCACCGCGCTGAGAGCGGTGGGCGTGACCCTGTCCTCGCGCAAGTTCCTTGTCTCCCTCGCCCCAGCTGACATACCCAAGACGGGGGCGCGGTTCGACCTCGCGATGGCCGCCGCGCTCCTGGTCGAGGAGGAGAAGATCGCCGGCCAGGCCCTTGAGCGCTGCGTCCTGCTCGGTGAGCTCGCGCTCGACGGCTCCGTGCGGCCGGTGACCGGCGTGCTGCCGGCGGCGGCGTCGCTGGCCGGGTCGGACCGGCGGCTGCTCGTGGCCGACGCGAACGCGGCCGAGGCCGCCCTTGTGGAGGGGTTGGAGGTCGTGCCGATCTCCGGGCTTGCCGAGGTCGTCCAGGTGCTGCGGGGTGAGCAGGAGCCTCGACCGGTGCCGCAGGGTGAGGCCGCTGGCGCTCGCTCGCTGTGCGCGGACCTCGCTGACGTCCGCGGACAGGCGGAGGCGCGACGCGCGCTGGAGATCGCCGCGGCCGGAGGCCATCATCTCCTGCTGCTCGGCCCTCCCGGCTGTGGCAAGTCGATGCTGGCCCACCGGCTTGTGGGGATCCTGCCGCCGCTGACCAGAGCCGAGGCGCTTGAGCTGGCGGCGGTCCGCTCGGTCGCGGGGCTGCTGCCCGAGACCGGGGGGCTGGATCAGCGGCCGCCGCTGCGCGCGCCGCACCACTCGATGAGCGCCGCGTCCCTGCTTGGAGGCGGCAACGGTGTGGCGCGGCCGGGGGAGTTGTCCCTGGCCCATCGCGGCTGCCTGTTCTTGGACGAGCTGTTCGAGTGGCCGCGGCATCTGCTGGAGTCCCTGCGCGAGCCGCTCGAGGAGGGGGTGGTGCGCTTGGCTCGCGCCCGGGCCACGGTCACCTACCCGGCGCTCGTGCAGATCGTCGCGGCCGCGAACCCGTGCCCGTGCGGGGGCGGAGCCCGCTGCACCTGCTCGGACGAGGCGATCTGGGCGTACCGGTCCCGGTTGTCCGGACCGTTGGCCGACCGGTTCGACCTGGCGCCCAGCGTCGCCCGGCTATCCGCCGCGGCGCTGCTCGCCGGCGGCGAGGCCGAGTCGAGCGCGGCCGTCGCCGGCCGGGTGGCCACGGCCCGGGCGATGGCCACACAGCGTTGGGGAGCCATGAACCGCCAGGCACGCCCTGTCGCGCTGCGCGCCGTCACGCGTCCGACTGCCCTGCGGGTGCTCGCCGACGCCGTCGACACCGGAGCGCTGACCGGCCGTGGGTTCGACCGTGCGCTGCGCGTCGCCAGAACGTGCGCGGACCTGGAAAGCAGCGAGTTCGTCGAGCCGCGGCATGCGTTCGAGGCGCTCGCCCATCGCATGCAGCTTCGGGCCTGTACCCAGGGCGTGACGATGGGGGTGGCGGGATGAAGACGGCGGAATGGGCGCGGGCGCTGTGCGAGGACACCGAGTTGGCGGTCAGGGTCGTGCGGCTCGCCGCTTCGCCCGACGTCACCCCTGAGCTGATCCGCCGCGCGGTCGCCGCTCGCCTGGAGACCGCGGCTGCTATCGACGTCCAAGCGATTGTTGAGGCGCTGGAGGAGGCGCTGCGTCGCCGTGCTCGGCTCGCGGACGCCGCCGCCACCGAGCGCGCCGGGCGGGCGCTGGCCGCCGCGCAGGCCAGGCTGCTGCTGGTCGGGCACCCCGACTACCCGCCTCGCCTGGGCAACGCATGGCCGGAGCTGGGCGCTCCGCCGTGGATCTTCCTGCGCCATTGCTTGCACCACGGGCTGCCCGACGCGCCCTCGGTGGCTGTGGTGGGGACGCGCCATCCGACGCTGGACGGCACGCAGACCGCGGCCAGGCTGGCGCGGCTGCTCGCCCGGCACGGCGTGGTCGTGGTGTCGGGGATGGCCAGGGGAATCGACCAGGCGGCCCATCGGGGGGCGCTGGAGGGGGGCGGGCTGACCGTCGGGGTGCTCGGCGCGGGCTTCGGCGTGGATTACCCGTACGGCGACGGGCCTTTGCGTGAGCGCGTCGCCGCGTCTGGCGGCCTGGTCACAGAGCTGCTGCCGGGCGTGGCGCCCCGACCCCGGCACTTTCCGTGGCGCAATCGCATCCTGAGCGCGCTGGCCGACGTCACCGTTGTGGTCGAAGCGCGGGAGCGGAGCGGCGCGCTGCAGACGGCGCGGTTGGCCGCCAGTCAGGGCCGGGACGTGTTCGCGGTGCCGGGCTCGCTCAGCCAGCCCACCGCTCGGGGCCCCCTCGACCTGATCCGCGACGGCGCCCAGCCGCTGTGCCGTTTGGAGGACATGCTGGATGTGCTGGGTCTGACCAGCTTGGAGGGCCACGCGCCTCCCGCCGGCCCTCTGCCGACGCTGACCGCCCCCGCCGCCGCCGTTCTCAGGCTCCTCGGCGCTACCCCAGCCCCGCCCGACGACCTCGCGGCCGCCCTCGGCCGCCCCATCCCCGAGATCCTGGCCGCCTCGGCTGAGCTGGCCGCTCGCGGCCTCGCCCTGCCCACAGCCCGAGGCCTCGTCATCGCCGGTCAACCTGGCAGGTAGCGCCGGTCCGCCTCAGGGACCGCTGTTTACGAGTCAGTGCAGGGGCGGGAGGGGGTGGGAGCTGGCGGGTCACTTAGACTGGGCGCTCAAGGGCTATCAAGACAAGGACAGCATCGTGGTGTTTCAGAAACTTCTGCGCCTCGGCGAAGGTCGGCATCTCAAGGAGTTGCACGGCCTCGCCGGCCGGGTCACCGACCTGGAGCCGACTGTGGTCGATCTCAGCGACGCTGAGCTGAGGGCCCGCACGATTGAGTTTCGGAAGCGGCTCAGGGACGGTGCGACGCTGGACGACCTGTTGCCCGAGGCGTTCGCGACCGTGCGCGAGGCCGCCAAGCGGGCGCTTGGCCAGCGGTCGTACGACGTGCAGGTGCTGGGCGGGATCGCGCTGCACCAGGGCGACATCGCCGAGATGAAAACCGGTGAGGGCAAGACGCTGACCTCGACCATGCCGGTCTACCTCAACGCGCTCGAGGGCATGGGGGTGCACGTCGTCACGGTCAACCCGTACCTCGCTGAGCGCGACAAGGAGTGGATGGGCCGGATTTACCGCGCGTCGGGGCTGTCGGTCGGGCTCGTGTACGCCCACATGAACGGCTTGCCGCAGTCGAAGGCGAGTAAGCGCGAGGCGTACCTCAGCGACGTCACCTACGGCACCAACAACGAGTTCGGATTCGACTTCCTGCGTGACCACATGGTGCTGAGCCCCGAGGAGAAGGTGCAGCAGCGGGGCCACCATTTCGCGATCGTCGATGAGGTCGACTCGATTCTGATCGACGAGGCGCGGACGCCGCTGATCATCTCGGGTGCCGCTGACCAGGCGACGGAGTGGTACCAGGTGTTCGCCCGTCGGGTCGCCCCACGCCTCCAGCCGGACGAGCACTACGAGGTCGACGAGGCGAAGCGCACTGTCGCGGTCACCGAAGAGGGCGTTGCGCGGGTCGAGGAGCTGCTCGGGGTCGAGAACCTGTACGAGACCGTCAATACGCCGCTGATCCACCACCTGCAGAACGCAATTCGGGCCAAGGAACTCTACCGGCGCGACCAGGAGTACATGGTCGCGGACGGCGAGGTGCTGATCGTCGATGAGTTCACCGGCCGCACGCTGCCCGGCCGCCGGTACTCCGAGGGTCTGCACCAGGCGATCGAGGCCAAAGAGGGCGTCAAGGTCAAGGAGGAGAATCAGACCCTCGCGACGATCACCCTGCAGAACTACTTCCGCACCTACGGCAAGCTCGCGGGCATGACCGGGACGGCGAAGACCGAGGAGAGCGAGTTCGCGCACATCTACCGCATCGGGGTCGTGTCGGTGCCGACGAACACGCTGGCTGTCCGGGTGGATCATGCGGATCAGATCTTCAAGAGCGAGAAGGCGAAGCTCGACGCCGTGGTCGCCGATATCGCCGAGCGCCACGAGCGCGGGCAGCCGATTCTCGTCGGGACGGTCTCCATCGAGAAGTCTGAGCGGCTCTCAGCGATGCTCACGCGTCGGGGCATCCGACACGAGGTGCTCAACGCGAAGAATCACTTCCGTGAGGCGACGATCGTCGCGCAGGCCGGACGCGTCGGCGCCGTGACGGTGGCGACCAACATGGCCGGCCGCGGCGTTGACATCATGCTCGGCGGCAACCCGGAGTCGCTGGCAGACGCACGTGCCCGTGCGGAGGCAGCGCTCGGGGACGGCGCCCTGGACCAAGAGGTCTACGCGCGCGTGCGCGACGAGGCGCTGGCCGACGCCAGGAGCGAGTGCCGGGCTGAGGGCGACGAGGTCCGGGAGTTGGGCGGCCTCTACGTGCTGGGCACCGAGCGGCACGAGTCCCGCCGGATCGACAATCAGCTACGGGGCCGGTCGGGGCGTCAGGGCGACCCGGGTGAGTCGCGGTTCTACCTGTCGCTTGAGGACGACCTCATGCGCCTGTTCAACGCCAGCGCGGTCGAGTCGATCATGACTCGGCTCAAGCTGCCCGAGGACATACCGATCGAGCACAAGATGGTCAGCCGTGCGGTCGCTCGCGCTCAGGCGCAGGTCGAGTCACGAAACTTCGAGCTGCGCAAGAACGTGCTGAAGTACGACGACGTGATGAACGCCCAGCGCAAGGTGATCTACGCCGAGCGGAATGTCGTGCTCGACGGCACCGATGAGCAGGTGGAGGCCTTCGCCACCGACTTCGTCATCGACTCGGTGCGAGACCTGGTCGTCACCTACGCGCCTGACGGCGTCTTCCCTGAGGAGTGGAACCTCGACGAGCTGTGGACCTCGCTTGAGCAGATCTATCCGGTGCAGGTCAAGCGTGAGTCCATCGACTTGGAGTCCATCTCGTCCGAGCAGCTCGCGGACCTCCTGGTCGAGGATGCCCTCGCCCGCTACGACGAGCGCGAGGCAGAGCTGACCCCCGAGGTGATGCGACAGGTCGAGCGGCGCGTCATCCTCTCGGTCGTCGACCGGATCTGGCGCGAGCACCTCTATGAGATGGACCATCTGCGTGACGGCATCGGCCTGCGCGCGGTCGGCCAGCGCGATCCGCTCGTCGAGTACCAGCGCGAGGCGTACGAAGCGTTCCAGGCGGTCCGCGCGCAGATCAAGCAGGAGGCCGCCGGCTACTTCTTCAACATTCCGGTCCAGCGCGTGCAGGCTGTGCCGGAGGCCACAGCGCCCAGCGGCGGCAACGGCGCGAAGAAGGCAGGGGATGAAGCGCCCGGGATTGCGAAACCCCAGAGCGGAAAACCTGCGGTGGGCCGCCCCGCTCTGCGTGACGACGCACGCCGCCAACCCCAGCGGGTGTCCTACACGTCTGCGGGCGGCGTCGGCTCGGCCACCACAGGCGGGGACGCGTCCTACTCCGTTGGCGCGGTCAACGCTGGCTCCACCCGTCCGGCTGCCGGGCAGACCTCTAAGAGGCCCGGTGCGGTCGTCAAAGGCCAGCGGATCGGCCGCAACGATCCCTGCCATTGCGGCTCGGGCCTGAAGTACAAGAGGTGCCACGGGCAGTAGGGGAGCAGGCACCGCCACACCCAGAGTCCGGCCTGACTGCCGGATCCGCACACAGCGAGGCTGATCGGGTGGCACACCGTGAGCCACCCGGACATCTCGTCAGTCGCAGGTCCGTTTTGCGTACGGGTAGGGATTCACATTGGCGCCGCCACCTGGGCGGACCTCCCAGTGGAGGTGGGGGATACCGCGCGCGTTGCCGGTGTCGCCCGTGAAGGCGATGTGCTGGCCAGCGGAGACTCGTGTGCCAGGAGTGATCCCGCTGACGTAGCCGCGGAGGTGCGTGTAGTAGTAGAGGGTGCCGCTGGCCCCGGTGAGGTAGAGCGAGATCCCGCCGAGGGCGTTGCCGCTCATCCTCGTCACCGTCCCGTTCTCATAGGCGTAGATCGGTGTGCCACGAGCGGCGAGGATGTCGACGCCCTTGTGGCGGCGTCCCCCTGAGCGCGGTGCCCCGTATGTATCGCTGTAATGACGCGGCGTCCCAACCGGGCAGGCGGTCGAGCCGCGCACCGGAGCGGGAGCGCTGGGGCCCGCCGCGCCACCTGATCCCCGGCTGGGGCCTGCCTCGCCCCCTCCGCCTCTGCTTGAGCCGGTGATCCGGGCCAACTCCGCAGCCAACCGATCCTCGATCTGCTGGGCCTTGGCGACCTCTGCCTCCACCTGTTCGCGGAGTTTGTCGAACTCTGCCTGGCGGGCATGGAGCACCGCCGCGGCCTGCGCGGCCTGGGACGCACTGGCGTGGGTGCGGACGCGGGACGAGGAGGCGGACTCGACTTCGGCCTGGTTGCGCTTGGCCATCATCGTGAGCAGCTCCACCTGCCGGGCAGCCTCTTGCGGTGACCCTGAGGACAGGAGCGCCAACGTCGGATCGACGTTTCCGTGCTTGTAGGCGGCGATCATCTGGTCGGACAGACGCTTGAGCGCGTCGTTCGCGGCTTGTCGATGCTTGCTCTCCGCACGGGTCAACGAGTTGAGTTCGGCCTCGGCGGCTGCCACCTCTGCCTCTATCGCCGTCACGCGCTTGAGCAGGTCATCGAGTTTTGCTTGCGCGGTTTCGCGCTCAGTGCGCGCCTGATCCAGCGGTGGGTCAGCTGACCAGGCTGGGCCAGGCGCCAACCAGGCGTACAGGGTCGCGGCGACGACGAGACCTACGAGGGGAAGGGAAGGTCGCGCTCGCCGCAGGGGGGCATCGGCGCGCATAGCGGGACGGTAGCGAACCCGCCTCGGCGAACGCAAATGCGCGCTCTCATCACCAGTCATCGCTGACCAGCGAAAAGAGTGGGTGGTCCTCCTCGTCCAAGCTGAGTGGGGGGCGCAGAAGGCGCCCGTCCTCGGGCCGTGCGGCCTCTGCCACCAGCCATCCTTCCCGTGTGTGCACCAGCCGCAGGCTCAGTGCGGCGATGCGCGGTCCCCGTTGCACGACCGCGACCGCGTCGTACACGCCCTGATCGCGGACGCCGTGAATCGTGCGTACCTCACCCCGTGGACCCGACCGCACCCACACGGGCGCCAACCGCCCCCACAGATGCGGGGCCATCACACGCGCCAGGTGCTCAGGGGGTCGCTGACCGGCCTCGACCTCCAGAAACAGGGTGGCGAACGACGTCGCCATGGCCAGCAGATCTGACTCTGGCTGGCAGCGCCCCCGGCCCGGAGGCGCCTGACCCACCAACGCCTTGCGCTCAGCGGGCCGGCCTCCGGGCCGGCGTCCGGTGGGTCCGATGGGAGCCGTCGCTGGAGCGGACGTCGGCACGCGCATGCTGTCGAGCGCGCTCATGCCGATTCCCGCCCGCCGACGGTCCCTGCCCGTCCGTTCTCACCCATCCCGAGCAGCGTGGGAACGGGGTCGTCGCGCAGCCACACCGTGTGGCGGCGCGACGAGGTCTCGCCTGGGGCGATCGCGTTCGCCTCTGCTTGGAGCACTCCCGCCATCACCGGGTGACGGGCGAGGCCGTGGACGTCGACATCCTGGTAGCCGGCTGCCGTCATGGCGCGTCCAGCCAGTTCGGCACGCGCTTGATCCTCCAGTGGGGTCAGCGCGGCGACTGCGGGTGTGGTCTGGGGTGGGTCGGGCAGAGCCCATGGCGGGCTCAGCAGCGTGAGCGCCCCCTGTCCTGTCCCGATCGGAACGGCGTAGCGGGCGCGGCGAGGTTGGTCCCAGCGTCCCTGGGCGCCTTCGAGCACGACTGCGGCGACCCGCACGATGGCGATGTCCCCGATCCAGGTCGCCGCCTCGGGCAATGCGAGATCCACATAGCGCGCTCGGCCGGTCGCTGGGTCTGTGCTGGTGAGGGCGCCCTGCACCGCGAGGGCGGCGACCGCACCTAGCGCGGGATCCAGAGGCTGCTCAGGCGGCGTCCGATCTGGGGAGACCTCCTGTGGAGCCGGAGACGGCAGGGGTGCGGCGGCGATGACCGGAGCGACCGCCGGCACCGGTGTCCGGCCGCGGCCGAGCGCAAGTCCGGCGACGATGAGCCAGGGGAGGGCCGCGAGGACCCATACAGCCTTGCGCCTGCGTCCTTGGCGGTCATCGGCGTCCTGCTCATCCCACCACCTGGGAGGGCTGCTGTCGGGCCCCTCCGGTTGGTCGGTGCGCTTGGGCTCGGATCCAAGAGCCCCTTGGAGCCAAGAGTCGAGCGTGTCATCCAGCATGGCCTATTCCCCCGTTTCGTAGCTGACGTGGACGATGAGAGAGTAATGGACAGCTGTTAGCATGTGTCAACAGGTATTTGTATGTCTTGGGATTGTGGGAGCCATACTGTGGGCGCGCAGGGCTTAGACTCCTCGCATCAGGCGCGTCCAGGCGTCGCGCCCGATGCGGAGGCCAGTGATGAGCACCCCCAGCAGGCCTGGTCCGGCTTCTGCCGGAGGCACCGTCCGGCGCGAGTTGGACGACGAAGAGCGCCGTGAGCGCTTCGTCGCCGAGGCGGTGCCGTACCTCGACCAGCTGTACTCGGCGGCGCTGCGTTACACACGCAACGCTGCCGATGCCGAGGATCTCGTGCAGGAGACGTTCGCGAAGGCGTACGGCGCGTTCCATCAGTTCACGCCAGGGACGAACCTGCGGGCGTGGCTCTACCGCATACTCACGAACTCCTACATCAACAGCTACCGCAGGGAGCAGCGCCGTCCCTCCGAGGTCTCCGCCGACGCCGGGGTCGGCGATCAGACCAGCGACTTCTCGCTGTACGACCGCATCGCCGCGGCGACGCACGAGCCCGCGGAGGTGGAAGTGCTGCGCCGCCTGCCCGACGACGAGGTGAAGCGGGCGCTCGCCGACCTGCCTGAGCAGTTCCGGATGGCGGTGTACCTGGCCGATGTCGAGGGCTTCAGCTACGCCGAGATCGCCGAGATCATGGGAACGCCGATCGGCACGGTGATGAGCCGCCTGCATCGGGGAAGAGCCGCGCTGGGCAAGGCGTTGTACTCGTATGCCTCGGCTCGGGGTCTGGTGCCCCGGCCGGATGAGTCGCGGGAGGCGAGTGCGAATGGATGACTGCGACGGGGTTCTGGAGCGGCTCGAGCACTACCTGGACGGCGAGTGCCCCAAGGACCTCGAGCGCATCGTGCACATCCACCTGAAGGACTGCCCGACATGTCTGGACCGCGCGGATTTCGAGCGTGAGCTGCGCAGGCTGATCGCGTCGAAGTGCAAGGAGGCGGCCCCGCCGGGCCTGCTCGACCGCATCCTGGCCTCTCTGCGGAGCTAAGCTCCTACGGATGCGTGCACTCGTCACTGGGGGAGCGGGGTTCATCGGCTCCCATCTCGTCGACCGTCTGCTGGACGACGGACATCAAGTCGCCGTCGTCGACGATTTCTCCACCGGAAGGAGGGCCAACCTGGGCCGTGCGCTCGCGCGAGCGGGAGAGCGCCTCGCGGTCCACGCGTTGGACATCACCTCCCCCGGTTTGGACGACCTTGTCGCGCTGGCTCGACCTGACGTCGTCCTTCACCTCGCCGCGCAGATCGACGTGCGGGCCAGCGTCGCTGACCCGGTCCGTGACGCTGCCGTCAATATCGTCGGCACTGTACGGCTGCTCGAGGCGTCACGGCGTCACGGGGTCGCGAAGCTCGTGCTCACCACCTCTGGCGGGTGCATCTACGGTGAGCCCGACCCGGAGCAGCTGCCCATCGACGAGGCCTACCCTGGGCGCCCCGTATCGCCGTACGGGGCGAGCAAGCGGAGCGTCGAGGAGTACCTGCATCTGTACGAGACCCTGTACGGGCTGCGATGGACGTCGCTCGCGCTCGCCAACGTGTTCGGTCCCCGCCAAGACCCCGCCGGTGAGGCCGGCGTCGTGTCGATCTTCGGGGGGCGGATGCTGCGCGGCGAACCGGTGACGATCTTCGGCGACGGCGAGCAGACCCGCGATTTCGTCTACGTCGATGACGTGGTCGGGGCGCTGATGCTCGCGTTGGAGAAGGGCGACGGACTCCGCTGCAACATCGGCACGGGCAACGCCACCAGCGTGAACACGCTGTTTTCCGAACTCTGCGCGATCACCGGCAACCGGCTGCCTGCCCACTACGCCCCCGAGCGGACCGGCGAGCTGCGGGGCATCGCCCTGGACGCTGCCCTCGCCGCCGCCGAGCTGGGCTGGAAGCCTCGCACGGCGCTGCGCGATGGCCTGGAGGCAACCGTGAGCTGGCTGCGGGGCTAACCCTGGCGGGCTGAGGGCAGGCTCTTGGATGTGGCCGCGCCCCCAACGCCGGGGCGCATGAGGTTGGTCATCAGCGTTCCCATTCCGGCCGCCACTGTGAGGTCGCCGATGCTGTAGATCGACCCAAGCGCGGGGATCGGCAGGACATCGGCGAGCAGGCCCAGGCGGTCGCCTGGCTTGAGCAGGCGGTGGCGGCTGGAATGGATCGGTGCCTGGTTCTCGCCGATCGCGGCCAGCGCGGCGGGCGAGACAGGCATCCCGTTGTTCACGGCGATCACCGTCGCGTTCAGCATGAACCCGAGCAGCATCAGGCCCATTCCAGGCAGCGTTCGGTTCTTCCATGCGAACCCAACCAGCGCGGCGCTGATCCCGACGAGCGTCAGGGTGCGGAGCAGACCGCCAGGGCTGGCTGGCGCGGTGAGGGCGATCTGGCCTGTCAGTGCGATTCCGGCGAGCGCCGGCCAGCGCAGTGGGGTCGCGCCCAGGTTGCGCAGCCGCCCGCCGCGCAGGTATCCAAGCGCGACACCCCCAAGGACCATGAGCACAACGAGCACCATGTCTGGCATCGTCGCACGAATTTCCAGGGATGCTGGTCAACCGCGCCGCCGTCGCGGCGGCGGCCAGCATCTATGGGCATCCGCCGCTCGCAACGGTACGCGCCGGTGAACGTGTGCCTTACCGCCCGAGGAATTTCTCCAGGCCCTTGATGGGGCCGACCTCGCGGATACGCTCGAACGCGCGAGTTTCGATGCGTTTGACCTCGGGGATCGTCATTCCCAAACGGTTCGCGACTTCGCCCGGTTTGTGTGGATTTCCGTCGACCAAGCCCATGCGCAGCTCCAGCACTCGCCGCTCGATGTCCGGCAACCGCCGGAGCACGCCTGACAGCTTGTCGCGCAACGCTTTCAAGGCCGCGTCGTCATCACGGTCGCGACGGTGATCTGGGCGTGACCTGCGGCCTGGTTGTTCGGGCATGGGGGGCCATGGTACACGGGCACTCTGCGTACGGTTGCGCAATAGCATCTCCGTGATGCCCAATGTCCAATCCTTCATCGATGCTGCGGACACCTCCGCGCTGCTGCGAGCGGTCGACGGTCTGTGCGCTCACCGCCAATGGGATGCGCTGGTTGACCTCGCCCGCCGCTGCCGTCTGGCGATAGAAGTGGGCAAGCAGCTGTGGCCAGTCGCGATGCACATCGACTACAGGTTGGCGCTGGAGGCTCCAGCCGCCTATGCGGCCGCCGTGCTCCGTCCCGACGCGGCGCGTTTCGCGCTTGGGCCCCTGACAGAGGTCGCCGCTGGCGGCCACGACTGGGTGGCGCTCGCCCCCCACATCGCCGATCCCGCCTCAGCCGGCGCCGTCGCGCAGGAGCGCGTGATCCGCGGGGAGGATCTGACGCGGGCGGGCGATGGGATCTTCACTGAGCTGCCGCTGGTGCTGGCGGACTGGGAGCCCAGCTACGCGCTGCCCCGCTACCGCGCCCGCGAGGCGGCGTTTCCCCAGCCGGAGGCAACCACGCGGGCTCTGGGCAGACCACGGCGGCGCACGCCTCACGTCGCGCTGGAACGTGACCCCGGGGCGAAGGCGCTGCGCGAAGTCGTGGAAGTCTGGATCACCCAATCGTCCGGCCGCGTGCACACCGCGACCGTCGAGGGCTGTGCCGCGAACGCCGTTGGGCGCCTGCTTCACGATGAGGGGCAGGATCCGGCTGCGGCCATGATCCGGCTTGCCCCTGGCGAGGCGCTCGCCATCCTGCATTGGGCAGGCGCCAGCGGCGGCGCCTACGGGCGTCGGCGTGGCGGCGCGCGAGGCCGGTTCGCCGCCTGGTCAGCCGCTGCCGCCCTGGCCGGGCTGGATTGGCCCATTGACCAGGAGTCGCTCGGGGAGGCGCTCGCCGAGCTGTCGTGGTTCCGCTGGGCCCCACCTGGTCCCGAGGCTGGCTGGATCCTCCGCCTCGCCGTCGAGGACCCAGTGGACAGCCTCGCCTGGGCAGTCAGCGCGACGGACCAGCGCAGCTGACCAACGGCCGGCCGAGGTGTGGCTGAGAGCCGGAAATCCCGTCTTGCGTCGAGACGGCATCTGGCTCGTACGATGAGCGCGGATGTCTGTGCTCTCCGACCTGCTCGCGGATCGCTGCCAGTTGGGCGACGATGTCGTTGACCACCTGCAGACACTGCTCTCCGAGTGGCACATCCTGGCGGACTTGTCGTTCGCTGACCTGCTGCTGTTCGTCCGGCACCAACTGCCTGGAGGCAGGCCGGCATACCTGTGTGTCGGGCAGATGCGTCCGTACACCGCGCAGACGATCTACACCGAGGATCTCATAGGCCAGGTGTTTCCGATCACCGACCGGCCGATGGTCGGGCGGGCGTTCGCCGAGCAGCGCGTCATCCGCGACGCAGACCCGGACTGGTCCACGGGAGTGCCGGTGCGTGAGGAGGCGATCCCGGTCCGCTACGTCGGCGGGCTCGTGCCGGACACGGGAGAGGGTGAGATCGTGGCGGTCGTGACGCGCGAGGCGAACGTCTCGACAGCGCGTTCGCCCTCTGAGCTGGACATGACCTACCTGCAAACCGCCGGTGAGCTGGCGCAGATGCTTGTGGATGGAACCTTCCCCTACCGTGGTGAGACCCCGGAGGAGCGGGACCTCTCACCCCGAGTGGGGGACGGGATCGTTCGTCTGGACGCCCGTGGCGTGGTCATCTACGCATCCCCCAACGCGCTCTCGTCCTACCGCCGGCTGGGCAGGATGGACGGGATCGCCGGGCAGCACGTCGACGATTTCGACCTGGCCAGCGACGATCTGATCGAAGCGCTCATCGAGGGCATTCCTATAATCAGCGAGGTCGAGCGGCAGGGCGCTGTCGTCCTGCGCCGGCTCCTCCCGCTGATCAAGCGCGGCCAGGTGATCGGCGGCCTGATGCTCGTCCGTGAGGTGACCGAGCTGCGCCGGCACGAACGGGCGCTGCGCCTCAAGGACGCGACGATCCGTGAGATCCATCACCGCGTGAAGAACAACCTTCAGACGGTGGCGTCCCTGCTGCGGCTGCAGGGACGGCGGCTGCGTTCGGACGAGGCGCGTGAGGCGCTGGCCGAGAGCGTTCGGCGGATCTCTTCGATCGCGCTGGTGCACGAGACGCTGAGCCAGGAGTCACGCCAGAGGGTGAGCTTCGCCAAGATCGCGAGCCGCATCATCGACATGCTCGGCGAGGGCATCATCAGCCCGGATGCGCCGCTGGCGTTCACGATGAACGGCAGCCCCGGCGACTTGCCCGCCGAGGTCGCCACCCCGCTCGCTCTCGTGCTGACTGAGCTGCTCCAGAACTGCGTGGAGCACGCGTTCCCGGCGGGTACGCCGATCAATGGCGCCCCCCGCGTCTGCGTCCGGTTCGAGCGCGGCCTGACGACGCTGCGCGTCCTGGTGTGCGACAACGGGGTAGGCCTGCCTGTCGGCTCCACGGTGGAGGAAATCGCGAATCTGGGCCTGCAGATCGCTCGCACTCTGGTCGAGAGCGAGCTGGGAGGAACACTGGATGCGCTGCCCGGAGATACCGGAACGTGCATCGAGCTGGTCATCCCACTGCAGTAGTGGAGGGCAGCCGTACATGTGCTTTTCAGAACTCATGTGATATTTCGCACGTCTGCCAGTGTCGATTGCGTTTCAACGCGTGGGAAAGGCAGAACGCCGGGCCAATAGGCCCGGCGTTCTGCCAGGGTTAAGGGATTAGCTGGCGATGCGGCGGCGGCGTTGACGACTGCGGCGTAGGGTCCGCCGCTCGTCCTCGCTCATGCCGCCCCAGACGCCGGCGTCCTGGTTGGTCTCCAGAGCCCACTCCAGGCACTGTGCCGTGACTTCGCATTGCCGACACACTGCCTTGGCCCGCTCGACCTGATCCAGAGCAGGGCCAGTCGTTCCGATAGGGAAGAAGAGCTCGGGGTCCTCGTCCAGACACGCAGCCTTGTGGCGCCAGTCCATGATCTCGGGCTCGCTTTCGACTCGTCTGCACTAGGGCTGATGGGAAGGGAAACAAGAAGGTGAGGAAGGGGGGGTACACCTCTTGGCTCGTCGAGACCGGCGAGGGCGGGGGCCAAGCTCTCGCGAAGGCACAGGTATGACTGACCGTATATGACTGTCTCTGCGCTCACCGGCTTCGTGACCGTTGCCCTTTGTGAGGGTGTCACATGACCCGGCTCGAACGTGCCTAGCTAACCTACGTCCAAGTGCCTAGCCTGTAAAGGGGTACTTTCAACATGCGGAAGCGAGTTCAAGGGCCGCTTGGCCAGTACCCCCCGTTCATTAAGGCTCATTTCAATGTATTTCCAGTCATCGTGGGTCACCGCGGCGCACCCTCGCTCGCTGGAGAGAACACTCCCGCGTCGTTCGCCGCCGCCGCCGAGTCCGGCGCGCAATGGGTCGAGCTGGACGTACGCCGTGGGGCAGATAGCACGCTCGTGGTGCATCACGACCCAGTCACGGCGGACGGGAGCGCGCTCATCCGTTTGGACGAATGGGGATTGGCCTCACGCGGTGTCTGGACCCTGCGAGACGTGCTCAACCGCATGCCAGAGGGACTCGGCGTGGACCTGGAGGTCAAAAACCTGCCCGGCGAGCCTGATTACGACGAGGACCAGCGGGTAGTCGACCTGCTGGCCGCCCTCGTGCGGCCCATCATCGGGCGGCGCCCGATGATGACGAGCTCGTTCAACCCCTTGACTGTCCAGCGCCTGCGTGAGTCCCTCGACCCTGTCCCCACCGGTCTCCTGCATGGCCCTGGCCTGCGTGTCGATGCCGCTGCGGACTTCGCCCGCGAGTTGGGCGCGACGGTGCTGTGCCCGCATGTCGACGCGAACCCACTCGACGCCGAGACGATCGCCGCGGTCCACGAGACTGGACTGGCGGTCATGGTCTGGGTAGTCGACGACCCCAAAACAGCCCTAAGCCTCGCAAAAGCAGGCGTCGACGCCCTCTGCACCAACAACCCCGCCCAAATAACCAACGCACTATGCAAAAGATAACCACGCACAACCGTCGGAGGGGCCGGAGTGGTCAGTTGCGCAGCGCGAGCGCGGTTTTGGGTGGCCCTTGCCGCCCAAAATCGCACAGCTTCCCAGAAGAAACCAGCGAGCAAGACCACCGAAGGGGTCGCGCGCTTCGTCGGGTGCAGCGACCTAAAAGGCTCTTCG
>JBOGEA010000013.1:0-34256 GCA_050743205.1 Egibacteraceae bacterium | reverse complement strand
CGCCGAAATCCTTGACCTCGTGACCAGTGGCGGGCACCCGCAGCGGCGCCGGACGCGCCGTGGCGGGCGTATACGCCCATTCCCGCACATCGGCTCACGCAGATGCGCGAGAACTCTGGAGTCAGCGTTACGGATTCGGCGGCGTTGAGCGGCCTATGCGAAAACGAGCGGAACGCGGCGCGACCGGCAGTGAACGCCTCAGACCAGAAGCCTCGAGATCATCGCGACGTACTCACCCGCCGCATTGGACTGGCGAGGAAAGAGGAACGAATAGCCCCGCCCATGGTACGAAACGCGCAGGGACGAGCTGCCAGACCGAGGCCTTCCCTCCTCAACCGCGTCGAGAGCCGAATACCAGAACCCGCCGCCGCCCTGCAGGCCCCAGAAAACGAGCCGTCTGTCGGTCAACGCCAAGACCCCGACGTTTCGGCTGCCATCGTGCAGCCCGCCAGCGGACGCGAGGCGGACAGCGAGCACGTTCTCGTCAGGAAAGAGATCTTCTGGCAGCTGTTCCAGCATCGTCTGGGGCAGGTCTTTGAGGCGCGTCTGACCCCGCTGCTCCAGCTGCGCGAAGGCCGTCGCGATATCTTTCCTCATTGTGCTCCTGAGCTGCGGGTTTCCGCCAAATCCGACGAGAAAGCTGTAGTCGAGCCGCCGCCTCCCCGAGTTGACCCGCGGGTTTCCGTCAGAGCGATGAGAAAGCCGGTGGTCAGTCCGGCGGCCGGATCCAGGCTAAGAGCTGCGGTTGAGGACGTTGCCGATGAGCGGGGCATCGATCCGCTCAAGCAGTTCGGTGGCGCGGTTGATGCTGCCCCGCGTCGTGATGTTGGCGGCCACGACCATGATGACGGCATCGACGAGGTGGGCCAATACCATGGCGTCAGCGCTGGCCAGCACGGGCGGGCCGTCCACCAGGACGAAATCGGCCTCGGCGCCCAGCGTCTCCAGAATCTGGCGGCACCGCTGGGAGGACAGCAGCTCGGATGGGTCGAGGGGAGGGGGCCCGGCGGCTACGACGGCGAGCCTGGGCTCACCAGGCACCAGTTGCACCGCGCTGGCCAGCGCGGTGTCTGTGGCCAAGGCGGTCGCCAGACCGACGTCGTTGCCGAGATCGAAGAATTCGTGCAGCCTCGGCCGGCGAAGATCGCAGTCGACCACGATGACCCGGTGGCCTGCTCGGGCCAGCGAAAAAGCCAGGTTACAGGCCGTCGTGGTCCTGCCTTCACCATGATTCGGGCTGGTGACCTGGATCAGACCCCCGAAAGCGAGACCGCCGCCTGGGCGGGCTGACCCGCCCAGCTGCAATGATGTCCGCAGCGTGCGGTACGCCTCGGCCGTGGAGGAGGCAGGCGCGGTCAGTGAGATCAGCACCGCCTCGTCCCGCCTCCGCCAGCTCCTCACCGTTGGGATCAGGCCCAAGACGGGCAGATGCGGCGTGGCCTGCTCGAGATCGTCCTCGCCCTTGACGGCATCGTCGGCGTGCTCGTGGAGGAAGGCCGCCACCACGCCGAGGAGCATGCTGAGCGCAATGGTGACCAGGAGGTTTCGTCCCAGACTCGGGCTGGACGGGTCGGTGGGGACTTCGGCTTCGGTCACGAGTGTGGCGCCGCCGGTCTGGCTCATGCTGCTCGCCAACCTGAGCCTGTCGAGCTGGGCCGAGTAGCTCCGCTCGCGGCTCTGCAGCAGGGCGCGCTGCCCGTCCGTCTGGCGGATCAGCTCGTTCCGCTGATCCTGCAGCCGCCGTAGGGTCGTTTCGTCCGGCGCCGCCGGGATCCGGTCGTTGAGCGCGATGATGGGACGCTCGAGTTCGGCCAGCTGGTCACTGATCGGGTCGATCTGGGCCTGAATCTGAGCGATCGCCCCCTCCAGGTCAGCGCGCAGCCGCTCACGGCGGATCTCCAGGTAGGTGTCGGCGTACGTCTGTGCGATACGAGCAGCGTCCTCCGGCGCCGAGCTGGTCGCGGTGACAGCGACGACACCGCTCTCGCCTCGCTGGCTGATCGTGACCATGGGGAGCTGCCCGACCCTGTCCGCCACCGCCTCCTGAACCGACTGCGACCTCAGCACCTCGACCTCAGTCTCCACCTGGCTCCGGGCGGCGTCACCGCCACGCGCGGTGGGGAAGTCCGGGTCGGCGATGACCTCGGAGAAGCTCGGTTGCAGCAGCACCTCGGCTGTCGACCGGTACACCGGCGTCTGGAGGTAGGTGTACGCGCCGCCCGCAACGATGATCACCGCCGAGGTGAAAAACGCGACGATCTTTCGCCTCCAGAGCACATGCGCATAATGGCGAAGTTCTAATGAGGTCTCATCCCGACCCGGCGAATCATATCCAACCGGTTCGGCCAAACGGATACCAGACTCATTGAGTGACAAATTCCGCCTCCAAAGTCCCGCCTTCGAGTCCCCTGCCTCGGCAACGTCCACGCCCGCGCCCGCGAGTATGGAAAGGAATTTACCATGAGCGGCGTTCTCTGACGAGCCGTGGCATTGATAGGCTCGACCGAGCGAGGCGCGAGTGGCCGTGTCACAGGGAGGGCAGCGGTGACAGAAGAGCACGATGCGGACAGGGTCCAGGCTGAGCGGGCGGCGCTGCGGGCCGCGCTGCGATTTCCCGACCCTGCACCCCACATGGAGGTCCCACCGCCCCAGCGACACGGGAACGGAACGCGTGACGCGCAGCCGCCGCGGTGGCAGCGGGACAGCGTCTCAGAGCCGGACGCGATCGCGATCGCCGTCAACCGCATGGCCGACTCGCTGAACGTGCTCGTTGAGCGAATCGACCGGTTCAGCGAGCGCCTAGAGGCTTTGGAGGACACCGCGCTCCGGAGCACCCTCCCGGTGCCGCCGCGTGTCTGAGGACGCGCGCAGCCCGTAGCCGTGGGGCGACACCCATTTGAGCATCCGACGATACGCAGGCCGGGAACAGCCGCTGGCGGTCGGGGCGCACCCCGGCATCCGGCGTTTCGCGTCCAGCGGATGCGCCGCCAGGGGGCCTCGCGCCGCGCGCCGCGGCCGTCGTCCAGCGACGGCGTGAGAGGTCTTCGGATCCGCGAATCCGTTGCGCGTGAGTCAGGTTCCCGGGGACGGGCTGCACGCGTTGCGGGTCACGTTCCTCTGCCCCTCCCGCCCATGGCTCGTCGGGCGCTTATGGGTGCCTACATCGGCGTGGTGAACAAACTTCTCCGCGCCACCGAGCGCAGCCTTGACTGCGTTAAGCTTTGGTTGAGAGTGCTGGGCATATGCTTTATGGTGGCCATTTGGCGTTTGCGAAAGTCAGTCGACCAGCAATCGTATATCCTGTTGGCGATAAGGAGCTGATATCTTCACACCTTTGCGAACAGCTCGAACCGAAACGGCCGGAACCTGATAATACCGCTCTCGGGCACATGCCGGGCGGGCTGGCGGTATCGCCAGGTGTCACACTTGGGCGCGTACGCCTGATGGGCGGGGAACGGCAATGCATGGGCGCGGCGGCGGCCACAGACGACGGCCGCGCTCAGTCTGGGGAATTCCGTGATCTCCGATATGGCGTCCTGACGGTGAACGGGCATCGTCATCGTGCAGGGTGTCTCGCCCGACAGCCGGCCTCGCTGGCCCGACAGCCGGCCTCGCTGGACGGGCTGAGCCGTCCGCGGATATGTGAGAAGGGCCCGACAAGGACGTGTGTCTGTGGCCGTTTCTGGTGATGGCATCGTCCCGCTGACGTAGCCCAAGCACGTCGCCGTGGCGATGCCTCGACGCTTTCCGCAGGTAAGACTGTGCGCCTGAAGAGCGGGAACGGGCGATCACTGGGAGCGGGACCAGTCGCACTTCTTTCCGAGTGCGATCGGCATGCCTCCCGAACGCGGGGACGACCGGATGCAGCAGCGGGAATTCACTCAGCCGCGCGATGAGACGCATGGGCACGCGCCAAACGACACGGCAGAACAGGCATGCTCGTCGGCGGCAGCGTTTTCGACAGGCAGCAGGCGAGGCGGGCTGCTGTCGCTGCCGAAGATCCTGACGGTCGCGGCGGATGCCGTGACGATTGCGATCGCGATGGCGGTGGCCTTCGCGCTGCGATCGCTGATCCCGGGGTCGAACTCCGCGCACGCCCATGATCACTTGGTCGCAGGGGCGCTGTCGGTGCCGCTGTGGATCGCGGTCTTCGCCCGCTGCCACCTGTACACCGCGCGACGGATCACCCGCAGACTGCAGGAGCTCGGGCTCGTGGTCCGCGCGCTGTTCGTCAGCGTGTGCACAGCGGCAGGGTTGAGCTTCCTGCTTCAGCTGCAGATCAGCAGGGGCTGGCTCGTCCTCTGTTTCTTCGTCGCCCTCGTCGCGGTCCAGTGCGAACGCGAGCTGGTGCGCAGGATCTTCAAGGGCCTGCGCGCAAAGGGTCGGATGCTGCGCCCGATCGTCGTGGTCGGCACGAACGTCGAGGCGCTCGGACTGTGCGCGACGCTGCAGAGCGAGCCGTGGCTCGGCTACCGGGTCATGGGCATGGTGGGAGAACGGAACCCAGACCCGCCGCTGCTCGAGGGCGTCCCATGGCTCGGCACGATCGACGAGCTGCCCAACGCGCTGGAGCGCACCGGCTCAGGCGGCGTCCTCATCGCCACGACCGCGGTGGACTGCGAGACCTCCAACCGGTTGACCCGTCAGCTCACCGACGCATCCATCCACGTCGAGCTCTCGTCGTCGCTGCGCGACATCCGCGCGGAGCGGCTGACGGTGCGGTCGCTCGGGGGCTTCCCGGTGGTCTATGTCGAGCCGGTGCAGCGCCGTGGCTGGCGAGCCGCCGGAAAGCGCACCTTCGACATCGTGGCGGCCGGGTCAGGGCTGGTGATCCTCGCGCCCGCGCTGCTGGTCATCGCGGCGCTCGTGAAGCTGGACTCCCCCGGTCCCGCGCTGTTCCGACAAGAACGCGTCGGCAAGGACGGGCGCACGTTCAAGGTGCTGAAGTTCCGCACGATGGTGCCCGACGCGGAGCGGCTGCTCGCTGACCTGTACGAGCTCAACGAGGCCGACGGGCCGCTGTTCAAGATCCGGCGCGATCCTCGGGTGACCCGTCTGGGCAGGGCGCTCCGGGCGTTGTCCCTGGACGAGCTGCCCCAGCTGTACAACGTCCTGCGCGACGAGATGAGCATCGTCGGCCCCCGGCCCGCTCTGCCCTCCGAGACGCGCTCGTGGTCGCCGCAGCTCCACCAGCGGCTGCGTGTCAAACCGGGCCTGACCGGCATGTGGCAGGTCAACGGCCGCAGCGACGTGTCGTTCGACCAATACGCCCGCCTGGACCTCTACTACGTCGACAACTGGTCCCTGTGGATGGACCTCGCCATCGTCGCCAAAACCATCCCCACCCTGCTCCTCCGCCGAGGCGGATACTGACAAGGGCGGCTCACGAGATCGGGTAGCCGTGGGATCGGAGGGCGGCGAGGACGTCGGCAATGTGGGCGGTGCCGCGGGTCTCGATCTCCAGGTGGACCTCGACGTCCGCGACCCCCAGGCGGGTGCCGAGGCGGTGGTGCTCGACGCCGATGATGTTGGCCTTCTGTTCGGCGAGGAGGGCGAGCAGGCGCGACAGAGCACCAGGCCGGTCGCGCAGCATCGTGCGGAGCACCAGGTAGCGGCCCTCCTCGTACATCCCCGACTGGATGATCCGCATGAGCAGGAGCGGGTCCACGTTGCCGCCGGTCAGCACGACCACGACCGGGCCCGGCCACCGGTCGCCGCGCTCCAGCACCGCGGCCAGGCCGGCCGCGCCCGACGGCTCGACGACCTGCTTGGCGCGCTCGACCAGCAGCAGGACGGCGCGGGCGATCGCCTCGTCGCTGACCGTCACGACCTCGTCGACCAACGCCTGGATGTGCGCCAGCGTCAGCGGCCCCGTGGACTTCGCCGCCAGCCCGTCCGCGAACGTGGACAGCGCCTCAAGCGTCGTGACCGACCCCGCCGCCAGCGCGCTGGTCACGCAGGCGGCGCCGGCGGCCTCGACGCCGACGACACGGACGCCCGGACAGCGGGCCTTGACCGCGACCGCGACGCCCGAGACCAGTCCTCCGCCGCCGACCGGGACGACGACGGTGCCCAGGTCCGGCACCTGGTTGAGCAGCTGCAATCCGATGGTGCCCTGGCCCGCGATCACGTCCGGATGGTCGAACGGGTGCACGTAGACCGCGCCCCGCTCGGCGGCCCACTCCCGCGAGGCCGCGTACGCGTCGTCGAACGTTTCGCCCACCAGCCGCACCCGCGCCCCATACCCGCGGGTGGCCTCCACCTTCGGCAGCGCCGCCGCGGCCGGCATGAACACCGTCGAGGTCACCCCCAGCAGGCTCGCCGACAGCGCCACGCCCTGCGCGTGGTTGCCCGCCGAGGCGCACACGACGCCCCGGGCTTTCTCGGCCTCCGACAGCAGGCTCAACCGGTTGTACGCGCCGCGGATCTTGAACGAGCCACCGCGCTGCAGGTGCTCGCACTTGAGCAGCGTCGTGACCCCCGCCAAGGCGGACGCCGCCCGCGAACGCTCCACCGGCGTGTACTGCACCACCGTCGCCAGGCGATCCGCCGCCGCGGCGATGTCATCGATCGAGACCAGATCCGCCATCGCCCCGGATCTTAGAACGCGTTCGAGAACTCGGGTGAGGGCTGGGCATGGGGCGAGCAGCGTTTGCGGGGGGCGATCGCGGTCCTCTTGGGCGGCAACGCGGTCAGCAGTGCGGGAAACCGTCGTATTCGGCGGATTTCTGCGGGTGACACAGGCCTGGGCCCCTGTTGGGGTGCAGGAAACCGTCAGATCTGACGGTTTCCTGCATTGGCATCTACAGGGGTGGCCAGGGGTAGGGGCGGTGGTGGTCGTCCAGGTCGGGCAGGTGACCCAGGCTCGACAAGGTACCGGCGCGGCGCGCCAGCACGGCGACCTCCGGGGGGCTGAGCAGGCCGGCGATCGCCTCAGTCAGCTGGTGCGCGGGGTCTGCGAGGGCGGCGGCGAGCCGGCAGAGGTCCTCACGCCACGCAGTGTCGACCTCGGCGGGGCCGAGATCCCAGATCACGGTGCGCAGCTTGGTCTGGACGTGGAAGCAGACGCCGTGGTCGATGCCGTACAGGCGGGCGCCGTCGGCCAGCAGGACGTGGCTGGCCTTGCGGTCAGCGTTGTTCACGAGCAGGTCGAACACCGCGATACGGGCCAGATCCCGATCGTGGCAGGAGTCTTCGACCATCGTGAAATAGTGGATCCGGGGATCGTGGGGGACGAACAGCTGCACTGACCCATCGCCCATCGGACCGTCGCGCAGCACCGTCGGCGGGACGATCCCCCACCCCAAGAACTCGCTGACCAGCCACGCGGCGACCTCCCGCTGGCACAGCGTCCCGTCCGGGAAGTCCCAAAGGGGCCGCTCCCCACGCCGGGGCTTGTAGATGGCGTGCAGCCCCCAGCCGCGCGGCCCGACCTGCGCGAGCAGCGTGTGGTTGCTCGCGTTCGCCAGGAACCCGCGCATCTTCAGCTCGCCGGCGGCGAGCCGCTCGATCACGGTGTGGTCCCCAGTCACACGGTGAGACGCCCGTGCCCGTTGGCCGCCGGGCACACATGCCCGTCGACAGGGTCGATCGGCCTGCCGCACAAGTGGCAGCGCTCGCGTGCGCCGGCCTCGACGGTGAAAGCCGCGTATGCGGCGAGCGCGACAAGCTGGTCGCGCGTCAGCCAGAACCGGGCGACTCCAGCGCCCTCCTCGGCCCCCTCCTCGGCCAACTCCTCAGCCTCAAGCAGGAACCGGAGCCCGTCGGTGTCCATGCCCAGGCTCATCGAGCCGGCGCGCCACATGGGCATCACCGGCTCCAGCAGCCGCATACGCGTCTCGTCGAGATCGTCGGGCTTGACCTCCACCCCGAGCCTGGCGAGCAGCTCCTGCGCCAGGTTGGCCAGCGCCGACACCTGTGCCTTCTCGACCACAAGCGCGACCAGGTCCGACCCGCGCCGGGCCTGGATGTAGAACGTCCTGCGGCCCGGCTCCCCGACGGCCCCGGCGGTGATCCAGTCGACTGGGTCCAGCTGGTAGGAGTCCCCCACCGTCACGTCCTCTCGGTTGCCTGCCTCGCGGCCTTCGGCTTGGGCGGCGGCGCGAACGCCTCGCGCCGCAGCGGGCCCTCGTCGTTGAACCGCAGGAGCACGGGCCGGGAGCCGTTGCTGATGCCGAGCACGGTGACGGAGGCCGGGCCGACGTGCAGCCGCTGGAAGACGTCGAGCGGCATCCCGACGTAGAAGGCCACGACCGCTTTGATGATGTCGGCGTGCGACACGACGGCGACGAGCGCGGCGCGGTGGCGGGCGCTGATCTCCTCGAAGGCGTCGACCGCGCGGAGCTGCGCCTGGCGCAGCGTCTCACCGCCCGGGAACCGCACGAGCGATGGGCGGGCCTGGATCACCGGCCACAGCTTGTTGCGCGTCAGGGGCTTCAGCGGGCGGTCCGTCCAGCGGCCGTACTCGACCTCGATCACGCCCTCACAGGCCCGGACTTTCAGGCGGTGCGGGGCGGCCACGATCTCAGCCGTCTCGCGCGTCCTGGGCAGGGGGCTCGCGTACATCGCCTTGATCGGCAGGTCCGCGAGCCGGGCGGCGGCGGCTTCGGCCTGGGCCCGCCCCGCCTCGTCCAGCGGCACGTCCGTGCGCCCGGCCAGCCGCTTGCCCGTCGTGGCGGTCGTCGCGTGGCGGATCAGGAGAACGGTGGCCATCGCCGCCAGCCTACCCACACCGGCCGGCGGCCCCGACCGGGGGTGTGTCGTTCCGGGTTCCGGGTTCCGGAGCTGAGCCGACACACCTGAGTGGGCGGGCCAGATCCGATAGCGTGGGCGGCATGGAGAACACCCGCACCGAACGCGACTCGATGGGCCCGATGCAGGTCCCCGCCAGCGCCTATTACGGCGCGTCCACCCAGCGTGCCGTCCTGAACTTCCCGATCTCGGGCCAGGGCATCCCGGTGGAGGTCGTGCGGGCGCTTGGCCTGATCAAGCTGTGCGCCGCGGTCGTGAACCACGAGCAGGGGGCGCTCGACGGCGACCAGTTCAAGGCGATCGCGCAGGCTGCGGCGGAGGTCGTCGCCGGGGACTTCGACGCGCACTTCGTCGTCGACGTGTTCCAGACCGGGTCGGGCACGTCGTCGAACATGAACGCGAACGAGGTCATCGCGAACCGGGCGACCGAGCTGCTCGGCGGGGAGCTGGGCTCCAAGCTGATCCACCCCAACGACCACGTGAACGCCGGCCAGTCGTCGAACGACGTGTTCCCCACGGCCGTGCACCTGGCCGCCTACCAGGCCTGCGTCGAGGACCTGCTGCCCGCGCTGGACGTTCTGCGCGCATCGCTGGCGGCGAAGTCATCCGAGTTCGCGGACGTCATCAAGCCCGGGCGGACGCACCTGATGGACGCCACCCCCGTCACGCTGGGCCAGGAGTTCGGCGGCTACGCCCGGCAGGTCGAGCTGGGCGCCGCCCGGGTGCGGGGGGCGCTGGAGCGGGTGGCGGAGGTTCCGCTGGGCGGGACCGCGGTCGGCACGGGACTGAACGCGCCGCCCGGCATGACCGAGGGCGTCCTGTCCCAGCTGCGCCGCCGCACCGGCCTCACCGAGCTGCGCGAGGCCGCCAACCACTTCGAGGCGCAGGGCGCCCGGGACGGGATCATCGAGCTGTCCGGCGCGCTCAAGGTCGTCGCCGCCTCGCTCACCAAGATCGCGAACGACCTCCGGTGGATGGGCTCGGGTCCGCGCACGGGCCTGGCCGAGATCCGCCTGCCCGAGATCCAGCCGGGCTCCTCGATCATGCCCGCGAAAGTCAACCCAGTGCTCTGCGAGACGCTCACCCAGGTCGCCGCGCAGGTCATCGGCAACGACGCCGCCGTCACGATCGGCGGCATGTCCGGCGCTTTCGAGCTGAACGTCTACATCCCCCTGATGGCCCGCAACGTGCTGGAGTCGATCCGGCTGCTCGCCCGCGCGGGGGCCCACTTCGCGCGCGAGTGCGTCGACGGGATCACCGCCGACCGCGACCGCTGCCACGAGCTGGTCGAGCGCAACCTTTCCACCGTCACCGCGCTGGTCCCCGCGATCGGCTACGACCGCAGCGCCGAGCTGGCGAAGAAGGCGCTGGCCGCGAACCGGCCCCTGCGCGAGATCGTGAAGGAATCCGGCCTGCTCAGCGACGACGACGTCGACCGCATCCTCGACACCCGCCGCATGACTGAGGGCGGCATCCTCTAACGGGGCCGCGCCCCGGCCCGACGAGGCCTGGACGGGAGGGGCGGCAGCGCGCGGGTTGACGACAGTTCTGTGGAGCATCCGCGACGTATATGTCGCCGATGCTCCACAAAAGCCTCAGGCGGTTTTGCGGTGGAGGAAGTCGCGGACGATGAGGGTGCCGAGGTTGGCGAGGTCGGGGTAGAAGATGCGGCCGCCGTAGCCGCTGACCATGCGCTCGATGAAGGCGGCGGCGCCGGGGTCGTGGTCGAGGAGGAAGACGTTGAGGGTGGCGCCGGTGCGGGCCAGGCGGGCGGCCTCGGCCAATGTCAGGCGCAGCGTCTTGGGCTCGGGGGGCCAGGCGAAATAGGCGGCGTCGCCCTCCAGGTGGGCGGTGGGCTCGCCGTCGGTGATCATGATCACCTGCCGCTCCGCCCCGCAGTGGGCGCCCAGCAGGCGGCGGGCGACGATGAACGCGTGCTGCATGTTCGTCCCATACACCCGCTCCCAGCCGGCCCCGACGAGATCGCGGGGCGCCAGCTCGCGGGCGTAGTCGCTGAACCCGACGACGTAGAGCCGGTCCTCGGGGAACTTCGAGGCCACCAGGGACCCCAGCGCGAGCGCGACCCGTTTGGCCGGCACCCAGTTGCCGCGCAGCGGCATCGAGAACGACATGTCGAGCAGCAGCACGGTCACCGCCCGCACCCGCCGCTCCGCCTCGGCCAGCTCGAAATCCTCCGGCGCGACCGCCACGCCACGACCCGCCGAGGGCGAGGGCCCATCGCCCAGCCCGGCTGACCGCTCCGCGTGCCGCATCATCCCATTGCGGATCGTCCGCCCGACGTCGAGGCGGAACGGATCGCCGAACCGCAGCGGCCGGCTCGCCCCGGTCAGCTCGCCGTCGCCGCCCGAGCCGGGAGTCCGATGCGAGCCGCCCAGCCCGCTGACCGCGCGGTCATAGATCCTGGCCAGCGAGCGCTCGCCGAGCTTGCGGATGCCGCGCGGGGTCAGCTCCAGCCGCCCGTGACGGCGGTGAGCGGCGCCGGCCTCCTCCAAGACCCGCTCGATCTCACGCAGCGCGCGCAGGTCGCGGACCGCGTCGTCGCTCAGCGCCTGGCGCAGGGCGTCCTCATCGACGTCCTCCAGGCGGGCGCCCGGGTAGGACTGGCCGAGCGCGCGCATCAGGTCCTCGTAGGACTGGAGATGCTCGACCCAGTCGACCGTGTCCGACAGCGACCCCTCATCCCTGCCCGCCTGCCATGCCCCGTCCGGCGGAACGCCCCAGCCGAGCTGGGGATACAGGCCCTGCAGCGCCCGCTGCAGCTGCGCGGCCTGGAACGCCAGGTCCATGTCGCCCAGCAGCTGGCCGGCCATCGCGGCCAGCTGCGCCCGCTGCCCGGCGTCCAGGCCCGCCATCAGCCGCGACATCGCCGCCATCCGCCGGGCCAGCTCGTCGAGCAGCTCATCCAGCGTCTCGGCGTCGCCGGCCACGTCGGGGTAGCGCTCCCTGAAACGTTCGAAGTCCGCGGTGACGTCCTCGCCCCGCTCGCGCTTGGCGATCATCGCGTTCAACTCCGCGATCATGTCGCGCATGCGCGCCACGTCCCGCGGCGACATCGAGCCGAACGCCGACGCCAGCCGCCCGAACGTCGCCTGGGCGACGTCGCGGCGCAACTGCTCCATCAGGGCGCGGAAGTCCTCGCCAGCTTGGCGGTCGGTCCACTCGTAGGACTCCAGCGCGCGCAGCCGCGACGCGATGTCGGCGGGCAAGCCGTCCAACTCGCCGAGCTGGCGGTCGGCGCGGTCCTGGTCGGGATCGAACCGCAACGCGGTGCGCTCGCGGTCCAGGATCGCCTCCAGACGCTGGGCGACCTGGCGCAGCGGCCCCTCCAAGCCCATGCGCCCCAGCTCACGGCTGTGGGCCTCCTCCACCCGGCGGCGCAGCTGCTCCAGACCCGCGACCCGCCCTGACAGCCCCCGCTGGAGCAGCCGCTCCAACGCCCGATCAGCGCCGACACCGGCGAGCAGGTCGTCGGACAGCTCCGAGAGCACATCGCCCGCGGACACCTGGGCCGGGAACGGCTCCTGCGTCCCCGACCAGCGCGCGTAGCGGATCCTCATCGCGAGGCGTACCGGAACGCGCCGGGCGCGACGTCGTCCCGGTCGATCTTGCGGGACAGGTGCAGCCCTTCCAACGCGAACTCCACAGCGGCGGCGGCCAGCGCGGGCGACTCCTCCTCCACTTTCAACGCGGCCAGCAGCTTCGCCAGGCCCGGCACCCGGTCCAGCTAGGCGAGCAGCTGCCCGCCAGGCACGAGGTCGCCGGTCTCGACAGCGCCGCCGTCCTCGAACCAGGCCACCAGCCGCGACAGGTTGACACGGGCGGTACGGCGGCGGAACACCTCCAGCAGGGCGCGGCGACACAGCCGCTCGAGGATCTCCGGCTCCCGGCCCTCCTCAAACGTCTCAAACTCGACCTTGCCGATGCCAGCGGACAGCACCTGCGCCAAATCGCAGGGCCGCGCCACCGCACGCTCCTCACCAGTGCGCACAGCGCGCCGGACCGCCGAAGCAGCCAGCGTCTCATAATTGCCGATCGAAAAACGGACCGAGACACCCGAACGCTGGTTCACCTCAGGCGCGCCGCGCAACGCCCGTGTGAAGGCGGCGAGCACCTCACACATGAAGCCGGGCACGACCACCGGGCCGGCGAGCCCGAGCGCGACCGCGTCGGGGCAGGTGGCCTCCGCCACCATCACCGCGACCTCCGCGGGCAGGGAGGGCGGGTAGTGCGTCCGCACCTCAGCGCCGAACCGGTCCTTCAGCGGTGTGATGATCCGCCCCCGGTTCGTGTAATCCTCAGGGTTGGCGGTCGCGACGACGAGCAGGTCCAGCGGCAGGCGCAGCGAGTAGCCGCGTACCTGGACGTCGCGCTCCTCCATCACGTTCAGCAGCGCGACCTGGATGCGCTCGGCCAGGTCAGGCAGCTCGTTGATCGCCACGATGCCGCGGTTGTGGCGGGGCACCAGGCCGAAGTGGATCGTCAGCTCGTCGGACAGGTAGCGCCCCTCGGCGACCTTGATCGGGTCGACGTCCCCGATCAGGTCGGCCACCGCGATGTCCGGGGTGGCGAGCTTCTCGGCGAACCGGCGCTCCCGGCCGATCCACGTCACCGGCGTGCCGTCGCCGTGCTCGTGGACCAGCGCGAGCGCTCCCGGCGAGAACGGGTGATAGGGATGGTCGTTGACCTCGCTGCCGGCGATGATCGGGACCTCGTCATCCAGCAGGGCGGCCAGCGAGCGCAGGATGCGGCTCTTCGCCTGGCCGCGCTCGCCCAGCAGAATGACGTCGTGCCCCGCCAGCAACGCGGTCTCCAGCGCGGGCAGGACCGTGTCCTCGAACCCCACCAGCCCGTCCACCAGCGGTTTCCCCGCGCGGAGCCTGCGCGCCGCGTTGACGGCGACCTCCTGCTTGACCGTCCGGTCCGGATACCCTGCCGCGCGCAGCGCACCGATCGTGGCGGGACGGTTCGTCATCACGGGTCCTTCCGGCGTCGGCCCGCAACCAGTTGTAGCCGCCGCGCCTGGGCAGGGCCACGCCATGCCGTCGAGCATCCGTGACTGTGAGGCTCCCACGCGCCAGAATGCGCGCACGATGCAGAACAGGATCCGGGCGGCCGGCAGCCGCGACAGAGCGCCTGAGCACGACGGCGCCCTCGTGCGCCTCGTGGTCGACAGCGAGCGCTGGGCGGAGGACGTGCCGCCGGTCCCGGAGGGCCACGCGGTCACGGTGGCCTTCTCCACCGAGGACCTGGCCGCCGAGCATGCCGAGGCGATCGAGCTGCTCGGCTACTGGGTGGTCGGGGCACACGAGGACTGGGGCGAGCCGGACGCGGCGGACTTCCTGGTCTCCGAGGCGCTGATCGAGTCGCACCCGGCGTGGTGGCGGGCGCTTGCCCGGCTGGCAGCCCACGTCTACGTCCTGCGCCTCGGGCCGGTCAGGGCCGCGCTCGCCCACGCCCTGCGCGTCCACAGCCGCCTCTGAGCCGACGATGCGCATCGCGACCTACAACATGCTGCACGGCATCGACCTGCGGACCGGCAAGGTGGACCTCGACGCTGTCTGCGACGCCATCACCGCGCTGGACGCCGACCTCGTCGCGGTCCAGGAGGTCGACCGCGGGCTGGAGCGCACCGGGCGCCTCGACCAGGTCGACCGGCTGGCACACCTGCTGGGATGGCACGGCGCGTTCGCCCCCGCCCTGCTCGGCGACCCGGACACGCGCTGGACGGCCTGCCCCCCAGGCGAGACGGACGGGCCCGCCTACGGCGTGGGGCTGCTCTGCCGTACGCCGCTGGAGGACGTCCGACGCCTGGCGCTGCCCGGCGGCGGGGACGGCGAGCGCAGGCCCGGCGCCTCCCCCCAGAACCCCGGCTGGGACCACGAGCCGCGCGTCGCGTTGGGGGCGTCCGTGCACGTCGACGGCACGGCGGCGCGCGTCACGACCATGCACTTGTCGTACCTGCCCTGGCGATCCGTCGCCCAACTGCGGGCGGCGGTGGCGTTCGCGGCTGAGGGCGGCGGCCCGGCGGCGCTGATCGGCGACGTCAACCTCCCCGCCTGGGGCGCCCGCCTCGCCCTTGCCGGCACCGCCTGGACACATGCCGGCGGCGGCCCCACCTACCCCGCCTGGGAGCCGCGCATGCAGACCGACCAGCTCCTCGTCACCGGCGGCCTGACCGCCACCGACGTGCGCGTCGGCCCCCGCGCCACCAGCGACCACCTCCCCCTCCTCGCCACCCTTTCCTGAAGCTTTCCTGAAGCTTCGGGCACCGATGTAGACTTACATCATGGTGCAAACGCAGATCTCACTCGCTGCGGAGCAGAAGCGTCTCCTCGATGCCCGATCCGCTTAAGACCGGGCTGTCGCTGTCAGAACTCACCCGACGGGCCATCGAGCGCTGCTATGGCCGTGCCCGGAATCTTGAGGCAGATCTGGATGCAATACGTCAGGCCTTCGGCTCCTGGGAGGACCGGGCATTCAACGGCGAAGAGTACGTGGAGCGGCTGCGGTCCGGCCAGCGACTGAACCTCGATGAGCGCGGTTGTCGACACGTCCGTGCTCGTGGATGTGCTCCGCGGATGGCAGCCGGCACTCATCGTCGCCGCGACCGCGAAGGTTCTCAACCTGGACGTGCTCACCCGTAACGTCCGCCGCTTCCCGATGTTCTCGGGCTTGCGGGCCCGTACTGACCAGTCGCGGAGTGCTTACCCTCCGAACGCCTCCGCACGGTGAACTCGAAAGCCCAGAACACTCCAGCAGTCTTCATGTCAGAGTTGCGGCCGTCGGAGAACGGCAACCACAGAGGAGAGTCGGGAGCATCCCGTGGTGACATCCGCGCGGCAGGACCAAGAGCTCGTGGCCGATCTGGCCGGCAGGCACGGGCTGAAGACCGTCGCTGATCGGATCGTGTTCAACGAGATCGGCTTGGACTACCGGGTCGCTTTTGCATCCACGGCCGACGGGACGCAATGGGTGCTGCGGATCCCCCGCCGATCGGACGTCATTGAAGGATCAATGACCGAGTCGCGCATCCTTGCGCTGGTCCGCCGGCATCTGCCAGTGCAGGTGCCGGATTGGCGCATTCACAGCGATGAGCTGATCGCCTACCCGCTCTTATCGGGCACCCCAGGCGTGACGCTTGATGCCCAGACCGGCGAGTTGCGCTGGAACTTTGATAAGCATTCCGCCATCTTTGCCGCCACGCTCGGCCAAGCGTTAGCGGCGTTGCATGCGATCGACCACGAGGAGGCACGCGCCGCCGGCCTGCGCGTGCTGCGCCCTGTAGAGGTCCGGGCAGAGATCCAGGCCAATATCGACAAGGTCAAGGGCGAGCTTGAGGTTGCCGATGACCTCTTGCGTCGCTGGCAGGCATGGCTCGCCGACGAGAGTTTTTGGCCTGAGCACTCAACCGTCATCCATGGCGACCTGCACGTCGGGCACGTGCTCGTCGATGCTGACGCCCGGGCCACAGGCATCCTCGACTGGACCGAGGCCAGGGTCGCCGATCCCGCGACGGACTTCATGGTCCATCTGCACGCCTTCGGCGACGAAGGATTGGAGCAACTGCTCGCCGAGTACGAGAAAGCGGGCGGCCGGACCTGGCCCCGCCTCAAAGACCACTGCGCCGAACTGCTGTCGGCCTTCGCCGTCAACTACGCGCTCTGGGCACTGAACACGAACAATCAGGAGCACCTCCAAGCAGCGCGCACCCAACTCCAAAACGCCAACGCGTCATAATCCCGCCCGTCTTAGGCGAGGCTGGGGACTGACCGGCAGGGTTCCTCATCGCTCTGACGGAAAGTTGCAACTGACGCGTACGGTGTCACGAGGGCAGAGCGGAGGTGATGTCCTGGAGCGGCAACATCAGTGTGAGTGGGCTGAGCGGGCTCGGTAGGAACTCGGCTTGCGCTCGATACCAGTCACGCGCCTCGTCGTTCTTCGCATGGACGAGCAGGGCGCGTATCCCCACGGTGTCCGCGGCCTGGGCCACCCGCAACATGGCATCGCGGAGCATCCCGGTGCCCAAGCCCCGGCCTGCATGCCGATGATCCACCGCCAAGCGGCCGAGCAGGATAGCCGGTACAGGCCTTCGGGCCGCGCCCTTGCGGAGCCGCAAGGGCGCGTGCTCAAA
The DNA here is from genome assembly GCA_050743205.1 of Egibacteraceae bacterium. Taxonomy (GTDB): domain Bacteria; phylum Actinomycetota; class Nitriliruptoria; order Euzebyales; family Egibacteraceae; genus JBOGED01. The sequence goes on along the minus strand of JBOGEA010000013.1, from coordinate 17,353 downwards.
CTCCACCGAGGCTGCGGAGAGTGTGTAGTAGCCCGCCACCTCATGATCCGCTGTGGCGACAACAAAGATGCGCGCGTCGCCGGTCTGCTGCGCCCACTCCGCGATGCGATGGAGGTAGCTGTTCAACGGCTGGATGCCGCAGTCGAACTGTGAGGCATCGTGATGCTTGGGATCATAAAGCTCCGGCGGTCGGTAGCTCACTCCCACGGCGCCTTGCGGCTGAGAAGGCGGCACAGCCTCGGAGCATCTCGCGGGGAGGCATCGAGCGCGCGAATGAACTCGTCGTATGCCTCGGCGTCGATGCGGAACACGTTGCGGTCAGCGAGGGTGTCCCGGGCGCGTTGGACGGCGGCCTGCTCGACGAAACTGGTGAGGTCTTCGCGACACGCTTCCGCAGCTTCGCGAACGAGGGCGTCCGACTCTGCGGGAACGCGAAGCTGCCACCGCTCCGTGCGCTGCCCTGCCGTACTGGTCGACATCCGCTCCTCCTTGTGCTCCAAGTGTACACACACTCTGTCAGGGCGGCGAGGCGCCGCCACCGTGCCGAGCCCTGCTGCTGTTCACGGATGCGACCAGCACGTCGACGGGCGTGATCCGGAGAGCCCGAGCACACCGAGCCGTACGCGCCATAGCGTTTGGACGTCCCTGGCGACGACCAGGAGGCGGACACCTTGCGGACTTCATGCGATGATCGGCGCAGGTGACGGACTGTCGCCGACCCGGTCACGGGCGTCTGGCAGGATCTCGACGTCCGCCTGGCCCCAGCGGGAACAGGTTCAGGTCATGGGCGGTTGACAGCCGGGCGGTAGCCCTTGGCGGACAGCCAGGCACGGGCGCGGGCGCGGCTGCGCTCGGAGGAGAAGACCTCCCAGCGGGCCAGCGCCTCCGGATGCTCGGACAGGACGTCCCTGAACCGGCGAAACGCCCCACGGCCGGCCAAGGCGTTGTCGAGCAGCCGGCTCAGGGCTCGGTCGGTGGTGGAGGTGAAATCCCGCATGTCGCGGTAGGCGTCGTGGGAGTCTCCCCGCCCGATCCACAGCACGTCGGCGTCCTCATCGTCCTCGTCCTCGCCGTAGTCGAGGTCGGCGCCCCTCCACGCAAGCTCGCCGGTCGACAGGTCCAACCGCGCCTCCACGGTGTACTCGCCACCGGTGTCGAGATGATCGGCGAACTCCAAAAGATCGAGCGGCACGGCCCGCAGCGCCGGCGCCGCCCCCCGACCGAGCGGGCGTCGAGCTGATCAGCGAGGTCTGCGTCACCCCACCAGCCCCGCTTCCGCAGGGCCGCCACGTAGGCGTCAGCAGGATCCGGCGCGCCTTCGACACGCTGGACGAGCGCGACGAGCAGGCCGTCGCCGGCTGCCTGAGCCACCGGCTCGATGGGCCGGCCCCCGAGCGCGGCGAGGACGCCCGGCCCGGCCCCCTTCCGCACGGCGTCGGTGAGGGCGCCCATCGGCCCACGACCCCAGGAAAACTCCTGAGAGAGCTGCCGCGTCACCGGCTCGATCGTCTGCGGTGCCGGTCCCAGGAGATCGAGGTAGCCCTGGACGGCGTTCCACAGGTGCAGCTCCGGCTGGACATCGCCCGCGCTGTGCCCCGCCCGCCATCCCGGCTGCCAGTAATGCCCCGCGACCTGGCGCAGGTGGGCGAGCGCCCGCGCCAACTCCGCGCCTTGCGCGGCCGGAGGCGGATCCGGCAGGCGCGCCACGTCGCCGAACCGCTGCTGCGCAAGAGCGTCGAGCACACCCTCCTCGATGCCCTCCAGCGACCAGAACCGCACCGGGCCGCGGATCAGGTGGTTCGCGATCGGGCCCGCCGCTGGCCGGCAGTACCAATCGAGCGGGATCCGGTCGAGGCGGGCGACCTCCATGAACGAGATCATCTCGAGCGGCTCATGACGCCACGGCAGCTCGTCCGGCGGCAGGTCGAGCGCGAACACCACCCTTGCGTGCTCCAGCCGCTCCGGGCCCTCCAGCAGCTCCCCGAACACGTACGCCCCGACGCAGAGCGGCTCGGCCTCCCACGCAACGACGAAGAAGCGCTGGCACGCCTCCGCCACCCGCCGCAGATGCCCAACCGCCGTGGAGTACTTGATCACGGCCAAGAGCTTACGCGCCGTCGGGCTCGGAGGAAGACTAGCTGGCTCCTGAGGGAGCGCCGGCTCGATCTGCGGTCACAGCGGCACGCGCATCCGTGCGAGCGCAGGCCGGGCTCGCTCTCTCGTAGCGTCTGGGTCGCTTGCAGCCAGACTGCGCAGTTCGCCTGGCAACCGTGGGCTGAGTGCGCCGCGTTGTATCGGAGACAGAAGTAGGATGACCGCATGCCCACAGAGAAAGTGTCATTCACGCTTGATCGCGATCTCCTTAGCTTAGGGAAGCTCGTCAGCAGGTCGGACGCCGCGGACTTTCAAGGGTGGTGAACGAAGCCCTGTCCGACTGGCTCCATGCCCGCCGGATCGACCGGATGCTCGACGAGATGGACGCCGAGGCATGCCCGATTCCCGAGACCCTGTTGGAGGAGGTCCGCAGGGAATGGCGAGACGGCTGATCCTCGACGCGGCGCGGTGAGCGATCTCGCCCAGCGAGATCCGAGGGTACGGGCCAACGTACGCGCCGCCCGCGAGGCGGGCGCGCGTGGTGGTCCCGGCGGTGGTCGTGGCCGAGACGACCCGCGGGTCAGGGCCGCGAGACGCGAACGTGAACCGCGTCCTCGCTCAGGTGGACGTGTTCCTCCCACCGATGAGGGCAGAACTCGCGTAGCGGGACGACTACTGGCCCTCCCCGGCGCGTCTGGCAAAACGACCGATGCGCTGATCGTTGCCGAAGCGCTGAGCTTCGCCGGTCAGGTCGACATCCTGACCGGCGATCCCGACGATCTTCGGCTACTGACCGCTGACGCCTCGAAGGTCACAGTCCGCTCGACCCGCGGGAAGCACTGACCCTTCGTGCGCACGGGAGGGTTATCGTTGATCCTGTGACCGTGCGGTTTGGGGCCGAGGGATGAGCCCGCGGGTGGTGGGGCCGGTGGATGCCTTTGTGAGCTTCACCGGCGCGGACGTGGCGTGGGCGGAGTGGATCGCCGCCGCGCTGGAAGAGGCCGGGTACACGACCCGGCTCCAGAGCTGGGATTTCGGCGTCGGGTCGAACTTCGTGGCACAGATGAACGCCGTGCTGGAGGACGCCGAGCGGCTGGTGATGGTGACCAGCAGCCGCTACTGGAACTCGGTCATGGCCACCGCGGAATGGCAGGCCGCCTTCGCGCGAGATCCCACGTCGCTGGCGCCGATCCGGATCGAGGACGCGGACCCGCCAGCGCTGCTGGCGCCGATCGTGCACGTCGACGTGTTCGGGGTGAGCGAGGCTGACGCCCGCGCCCGGGTCGTCCAGGCGCTGCAGGGACCGGGCCGGCCGGTGAGGCTGGTGCGGTTTCCCGGCTCGGGAGTGCGGCGGCCGGCGATGCCGGCGATCTTCGAGGCGCCGCGCCGACCCGCGCCGTTGGCCGGTCGGGATGAGGTGCTCGCAGAGCTGCGCCAGCGGCTGGCCGGGATGACCCAAACATTGGCCGGCGGGGGCGGGGTGGGCAAGACGGTGCTGGCCGCCGAGTACGCGTGGCGGTACCGGTCGGACTATGCGCTGGTGTGGTGGGTTCCCGCTGAGCAGCGTCCACTGATCCTGGATTCGTACATCCGGCTGGCTGGCGAGCTGGATGTAGCCGTCCCCGATGATCTGGAGGCGCTGCCGCGGCTGATCCACCGGGCGCTGGACGCGTCGGCCGGGCGGTGGCTGCTGGTGTTCGACAACGCCCCTGACTTTGGCGCGGTGGCGCCATTCTTGCCCCGAGGTGACGGGCATGTGCTGATCACCAGCCGCAACCCCGCTTGGGGTGGCCCCTCGGCGACGATCGACGTGGAGTGTCTGGACCAGTCCACCGCCGCCCGCTATCTGCTGACCCGCCTGAAGGGCGAGCCCTCCGAGGCAGAGCGGGCCGGCGCCGACGCGCTGGCCGTGGAGCTGGGCGGCCTGCCGTTGGCGCTGGCGCAGGCCGGCGCCTACCTCGACACGTATGGCGAGACCCTGGCCGGCTACCTGGGGCTGTTCCGGGGCATGCGTGCCAGGCTGCTGGCCGACGGCCCCTGTCCCCTCGACTACAAGGGAACCGTCTACACCACGGTCAACCTTGCGCTGAGCCGGCTGGCTGCCGAGCCGGCCGCCCTGGCGCTCTTGGAGCTGTTGGCCTTCCTCGGCCCGGAGCCGATCCCGCTCGACCTGCTGCTGGACACCGAGACGGTGGAACTGCCCGCCGAGCTGGCCTGCTTGGCCGGCCCCGGTCGAGGCCACGAGCGCAACCGGCTGGGAATCGGGCCACTGCGTGCGGTCTCCCTGATCGAACGCGAGCCAGCCGGAGTCAAAGTCCACCGCTTGACCCAGACGGTGCTCCTTCAGGAGGAGGTCCTTGCCGCCCGCCGGGGAGGTGCTGGGCGACGTTCACCCCGACACACTGCGCTCGATCAACGGGCTGGCTGCCATGCTCTGGATGCAGGGGGACCTGGCCGACGCTCGCACCCTGCAGGAGGAGAACCTCGCCGCCTGCCGGGAGGTCCTCGGCGACCGCCACCCTGGCACCCTCGCTTGGATCAATAACCTGGCTAACACGCTCTGGGTCCAGGGGGATTTGGCCGCTGCCCGCACCCTCCATGAAGAGGCCCTGCCCGGCTGCCGGGAGGTACTGGGCGACCGCCACCCCCAAACGCTCAACTCGATCAACAACCTTGCTTACATGCTCTCGGAGCAGGGAGATCTGGCCGCTGCCCGCACCCTGTCTGAGGAGGCTCTAGCCGGCCGCCGCGAAGTCCTCGGCCCCTGCCACCCCGATACGCTCGCCTCGATCATGACTCTGGCGGAGACACTGCGCGCGCAGGAAGAGCTGGCCAGAGCCCGGAGCCTTCACGAGCAGGCCCTGGCTGGCTTCCGGAAGGTGCTGGGCGACTGCCATCCCCACACCCTCATCTCGATCAATCGTTTGGGCGAAACGCTTCGGTCGCAGGGGGACCTGCCCGAGGCCCGCGCCCTATTCGAGGAGTGCCTCGCTGGTCAGCGAGAGGTCCTTGGTTCCCGCCATCCCGAGACGGTCGAATCCGCGTGGAACTGTACCGGACGCTCTGCGAGCTGGATCCCGCCGCAGCGACCACCGTGCTCGACCGCGATCTGCGGTGGCTGCTCGACGAGGAGCCGGAGCGGCTCACGGCCGATCAGGTCCGGATCCGCAGGCTCGTCGGCGAAGCAGCGCGAGAGCAGGATGAGTGACCATGCGTGGAGTCGTCGCCGTTCTTGTTCTGCTCGTCGCCTGTGCGGGGCCGCCCGCTGACGCCCCGCCGACTCCCACCCCGGTTCCACCGATCACGGCCCCCGCCCCAACGCCAACGCCAGTCCCCAGCAGCCTCGAACTGCAGGCCTACCCCGTCCCGGCCGGGTCGGGGCCGCATGATGTCGCGCCCGCCGCCGACGGTGGCGTCTGGTACACGGCGCAGCGGTCAGGTGAGCTGGGCTACCTCGACCCGCAAACCGGCCAGACCAGGCATGTCGTCTGGGCGAGGGGTCGGCGCCGCACGGGGTGATCGTGGGGCCGGACGGGGCGCCGTGGGTGACTGACAGCGGGCTGAACGCGATCGTGCGCGTTGACCCGACCACCAGCGAGGCCGCACGTTCCCCTTGCCAGGCGAGGCGAACGTCAACCTCAACACCGCCAGCTTCGACGGTGACGGCGTGCTGTGGTTCACGGGGCAGGCGGGCGCGCACGGGCGGCTCGACCCACGCACCGGCACGGTCGAGACCTTCACCGCACCCCCCGGCCCCTACGGCATCACGACCACACCGGCGGGCGAGGTTTGGTACGCGTCGCTGGCCAGCAGCCACATCGCCATGATCGACCGCGCCTCCGGCCAAAGCCGCGTCGTCCAGCCCCCCACCGCCGACCAGGGAGCCCGGCGGATCTGGTCCGACTCGCCCGGGCGGCTGTGGGTCAGCGAGTGGAACGCCGGCCAGCTCGGCATGCACGACCCGGCCACCGGCCAGTGGCGGGAGTGGCTCCTGCCCGGTGCCAACCCCCAAGCCTACGCCGTCTACGTCGATGACCAGGACATCGTCTGGCTCAGCGACTTCGGCGCGAACGCGCTCGTCCGGTTCGATCCCGTGACCGAGACCTTCGAGCAGGTGCCACTCCCCCACGGCCGGGGCGCGGTCCGCCAACTCCTCGGCCGGCCCGGGGAGCTGTGGGGCGCGGAGTCCGGCGCCGACCACCTCGTCGTCGTGCGCACCCTGACCTCTCCGGAATAGACCGAAACACCGCGTCAAACCGCTGAGAGCACTGCGAGACAAGCTCTTTACTTGTCAGTCATTCTCTGTTATCAAAGACTTGTTGCGAGCCAGTTGCATCCTGCGGGAAGGATCCCTGCGCCATGACCCCAAGCCGCCTTCGTGTTACCCTCGCCGCCGCCCTGATCGCGCTCATAGCCATGCTCGGGCCCGCCTCGGCCACGGAGGCCATCGCGCAGGATCTGGTCGTGGCGCTGTCCAGCGAGCCGACCTCGCTGAGCCCGCTGTTCCTCGACGTGGACACGGGCAACTGGAAGGCCTTCAACGGGCTGGTGACGTTCGACGCGGACCTCGGGCTCGTCCCCGACCTCGCCGCCGAGCTGCCCGAGGTCAGCGAGGACGGCAAGACCGTGACGGTGCGGCTGCGGGACGACGTCCAATTCCACGACGGCGAGCCGCTGACGGCTGACGACGTCGTCTTCACCTGGCAGGCGCTCAGTGATCCCGAGCTGGCCTCGCCGCTGTTCAGCAGGTTCGGCCTGGACGGGCTGATCAGCGAGGTGACCGCGGTCGACGACCTGACGGTCCAGTTCACGCTCAGCCGGCTGGACCCGGCGTTCGTCGAGAAGCTCTACGTCGGCATCGTGCCCGAGCACCTGCTGGCCGGCGAGGACCTGGCCCAGTCCGACTTCAACCGCCAGCCGGTCGGCACCGGGCCGTACCGCTACGTCGAGACCGTGCCCGGCGAGCGGATCGTGTTCGAGGCCAACCCCGACTACTTCGGTGGAGCGCCGACCATCCAGCGGGTGGTGTTCACGTTCCTGCCCGACGAGAACGCGCGCGTAGCGGCGCTGCTCGACGGCTCGATCGACGTGGCGCGGCTGAACCCGCGGCTGGCTGAGACGTTCCGCGACAATCCTGCGTTCCAGGTCATCGAGATCCCCAGCGCCTCGATCGAGCAGATGTCGCTGCCCAACACCAACCCCGTGCTGGCCGAGGCTCCCGTCCGCCGCGCGATCGCCATGGGCATCGACCGCCAGGCGCTGCTGGAGGCGATCCAGCTGGGAGTCGGGCAGGTCGCCAACTCCCCGATCGTGTCCGGTCAGTGGGCGTATGACCCCAGCGTCACCATCCCCTTTGACCCCGAGCAGGCCGCGCAGCTGCTGGACGAGGCCGGCTGGGTGCCAGGCGACGACGGCATCCGTGAGAAGGACGGCCAGCGGCTCGCGTTCACGATCATGCACCTGCCGACCCTGACCCAGCACCGGGACATGGGGCTGGCGATGCGCTCGGACCTGGCCGAGATCGGCATCGACGTGACCGTCGAGGCCGTCGACACCCCCGCCTACCTCGACCGGCTCGCCACCGACCCGTGGCTGCACGGCATCGGGACGCCCTACGACCCGGACACCGAGCTGTGGGCGCGCTACCACTCCTCTCTGGCGGATGACGGCGACCCCGGCACGAACCGGGCGGGGATGCGCAACCCCGACGTGGACGCCGCCCTCGAGGCCGGCCGCGCGACGACGGACCGCGACCAGCGCCGGGACTCCTACACCGACCTCCAGCACGCCCTCGCCGAGGACGGCAGCTACCTGCACCTGCTCGAGCGCGCGATCACGGTGGTCGTGCCTGCCGACGTCGAGGGCATCGAGGTCCAGCTCCAAGGCTCACCCCACGGGTTCCCGCGCGGGATCGCCTGGAGCCTCGAACGCTGGACCCGGACCTGACCGATCGATATACTCGAACATATGTTCAAGACAATCGGCAAGCGGCTGCTCGCGCTGCCGGCCACGCTCCTGGCCGTGGCCGGCATCACGTTCCTGCTCGCGTGGGCCTCGCCCTACGACCCCGCCGAGGCGTACTTCGCCGAACTGGTCGGCCAAGGCGCGGTCACCGAGGACGTGAAGGAGGCGTACGAGCGCGCCTGGGGGTTGGATCGGTCGATGCCTGAGCAGTTCGCCGCGTGGCTGGGCAACGTCGTGCGGGGAGACCTCGGCGTCTCACGGGCGCTGCCCGGCCAGCCGGTGGCGGAGGTGATCCTCCAGCGGGCGGGAGCCTCCGCGATCCTGGTCGCCACTTCGGCGGGTCTGGCGCTGGCCGGCTCGCTGATCATGGGGGTGCTCGCCGCGCGGTTCCGGGACTCGTGGCTCGACTGGGCCATCAGGACCATGAGCTACCTCAACGCGTTCGCGCCCTCGTTCTGGGTAGCTCTGCTCGGCATCGCCGTGTTCGCGGTGTGGCTGGGGTGGCTGCCCGCGACGGGCGCGTCGGACCCCCGGTCGGCGGGGTCGGGGATCGACCTGCGCCACCTCGTGCTCCCGGCCGTGACGCTGGCGCTGACCCAGCACGGGACGTTCACCCTGTACGTGCGCGACACCGTGCTGGAGGTCATGCGCGAGGACTACACCGCCTTCGCCCGCGCTCAGGGCGCCAGCGAGACGCGGATCCTGTTCCGCCAGGCGCTGCCCAACGCCCTGATCCCCTACGTGACGCTCATCGGCACCCACGTCCCCGAGCTGATCGGCGGCACGATCCTGATCGAGTCCGTGTTCGGCTGGCCCGGGCTCGGCAACCTCACCCGTGAGGCGGCGATCGCCGTGGACCTGCCGCTCCTGCTCGCGATCGTGCTGGCCGGCTCGGTGCTGGTGGTCCTGGGCAACCTCGCCTCCGACCTGCTCTACCGCATCGTCGACCCGCGCGTGCGGGAGAGCGCCGCATGACCGCCCACGCCGCCCCGTCAGCCCCTGCAGCTTTCCTCCGGATTCGGCGGAAACCTGCAGCTCACCCGACGGGTGGGGCGCGTAAAGGCACAGGTTTCCTCCGGATGCGGCGGAAACCTGTAGGTCACCCGACAGGTGGGGCGCGTAAAGGCACAGCTTTCCTCCGGATGCGGCGGAAACCTGTAGGTCACCCGACGGGTGGGACGCGTAGAGGTGCAGGTTTCCGCCGGATTCGGCGGAAAGCTGCGGTCGAACTGCGGTCCCGGATTGCTGAACTGCGGCTTTCCGTCAGATGCGGCGGAAAGCTGCACTCAGGCGGCTACGGATCCGGGATGAGAGGACTGCGCCAGTGACCACTACCGCCATCCCGCGCCCGCGGCTCCGCCGGGCCCTCGGGACCGTCGTGCGGCGGGTGCCCGGTTCGGCGGCGGCCTCGGCCATCGTGCTCGGCCTGCTCATCGTGCTCGCGCTGGGTGCCGATTTCATCCGGCCCCTGGACACCCGCTCCGTCGAACTCAGCCAGGCGCTTCAGGCGCCGTCGCTCGCGCATCCCATGGGCACCGACCTGCTCGGGCGGGACCTGTTCGCGCGGGCACTCCACGGCCTGCGGGTCTCGTTCGCCGTCAGCCTGGTCGCGGCGGTCTGCGCCGCCGTGATCGGCGGGACGATCGGGCTGGTCGCCGGCGCGTTCGGTGGCAGGGTCGATGCGGCCGTGATGCGGCTGGTCGACGTGTTCGCGTCCCAGAACCACTTCCTGTTCGGCGTGCTCGTCGTCGTGCTGTCACGCCCCGTGATCGGTCCCGCTGGCGCGGTGCTGCTGTCCGTGGGGCTGACCCATTGGATCTCGATCGCCCGGATCGTCCGCGGCGAGCTGCTGTCGCTGCGCGAGCGGCCGTTCGTCGCCGCCGCGATCAACGGCGGCAGCGGCCGGTTGCGCCTGGCGCGCCGCCACTACCTGCCCCACCTGCTGCCGGCCGCCAGCCTCGGGTTCGTGCTGCTGGTCCCCCACGCGATCTTCCACGAGTCGGCTTACTCGTTCCTCGGTCTGGGCATGCCGGCGCATCAGGCGTCGCTGGGCAACCTGCTCGCCGACAGCCAGCAGAGCCTGCTGCTTGGCGCGTGGTGGGCCAGCCTGCTGCCCGGCCTGCTGGTCTTCCTCGCGTCGCTGTCGGTGGGCACCCTCGGCGAGTGGTGGCGGGACCGCCGCAACCCACGCTGGCGCTCAGAGCTTGAGCTGTGACCGCCCTGCTCGACATCCGCGACCTCAGCGTCGGCTTCCGCATCCCACGCGGGACCGTCCAGGCGCTGAGCAGCCTGTCGCTGCGCATCGACCCCGGCGAGACCGTCGTGATGGTCGGCGAGAGCGGCAGCGGCAAAACCGTCTGCGCGCACGCCATCATCCGGCTGCTGCCCCGCAACGCATGGGTGACCGGCCAGGTCTGGCTGGACGGCCAAGACCTGCTCACCCTGCCCGAAGCCGACCTGCGCGCGGTGCGCGGGCGGCGGATCGCCCTGATCCCCCAGAGCCCCGGGACCGCGCTCAACCCCGTCCGCCGTCTCGACCGCCAACTTCTGGAGGCCGCCAGCCTGCGAGGCCTGGACCGCCACACCGCCCGGCGCCGGCTCGGCGAGCTGCTCGACGCGGTCGGGCTGGGATGGGAGGCTGTCGCCGCCCGCTACCCCCACCAACTGTCAGGCGGCATGCAGCAGCGGGTCGTCAACGCCCTGGCGATGGTCAGCCAGCCCGACCTCGTCATCGCCGACGAGCCCACCGACGGCCTGGACGCAGACCTCGTCGACATCACCGCACAGCAGCTACGCGACATCACCGCCCAGGGCGCCGCGCTGCTGGTGATCACCCACGACCTGCGCCTGGCCCAGCAGCTGGGAGGACGGCTCGCGCTGCTCTACGCCAGCCAGCTCGTCGAGGTCCGCGACTCCGCCGCCTTCTTCGCCGCCCCCGCCCACCCCTACGGCAGGGGGCTGCTCGGCGCCCTGCCCGAGCGCGGCGGGATCCCCATCCCAGGGCTGTCCCCCCAGCTCACCGACCTTCCGGCCGGCTGCGCGTTCGCGCCCCGCTGCGCGTGGCGCCGGCCCGGCTGTGCCCACCCCCCGCCGGTCGTCGAGCTGGACGACGGCCTGGTCAGGTGCCTGCTGCATGCTTGAGGCCGCCAAGATCACCAAACGCTACCGCGGCCCCGTCGGCCCGGTGACCGTGCTGGACGGCGCGGACCTGCGCCTGTCCCCCGGCCAGCGGCTGGGCCTGGTCGGTCCCAGCGGCTGCGGCAAATCGACCCTCGCGAGAATCCTGGCCCTGCTGGTCGCCGCCGACGCCGGCCACGTGACCATCGACGGCACCCCCGTCCGAGGCCACGGGCTGCGCGTCCCCCCGACACTGCGACGCCAGGTCCAACTGCTGTGGCAATCGCCCCGCCAGGCCGCCGACCCCCGGCTGCGCCTGGCCGAGGCGATCCTCGAGCCCCTCGCCGCCCACGGCCAGCTGCCCGAATCCCGCCCTCAGCGCCAACGGCTGCTCGATGACTGGGCCGAGGTGGTCGGGCTGACCCCCGACCTGCTGGACCGCCAACCCCACGAGGTCTCCGACGGCCAGCTCCAACGCGCCTGCCTGGCCCGCGCCCTGATCCTGCGTCCCCCCTACCTCATCTGCGACGAGCTCGGCTCAATGCTCGACGTCTCCACCCAAGCCGCCCTCCTCCACGTCATCGCCCAACAACAGAAATCCCACAACCTCGGCGTCCTCCTCATCTCCCACGACCGCCTCCTCGTCCACCACTGGTGCGACACCAAACTCGCCCTCCCCCACACCGCTCCCCTCACCTGAAGATCCGGGTCACACGTCGGTTGCACCCACGGCCAATCCTGCTCGGGTGACGCTGCGGTAAGCTCCACGCGATCCCCTCGATGCGCTCCTCGTGTGCCTCGAGGCAATGATCAGATTCACGCTGACCTCATCTCTGGCTGATGAACAAGGAGGCGATCTGAGTGAAGTACATCGAGGTCGAGAGGAAGCTGCAGCTCGACGAGCCCGACGCCCTCAGGGCACAACTGATCCATCTGGATGCCAAGCCAAGTCCTGGTATACGACAAGTCGACACCTATTACAATGCCCCGCATCGCGACTTCCTTGCGCCAGAGGTGATCTTTGAATGGCTTCGCATCCGCGAATCGGACGGAGCCGCCTCAATTAATTTCAAACGCTGGCTGCCGGTTGATGCACAGATAAAAACTCATTGTGAGGAGTTCGAGACGGCGGTCGAAGATGTTGAGGCCGTGCGTCGGATGCTGCGAGCTCTCGATTTCACCGAGATGGTCACCGTCGACAAGGTCCGGGAGGAGTGGACCGTTGGCGATGACATCGTCGTCGCTTTCGATACCGTGGCGAGCGCGGGGTCTTTCGTGGAATTCGAATTCGAGGGTGACGCCGAAACCATCGAGGACGCCATCGCCCAGCTCGACAGCTTTATCGAGAGCCTCGGCGTCGATCTGGGGCAGCGTCTCAACCGGGGGTATCCGCACATGCTTCTTGGCCGCGAAAGATGACCCAGCCAGGACAGGCATCCAATGATCCCAGAGTAATCATCGAGGTCCTACAGCGCGCAGCCAAGAAAGAGTAGACAGGATCCCATTCGACCCGCGAGCGCAGAGCAAGAGTGATCAATTCCGTGATGTCATGATGGGTGATGCCCTTGCGCAAGCCGATCATGCACTCGGCGATGAGTTCCTGGATCCGGCGCTCGTCGAGGTGGTCGGCGCAGTACTTGCGCACCTCAGCGGCAATAATCCCCTCGCCCGCCCCGGGGTCGAGTGGAGCGCAGACAATAGCATCATGCGCGAGCGCCTGTCCGCCTGTCATTGAGCCCTCGTGCGGCTCGCTTCCGGACTGGCGCCCAAACACGCCGGGACAGGGTAAGACGGGAGGAGCACTCGGTGATCCATCGTCTCTGCTCATTGGATCGTCTCTGGTGCGGAGTCAGGTGCTGCCAGGCGCCGCTTTGGGGGCGGGCGTCGACGCAGGGCGCGGCGTTCGTCCTCGGTCTTGCCGCCCCAGATGCCGTCGCACTGACGGGTGTCCAACGCCCATGCGAGGCATTGGCTGGACACGGGGCAGCGGGCGCACACGGCCTTCGCTCGCGCCGCCTGCTCCAGCGACGGTCCGGTCGTCCCGGAGGGTAGAACAACTCGGGATCCTCGGCCAGGCACGCGGCCTTGACCCGCCATTCCTGTGTCACCGTGACCACCCCCACGGACACCGACGCCGTCGCCCAGACTCCTGGCGAACCTGGCATCGTTTGGCACGACCGGGAGCGCGGCTGTTCACACGCCCCACGGACCCTTCCGCTCGCTCAACTGTGGCGGCGAACCGCGGCGATCTTCCCCGGCCGAGTCGTGGGCCCGGCGCATGCTCGCGGGCAGCAGTGGACTGGTGTGGAGTGATTTGCTGAGCGTGCGTCATACCGGCAGACTGCCCGCCAGGGGGATCCATGGACAGGCACCGCGACCGGCAGCGTGATAGGAACAACAGCCGTACCCCGCGCCCGCGCTGGCGCGGTGACGGGCTGCGCGCGCTGCGCAAATGGGCAGGCCACATCCTTCGCGGCGACGGGCGTGACCTCAGCCAGTTCCAACTCGCCGAGGAGATCAAAGCCAGCGAGCGGGCGGTGCGGGCATGGGAGGCAGACGACCGCATCCTCATCCAGCCAGCGCTGATCGACAATCTTGACGCCTTCGCCGAGCGGATAGGCTTCTTCCGAAACGGCGGTGAGGACGACATGAAGCGGAGCACGCTTTTGGCGGGCGGAGCGGCCCTGGTGGTGAGCCAGCTGCTGCCCGCACCCGCCCGGGCAATCGACGAGCGCTACGTGACCGGCCTCGCCGAGGAGACGACCGCCCTGGAGAGCCGGTATGACACCCGCCATGTCGTACAGCTCATGGACTCGGCGATCAGCCACTACCAGCGATGCGTCAGCCTGCTCGACCACACCAGCACACACATCGCGCATCGACAGCTGCAGGTCGTGGCCGGGGCGACCGCGCTGCTGATCGGGATCCTGGCCCGCGAGGCGGGCCTGTGGGCCTGGAGCCGCCAGTACACGGGCGCAGCGCTCGACCTCGCTCAAGAGGCCGGCCACGGGGGCCTTGAGGCCCGGGCGAGCAGCGACCTCGGGTTCCTCTACTCCCCGCGGCTCGGCGACGGCGCCCATGCCGACGTACGGCGGTACGTCGCGCAGGCGGAGCACGCTCACAGCCTCGCGCAGCGGTTCTCCCCACCGGCCATGAGGTCCTTCGCGAGCTTAGAGCTGGGGGTGGCGTACGCGGCCGACGGGCAGCGGGCACAGGCGCGGGGGGCGCTGTCCCAAGCGGGCAGTCTCCTGAGCGGCGACGGCGCTGCGGACGATCTGGGCGCCCGCTTCGTCGGCACGATGGACGAGACGAGGATCATGTTGTCCACGGGCCGAGGGCTGCTCGCGCTCGGGGACGTCCGGCCCGCGATCCGGTATCTCGAAGACGGGCTGCGCCGCGACCTGCCTCCGCTCGCCGCAGTGAACGCGACGATCGCGCTCGCCGAGGGCTACGCGCGCGGGGGGGATCGACAGCGCGAGGCGAGCATGTTGGCGCGGGCGCGTGCGGTCTCGACAAGGCACGGCTACGTGCTCGGGGTTCAGCGCATCGAGGCATTGGCGGCCCACCCACCCTCCTGAGAATCACCGCGCCCCGTCTGACCCCTCGTTCTGGACGCAACACACCGTGCAGCGCCGACCGACCCTGGACCGACCCCTGGCAAGAACAAAGGTCAGACGGGCACCTTGAGCGGTCATCCTGGCGGATCCGGAGGAAACCACAGGTCAGATAAGCAAAATGGCAGTTTTGATCCAGCTCCCGCGACTGCCTCCTCGTCGACCACTGGGTGCGACACCAAACTCGCCCTCCCCCACACGGCTCGTTCGGCGCGGTGTCGGACGGCGAGGCGAGGCGTCAGCCCAGGCCACCGCCTCGTTGCCGGATGTCGCGGATGTCCTCTCCTATCCGGAACATCACGGCGAAGAACTCAAGCACGAGACGCCACAGGATCACGGTGATGAAGAAATAGAGCGGCCCGACGACGAGCAGTGCGATGAGGGCACCCGCATTGCCACCGACCTGCGAGCCATAAAAGACCAGAGACAGGGCAAACAGCCCGGCGGCGATCATCACCAGGATGTAGAACGCCTTGATGATCTTGGGCGTGATGAACTGCCGGAAGTTGACGTCGAACAGGGCCGAGAAGAAGTCCGTGTTCGACGGCGGAATTCCCCCATACGGCGGAGCTTGCCAGGCCGGCGGCGGCGGTGGCGGCGTCGCTCCACCCTGCGGGCCTGGCCAGCCGGGCTGTGTGGCCTGCCAGCCTGGCTGCGTCGCTCCACTCGCGGGGGCTGACCAGTCCGGCGGTGCCGCTGCGTCCGCTTGCCACGAGCCCGCACTCGGCGCTGCCCGCTGTGCCAATCGCTGCTTCGCCCGCTGGAACTCCTCGTCGGTCAGCACTCCCGCATCTCGCAGCTCATTGAGCCTGCGCAGCTCCTCATCCGATGACATCGCCACCTCCACCTCAGCCATGTTCCAACCCTGCGCTCATGATCCGCGCAGGCGTGCCCCCGCGCTACAGGCAGTCCCGCCTATCGCGGCGGATCTGAGCTGGCCCGCACCGGCGGTGGGACGGGTGCGGTCGACAAACGGTACGGGCCGGTCGAACCGCCATAGCCCCTCGCCTCAACGACGTACTCCCCCGGACCCGGTGCGATCTCCAGGAAAGAGTCCGTGTCGTTCGTGTCGTCGTTCTGCGCGACAAGAGCCCCACGGGAGGTGTACACCCGAAGCACCGGATCCAAAGTCCCGTCGGTGGAGTTCAGGGCGATCCGCACGACGTCGGCGCTCGTGAGCGCGAGGTCGTAGGCGTCGGTTTCGTCGAGCTGGTCGATGGATCCGTAGACCGTGTCGGGCAGCGCGAGGATCTGCCCGGCCGGTGCGCGCAGCCTGGCAGCCTCTGCGAACAGCATCACGGCCAGGAGCACCGCCCCAGTGAGCATGGCCGCCAAGACGCGCACCATGACCCTGGCCTTTCGTGGCCACCGTTGCCCCGCATCGGTGGCCAGCGGCTCGGCGGGTGCTCCTGCCACGAGGGCCTGGCCGGACAACGCCAGGGCCGCCGCCCACGCCTGCATCACCCAGGTGGACGTGGCGGGGCTGAACCCCGATGCGACCAGGCTGGCGATGGGCGGGTCTCCGATGAGAGCGGTGGGACCCGAAAGCCTGCGAGGCATGTCGGCCTTGGCCGTCTCAACGATCATGTCGATCTCGGACCGGCAGCGAACGGCGGCCCCACCCAATCTGTCGGCGAGCAGGGCTCGAAGCTTGTTTGGGTCCTCCAGCCTGTCCAGACCGAACTCGACGACGAGTTCAGCGAGGGCCTGCGCGGCCATGCGCTGCTCCGCATTCCGCGCCGTGATCATCGAGCCCGTACCCACTCACGTCATCCTCCTGTCGTCGAGGCCTTCGATGAGCGTGACGCGCCTGTCCCGCGCAGATGCAAACTCGCCGTTCTCCGAGACGGTCCGCAGACGGGACCCGCTCTTTCGAGGGCGTCTCAAGGGTGACAGGCACGCCTTGTGGGAGTCCATGAGCATTTTCTCTTTCTGTGGACGATCAGTCCCACACCCGGTCGAGAATCCAGCGTCCCGACTCGCGGACCAGCTCGTAGACGCCACGGTCTTTCGAGGCGGTGGCCTCGACACGCCAGAGGTCACGCTGGGGGATCTCGATGTCCCCGCCTGCCCAGTACGCGCCGTCCTCGCGCCAATGCCCCAAGACGGTCAAGACGGAGTACGTTCGACCGCGCCATCGAAATGTGAGCGGACCCAACTCTGGATCCCCCACTGAGACCTCGATCGGCTCTCGATACCGCCTCGTCACACACATGCCACCCCTCAAGCAGCGCTGCCGCGCCCTGCCGAACTGAACAATTGCGACCGACCAGCGAGAGGGGAGGAGCGGCGGCCGGGACGCGCCTTCCCCACGCGTCCCAACCGCTCCCGCATCGGGAATTGTCGAACTTACGTTCGACAATTGAAGACGATAAGCCCGGGGGGAGTACGTGTCAAGCGGATGGCCGGCAAAACTTTTTGGGTGCGGCTCTTCTGGAGGGACTTCATGCTGCTTAGGCCTGGGCAGCAGTGACGTTGCTGTTCTCGGATGTGCGCTGCCTCCGAGAGACCGCCGGACCAGCCCGCGAGTAACTCAATGCAATCTTTGACCGCCATATCCTCAC
>JBOGEA010000012.1:0-35142 GCA_050743205.1 Egibacteraceae bacterium | reverse complement strand
CCCCCCCCCCCCCCCCCCCCACCCACCCACCCAGAAGACGCGACGCGTGCAACCCGACCCCACCAGAGACTTGACTGACGCGCAACAGGTCTCGCCACTCCAAGGCCGCCCGCGCGGGCGTGGGCAGCCGTCGCGGGTCGGCGGGAACGGCGATGCGCGGGAGCAGATCCGTGGCCGGCGTCCTTGCGGAGGCGCTGGTCATGACGGTCTCACGGCTGACGGTAACGTGAAGTGGACGGTCTCGCGGGTGATCTCCCGCTCGGCCACGGTGACCGGTCCCAGCCCGGCCAGGCCGGCGATGACGGCATCGACCATGCGGGGTGGGGCCGAGGCGCCGGCGGTCAGTCCGACCACGCGCACGCCGGCCAGCCATGCGGGGCGGATGTCGCTGACCTGGTCGATGAGGTGGCTGGGCGTGCCGTGGCGGCGGCTGAGCTCGACCAGCCGCAGGGAGTTGGAGGAGTTCGCCGAGCCGACCACGAGCACCAGGTCGGACTCGGCGGCGATCGCTTTCAGCGCGTCTTGGCGGTTGGTGGTGGCGTAGCAGATGTCGTCGGAGGCCGGCCCGCGCAGAGCCGGGAACCGGGCGTGCAGGGCGTCGACCACTCCGGCGATCTCGTCGGTGGCCAGGGTCGTCTGCGTCAGGTACGAGACCCGCGCCGGGTCAGAGATGTCCAGGTCGTCGACGTCGGCGGCGGTCTGCACCAGGACTGTCCGCTCCGGAGCCTCGCCCATGTGCCCTCGACCTCCTCGTGCCCGGCGTGGCCGATCAGGATCACGGTGTCGCCCCGCGTGGCGAACCGGCGCGCCTCGGCGTGCACCTTGGTGACCAGCGGGCACGTCGCGTCGATCACCTCCAGTCCCCGGCGCGAGGCCTCGGCGCGGACGGCCGGGGACACCCCGTGCGCGGAGAACACCACAGTCGCCCCCTCGGGAACGGCGTCCAACTCGTCCACGAACACCGCGCCCCGGGCCTCGAGGTCGGCTACCACGTGGGTGTTGTGCACGATCTGCTTGCGCACGTAGACGGGCGCGTCCCGCTGGTCCAGCGCGTTCTCCACCACCTCGATGGCGCGCTCGACCCCGGCGCAGAACGACCGCGGTGCGGCGAGCAGGACGGTTCGGGGCCCCGATGCGTCCACAGCCGCCTCCCCAGCTCCTGCTGGGGGCCAGGCGACCTCCAGGCACGCGGCCAGCGCGGCGCGGGCGGCCAGCCAGCCGCCGCAGTCCTCGGCGGCCGCGGCCACGCCGCGGCCGACCTGACCGCCGGTGCCGGTGAGCACAGCGGCCAACGCCGCGGCGCCAGCGGCGTCGAGGCGGAGGGAGCCGCAGACCGTGGCCACGCCGAGGCCGACCTGACCGCCGGTGCCGGTGAGCACAGCGGCCAACGCCGCGGCGCCGACGGCGTCGAGGTGGAGGGAACCGCCGGCTGCGGCCACACCGAGGCCGACCTGACCGCCGGTGCCGGTGAGCACGGCGGCCAACGCCGCGGCGCCGACGGCGTCGAGGTGGAGGGGGCCGCAGACCGTGGCCACGCCGCGGCGGCGCAGGTCGCCCTCGATCAGGACGGCAGCTAGGCACATGATGGCGGGCCGGCCGGGACGCAGCAGCTCGTCGGCGACGAGCACCACCCCTGGCTCCAGCCGGACGTGGCTGCTCGCGGCGACCATCCCCTGCGCCACAGCTGACATCTGTTTCCCCCTCTTCGACTCGGCCGGTCAGGAGCCCGTGCGTTCAGTGGTCGCGGCGGGTGGCAAGCCGGGCCAGCGCGCTCAGCTCCGCGGCGGCTCGCGCCGTCGGGCCGCACAGGCGCAGGTGGCGCAGCGCCTCCGCAAGCAGGCCGTCTGCCTGGGATCGGCTCCAGGCGCGCCCGCCCGCGACGTCGATCAGCTCCGCGGCATGGACCAGCTCGGCGCCCGACAACGGCCGGTCGCGGTGGTACAGCGCGGCCAGCTCGCGCCCTGCCCGCGTCCCTGAGGTCAAGGCGGCTACCACTGGCAGGGACTTCTTCCGGTTCACAAGGTCCGAATAGACCAGCTTGCCCGTCACGGATGGGTCCCCCCAGATGCCCAGGAGGTCGTCGACATGCTGGAACGCCAAGCCCAACCGCTCGCCGAAGTGGCGCAATCCTTCGACCTGCTCCGGGCTGCCGCCTCCGAAGGACGCGCCAAGGGCGCATGCGCACCCGAGCAGGGCTCCGGTCTTTGCTTCGGACATATGGAGGACCTCGGGCAGGTCGACATCTGCGCGTTCTTCGAACGCGATGTCCACGCTCTGGCCGTCGTTCAGGTTCTGCACAGCGGCGCTGAGCATCACCATCCCGTCGAGGGCGGCCGGGTGGCCGCTGGTGGCCAGGACATCGAACGCCAGCGTCAGCAGTGCGTCCCCAGCCAGGATCGCGGCGCTCACACCGAACACGCTCCACGCCGTGGGGCGGTGGCGGCGGGTGGCGTCGCCGTCCATCACGTCGTCGTGCAGCAGATCCGTCACCCGGACAGACACCCGCAATACGGTTTGGGACATGCTCAAGTGGTGTTCACGCGGCAAGGTATCGTAATCAATGTACGTGCTCGGCAGGTCGGGCTCCTGCTCAGAGCCGAGGACAACTCGATCGCGGCCTCGCCGTAACGGTTCGCCGGCAGCTCCGGGCGCGCGGAACGCCTCGACGTGCGCCCACAACGTCTCGGACTGGGCGACCAGCATTGTTTGGCGGTCACAGGTTGTGGGGTGTCAGGCCCGGTCGGCCACGATGAGGACATAATGAAAGCTCTCCTCCCGGTATGCGGTGAGGAACTGCTGTTCGATCCCCGTGCGCACCGCTGACTGCTCACCCAGTTCCCAGTAGGGGATGGTCTGGGGGGTCAGATCGAGGACCTTGATGGGCACTAGGTTATTGGCCACCAGCGCCTTGAAGTAGGTGCTTCTGGGGTGGATGTTGCAGATGTAATGGTCGTCGATGTGAGCGACTGATGGTGACTTATTCCCCAGGACGTCGTTGTAGCAGCCGGTGATGCACGCGTAGCGTCCGCCCTTGCGCAGCAGACGGGCGAACTCTCGGTAGAGGTGGAACAGATCGACGTACATCGTGGTCTCGTTGGTCCAGATGGCCTGGAAGTCGCCGTCGGGGAACCCGGTGTCGAGCATGTTGCGTAGGTGGAACCGGACCCGGTCGCCGCGGTCGCGGATCGCGGCCTGCTCGTTGGCGAAGTTGACCTGGTATTCAGAGATCGTCACGCCGTCTACCCGGCAACCGAAGCGTGCGTTGGCCATGATGCTGGTTCCGCCGCGCCCGGAGCCGGCGTCCAGCAGGCGGTCTTCGGGGTGGATCCTGCCGAGGTTGTCGAGGAGGACGTCGGCTTGGGCGGTCTCCAGCCGGTGCAGTTCCTTGATGATCCGCTCGTGGCTGACGCCGTTCGGGGCTTGGAGCACGGCAGGGTCGGGGTCGCCGAGGCCGTAATGGTGGTGGTAGAGGTCGTCGACCTTTCCCAGTTCCAGGTTGACTGGGTCGTTGGTGTGGCTGTTCCAGTAGTTGGCGACTTTTTTCTGATAGTCGCTGGTGATCACTTGACTTAAGTCGGCGGTTGCCATCCGGTGCTCCTATCCTCCCTAGCTAGATGTGATAGCGGTCGCTGTCCCGGTGCCACTCGTTGCTGTTCGAATACGCCGCAACGGACCTTTGGCAGGCGGTGTGCAGTACGTTCGCGGCGGTAGAGGTGGTCGTGGTCGCTTTTTGGACTTCCTGCTTGTCGGGCCGGGCAGCCGGGCTGGTGCCGTGGCCGGGTTCAGGATCACTCACGCGTTGCTCGCGCCGTGGTACCGCTCGCTGGTGCTGTGCCATTCGCGGTTGCCGCCGAGCCAGGCCCATATGTCGGCCAGGAAACGCCGCAGCGCAAGGGAGCCCAGATGGCTGAGGACGGCTGCCTCCGCTTCGAAGGTGTGCATCAGCTCGTTATGGATCTGCACAGAGCGCTCGATCGCTTCCTGTGGAGAGCACTTCTCCTCGGCGGCGATTACCTTGGGCAGGTCGAAATCCGTGTCCGATTCCTTAGCCATCGAGTACAGATCGTTCATAATCACGCTCGCAGTGCCAGCTAAGGCAAACACACGACGCACCCGTCGATCGGCGAACTCGAAGGAGGGAAGCTCGTAGCCGGCAATCGGATCGACCAACACCATGCAGGGCAGGAAGCTGTTCTCATGCCGGTGCGTCAGGTACTCCCAGACCGGCGGGATTCGCTCCGTATTGTGCCAGTCCGCCTCGTGGTTGTAGGCCATGAACATGACCGACAGCTCGTGGCGGAGCCGGGCGACCTGCGTCGCTGTGGCGTACCGGGCAAGGTGTTCGAAAGCCGAGCGGTACGCGACCGCGACGGGCTCCTCTGAAAGAGCCTGGTCGAGCTGGGGCGCGTAACGGACCGGGAGATCAGCCGGGTCCACTGCCGCGTAGGTGATCCCTAGGCGCGAGCCGATCACCTTCGCATCGGCGCCCATGGACTCGTCGTCGAGGAAATGGTCGTCCGTGGCCCACTCCGCCAACGCGCACTTCGCTGCCGCCAGCAGCCGGTCAGGGTCATCCGTGGCCGGATGGGCGAGCATCATCAGGCGTCCGAAATTCGCTTCCCGCAGGCGGTTGAGCCGCCCGGGGTAGATCCCGACCTGTCCGGCCCAATCGACCAGACGGTCGTTGACCTCCTCGCCGAGGGCTTCGTCGTCACGGAGCGCCGGAGGGCAGTACAGCTGTGGACCTGACCTATCGTCAGCGGACCGCCCGACCAAAACTCGCACAGCGGATGTGCCTAATCCGGTGGGACCGTCGGGTATCCGGGGTTCCACGCGACGGGCAGTTGCTGCGGCGGTCTCGCCGACGGCGGTGTACCGCCAAGGGATCCGGACCGCCGATGTGCCTAGCCCTGTGGGGCCGGCCACGTGCCGGCCTACCACCGACGCGGCCAGCTGGTTTTTATCCTCGGGCAACTGATCTTTGATGGATCCAGGAAGGTCCCTCGGGGCAGTACGTTCTGGATTGGACAACAGGGCGGCCACCAAACTTGCCAGATCGTGGGTGACCGCAGGCGCGGACATCCGGGACAGCACAGACACCCGGTTCTCCTTCTCTCAGTGTCCGATTTCGACGTCTTCGAGGACGCCGAGCGCGTCAGGGACCAGGACGGCCGCGCTGTAGTAGGCGGTGACCAGATAGGAGATGATCGCTTTTTCGCTGATGCCCATGAACCGCACCGACAGGCTCGGCTGATACTCATCAGGCAAACCGACCTGATGCAGCCCGATCACACCCTGATCCGCCTCACCGGTCCGCAGCGCCAGAACCGAGCTGGTCCGCGCCTCACTGACCGGAATCTTGTTGCACGGCAGGAACGGCACCCCACGCCACGCCGGCACCATCTGGCCGTCCATATCGACATTGTGCGGGTACAGCCCCCGCTGGTTGCACTCGCGAGCGAACGCCGCGATCGTGCGCGGGTGGGCCAGCAGAAACTGGGTCTTGCGCCGCCGGGAGATCAGCTCGTCCAGGTCATCCGGCGTCGGTGGCCCCGTGCGAGTCGGGATGCGCTGCGACAGGTCGGCGTTGTGCAGCAGGCCGAACTCGCGGTTGTTGACCATCTCATGCTCTTGACGCTCCCGCAGCGCCTCAACCGTCAACCGCAACTGCTGCTCGGTCTGGTTCATCGGCTCGTTGTACAGATCCGCCACCCGGGTAGACACCCGCAGCACGGTCTGGGACATGCTCAAGTGATACTCACGCGGCGAGGCCTCATAATCCACATACGTGCCCGGCAGGTCGGCCTCCTGCTCATGCGCCGAGGACAGCTCGATCGCGGCCTCGCCGTAACGGTTCTGCGCATACTCCGGACGCGCTCTGAACACCTCCACATGCGCCCGCAACGTCTCGGACTGGCCGACCAGCTCCTCGAACGACCGCTGGGACAGCGTCAACACCGTGCAGCGGGTGACGGCCTTGACCGTGAACGGCCACAGGTCCTCGGTCTCGAGGATCGCCTGATAGGTGAAATGGTCGCCGGCGGTCAGCACCCCCAGCACGGTGTCCTCGCCGTACTTGCCCTCGCCGATCCTGCTCGCCTTGCCGTGGGCGATCAGACAGACCTGATCGGCCGGCTGGCCCCGCTCCACGATCACGTCACCGGCTGAGTACTCCCGCTGCACGAACCGGCCGGCCAACGCGGCCAACGCCTCGACGTCGTCGAAGCCCCGCAGCAGCGCCAACTCGCACAGCTCGGCGGGGATGACCCGCACCTCGGCGCCGGTCGTGACGAACGTCACCCGGCCGTCGCCCACCGTATAGGTCAAGCGCCGGTTGACCCGATACACCCCACCGTTGACCTGCACCCACGGCAGGATCCGCAGCAGCCAGCGCGAGCTGATCTCCTGCATCTGCGGCACGGACTTGGTCGTCGTCGCCAGATTCCGCGCCGCCTCAGTGGCCAGACTCAAGCGCGGCTGCTCACCATTCACACTCACCTCAGGCGTCGCCGTCTCCGTCACACTCATCACAACCACCTCTCAAAAATCGACACACCAACAGAGAAAGACAACCAGGTATTGCATGCAACCGTGTTTGCTGATCAGGGACATCGTAGAGGCGAACCTCGGGGCAGCCATCCGTAAGAATTACTGATTTCGATATGAGCTGGAAAGTGTGGGATTCCTCCGCATCCGGAGGAAATCTGTACCTCACCCATCGAAATGGCCTACAGGAATCCTGGCGCATCCGAAGGAAACCTGTAGGTCGCCGGCCCCCGCGGCTCCGGTTCAAACCCAGGTCCGTAGTTTCTACGGACCCGGCGGCAGCCCGAGTTCGGCGGCGCGGTGGATAAGGTCCTGTTTGGAGGTGGCTCCAAGCTTGGCGTAGATCCTGGCGAGGTGGGTCTCGACGGTGCGGGCGCTGATGTGGAGCCGGTCGGCGATCCGCTGGGCGGTGTAGCCACGCGCCGCCAGCTCGGCGACCTGCCGTTCCCGCTCGGTCAGCGAGGCCGGGCCACTCACGACGCCCGCGGCGGGGCGTCCATCTGACCCATCTGACCTACCAGACTCGAGCTGTGCGAGCAGCTCGCGCGCGTGGTCGCGGCGCGGGACGGCGCCGCACGCATCGAACCCCGCCGCCGCCTGGCGCAACGCGTCCGCGGCGCCGGTGCGGTCATCTCGCCGGGCCGCAGTGGCGTAGGCGATGCGGGCCCGGGCCGCCAGCAGCGCATAGCCGCAGCGGCTGAACCCCGTCAGCGGCGCGCAGCGCCGCTCGGGCCGCCTGGTCAGGGCGGCCGCGTCCAATCAGCGTCCACGCCGCAGCGAGCTGGTGGAGCGCCTGGTGACTGGGCGCGCCGGTGCGGCGGGCGAGGTCTTGGCCCGCGCCGCGGCCCACTCGGCGGTGCCGGCGTCGCCGGCGGCCCAGGCGACCTCGGCGAGGTCGGCCGGTATGAACGCCATGAGCATCCATGCGCGCATGGCCCAGCAGCGGTCGATCGCCTGTTGGAGGGCGGCGGCCGCGGTGGCCAGCCGACCCTCAGCCCAGGCCAGGACACCCTCGGCCCAACAGCGGAGCGGGGTGAAGAGATCCAGGTCCGGGCTCTGACGGGCGCGTGCGTGGTCGAACTGCCGACGGGCCTGGGCGATGCGACCGCCCTCCGCCGCGGCCATTGCGGCCAAGACCCCTGTCCATGACGGCGCGGGAGGCGGCACCCGTGCGTCGTGGGCTCTCGCCTGCCGCGCGTGCGTCTGGACCGTCGCCCGATCGCCGGCGAGCAGCGCGATGTACGCGCCGCTCTGCCGAGTCAACGCGTCATCGTGTGGACCGGACGCGGCGGCCCGCGCCCACCGGCCGCGAGCCGAAGCCATGCGGCCCTGACAGGCGTCCAACGCGGCGAGCATCGCCAGACCCTGGGACTCCAGAGAGGGGTGCACGGCTGCGGGGGCCAGCCCGATACTGCTCATGAGCGCGTCTTCGGCCTCGGCGAAACGACCCTGCAGGCCCAGCGCGAGCCCACCGCCGCCAGCGCTGTGGCGGCTGCTGGCGCGTCCCCTGCCTCGCCCGCCTCGCTGAGCACCTGCTGGGCGGCGGACTCCTGGCCGGGCAGGTCACCGGTCCATCCACGCAGCTTCGCCAGCTCGATCGCAACGATCCGGGACTCGCGCTCGCAGCCGGCGTGCCGGCACAGCGCCAGGGTCTGCCGGTACTCATGCGCCGCCGCATCCACCGCGCCTTCCCCGTAGGCGAGAAAGCCCGCGAGGCGCGTTCCGACGCTGGCCAGTCGCTGCGCATCGCCTGCTGTGAGGAGCACCTGCCGCATCCGCCGCAGGGCGGCGATCCCGCCGTCGGCGTAACGCTCAACGTGGTAGGTGAGAGCCAGACCCGGCTGGCGGGACAGCACATCGGCCACGTCGAGGCAGCGCTTGTCGTCGGACGGCAGCAGATCGAGCAGCGTCGGGGCGATCGCCCACATCGTGGCATACGACCCTGCCTGCTCGGCCTGCGCCATCGCATCGATCAGCGCGTGGATCGCCTCATCGTCCCCGGTCCGCGCCGAGCGGGCGAAGTGCGATACGGCGGCCTGCGCCCGCCCCGAGCCCAGCAGCGTCCTGGCCGTCCGCCGATGCCACATGCGCTGGCGGGCGCCGCTCATGCAGGCGTAGAGCACCTGCCGGATGAGCGGGCAGGCGATCTCGTAGCCCAAGGACCGGCCGTCGCCCCGCTCGGCAACCATCCCAGCGCGCACGAGCCGCTCCAGGCTGAGCGTGACCTCCTCGACCGGCTGGCCGGCGATCTCGGCGAGGTCGTCCGGGTCGGCTGGGCCTTCGACGGTGGCGAACAGCTCGAGGAGGGTGGAAGCGGATGGGGTCAGCCACGCCGCCTGCGCGCGTATCCAGCGGGCCAGTCCCTCCGGAACCCTGTGCAGCACGGGCGCGTTGAAGATCCGCGCCCTCTTCGACCAGCGCCTCCAGCAGCCCGACCACGAACCGAGGATTGCCCTGCGAGCGAGTCATCAGCCAGTCCGTCAGCGCTGGCGGCGCGACGTCTGGTCGGACGGTCGCCGCCGCCAGCGCACCGATGTCCTCCCGTCCCAACGGGCCCAGCTGAATCCGGCGCAGCGCTGTCTCCCGCTCCAAAACGAGCAGCGCCTCGGCGGCCACGCGGTGGCCTGACAGCTCCCCTGGCCTGGCGGTGGCGAGCACGAGCAGGCGGGCGTCCGGATGGTCCTGGGACAGCAGCAGCAGCAGCAGCTCCCACACCGCCCCGCCGCCCCAGTGGACGTCGTCGAGGACCATCACGATCGGACAGTCAGCGCTCACTTTGGCGAGCAGGCCGCCGACCCGCTCGACCAAGCGGTGGGAGCAGGACGCCGCGTCGCGCTCATGCGCGATCCCGCACCTGCGCACCAACGCCAGCGGATCGCCGGGCCAGCCTCCGCACACTTGGCACGCCCCCTCGGCCTCCGCACTGCCGATGCGCCGGCCGAGCGTCTGCGCCCAGCGGCCCAGCGGCGGCAGGCGCCGCAGGGGGGAGCCGCCAGCGGCCAGCCCGAGGGCCGGCTCGCCTTCGCCGGGCAGCAGCTGCGCCGCCAGCCGTGTCTTGCCCATCCCCGCCTCGCCCAGCACCAACGCCACGCGCAGCTCTCCCAGCTCGCTGCGCTGCCGCTCGGCTCGCAGCTCGCCCAGCTCCCGAGCGCGTCCCACCAGGTCGCCTCGTGCACACCCGCGCGTCACATGCCGGATCGACGGTGATTGCATCGAATCGATCACCTTGACCCCCCGTCGGCAATCGTCACAACCGCTGACAGCCGGCCCATACGTAGACGTCCTGACGGCGAGTCGCTCACCAGGATCCTGATGCCCGAACGGCGCCAGGTCAACCCAAAAAATTCCTGTAACTGGAAAGCGGGTTTGCTATCCGCTCACATGCGGCGGTCGCGCAGCCCATCCGGTGGAGACAGCAGCGCTCCGGTCGGGCCGGGTCGGGGGGACTGACCCGCACGTCAACTCGGCGAGGCGGCGGCTCGACCGCGGCTTCCCGCCACATCCGACGGAAACCCGCACATCAACTCGGCGAGGCGGCGGTCCGACCACAGCTTCCCGCCGCATCGAGCCTGCTGCAAACCCGGTTGGTCACGGGGCCAGATGTGCAGCTTTCCTCCGCTTCCGGAGGAAAGCTGCACCCGAACCGGTGTCTTGGCTTCTTCGGGTGCGGTTTTCCTTCGCATCCGAAGGAAAACCGCACAAGCAGCCGCCGGCCGCCGCCTTGCCCACGCATTACATCGGCGCACAACGGCCCCGCCCGGCAATTTGCAACAGCCTCCATCCGACGGAAACCCGCACGTCAACTCGACGAGACCGCAGCTCGACCGCAGCTTCCCGCCACATCCGACGGAAAACCCGCACGTCAACTCGACGAGACCGCAGCTCGACCGCGGCTTCCCGCCGCATCGAGGCTGTTGCAAAATCTCACGGGCCCGCCAGTCGGGGCGCTCGAGCCAAAGATGCAGGTTTCCTCCCACAACCGCTTGACACAGAGGGACCGAATATGAAGGAAAGCTGCCCCTCAAGCCCAACAACGCGCGCCTGACCTGCAGCAATCCTGGCGAATACGGAGGAAACCTGCAGTGCGGCTGACCCACAGGGCCCCCACGGCCCGCAGCACTCAGCCATCCCTGGAGAGCCACTCCCATTGATTCTGCAACAGACTCCATCCGACGGAAACCCGCACGTCAACTCGACGAGACGGCGGTCCGACCGCGGCTCGACCGCGGCTTCCCGCCACATCCGACGGAAACCCGCACGTCAACTCGACGAGACCGCAGTTGCCGAGTGGGAGACCGGACCGCCGATGGCGACCGCCGCGATCGGCGCATGTCAGCCCGTGTTCTGCGGCTTCTGCTGGGGCGTGCTTTGGGCGGTTGGCGCGTAGTGGCGCCAACGTCTTTGGCCGACGGGGTACAGCAGCCCCCGCGCGACGGCGTCGTCTAGCAGCCGCAGCGCCTCGTAGCGGTCGACCGCCAGCAGGCCGCGGACGTCGGTGTTGGTGATCGAGCCGGCGCAGCGGGCATGGTGGACGATCACCCCCAGCCGCTGCCCCGGATCCACCGCGGCCCCGCCGCCGCCTGTGGCCCCTCGGCCAGCACGCAGCAGGTGCCTCGCCCACGTCCGACCGGCCTGAGCAGACCGGCGGCCACCAGGCCGCGGAGCACGTCGGCGCTGTCCCGGCTCGACAGGCCGCGCGCCTGTTGCAGGTCGGTGTTGCGGACTGCGCGGTGGCGGCGGGCGTAGACCAGCGCGACCTTGCCGTCGGGTCCCAGCGCGGGATCCTCGAACTGGCCGATCCACAGCCGGTCCTGTGCGGCGAACACGCTCTGGTTGCGGAACCGGACACAGAAGGCGTCCCCCGGCTCCTCGAACTCCGGAGCGGCCAGCAGCGCGGCCTCGAGGGCATGGTAGATGCGGTCGATCCCGGTGCCGACCTCCTCCACGTAGCCCAAGTCGCACAGCGCCCGCATGATCCGAGGGTTGCGCGAGAACTGCGCGGGCCTCGCGGGGGCGGACCTGATCAAAGCGCTTGAGCGCGCCGGATTCCGCTGCTCCCGTCAAGAGGGTTCCCACGTAACCTCAGCCACGACGACGGGCGCCGCGTCACCCATGCCGATGCACAGGACTGCGTGTAGACACTCTTGCCCAGCATCTCCGCCAGATCAGCCGGAAGGCACTCGAAGAGGTCGGGCGGCCGGCTACGGCGCCGGCCGGTGCGGGCGTCCCACAGCCGCACCGCGCGATCGAAGCTGCCGCTTATGATCACCGGCTCACCGCCGACCACCCGGGGCGGTGTGCCCGGCCATCGCTCGATCGCGCGCCGACTGGGCGGACATCTCACACCCACACTGTGCCGTCGTTGCTGCCACCGACGACCACCGGACGCCGAGCTATCGCTCCGAAAGCCACAGTCGTCACCTGACGAGCGTGTGTCGTCAGCGCGGCGCCAAGGCCGCGTCTCTGCGGGGGGTCGTCATACTTGAGGCGATGAGCGATATGCGAGCGGTCTCGAGGCGTCGTGCAGGATTTCTGTTCCCTCCGACGATCCCGGACGATCTAGACGCCCCCGGTGTCGAGAAAGCCCGTGGGGTGGTCAGGCTGCCACACCACGTGCAGTGGACGAGGCCAGACGACCTCTACGACTTGGATGACCGTCGGGACCGTCTAGTGCTGTACGAACTCGTTCTCCAACAGGGCCTGGAGGACGACGTCCGCTATTTCATCGATGTCGATGAGCTCATCGACTTGTGGCGGGACCTCTACCTACCACCGCATGTTCGGATCGCCTGGGAAGAGTGGTTGGCTTCCCGGGGTGGCGTGCAGGCGTAATGCTGACTCGGCTTCAGCAGCACCTTGTCGAATTGATCTCCGCGCTCCCGGAGGCCGAGGGCTTCGCGCTCGCGGGCGGGGCAGCGCTGATCCTGCGCGGCATCGTCGACCGCTGCACCCATGATCTCGACTTCTTCGGGACTGCCAAAGAACCGGTGGCCGCCCTGGCTGCGGCCACGGAGCGGGCCGTTGATACCGCAGGGTTCAGTTGCGCCCGGATCCGCACAGGACGGATTTGTGCGTCTCCAGGTCAGCGATGGGGCCGATATTTGTGAGGTAGACCTTAGCTATGACGCGCGGGTAATGCCAACGGAGCGTCTCGGCGGGACGGACGTGCTGGCTGCCGAGGAGCTTGCGGCGGATAAGACGCTGGCTGTGTTCGGACGTGCCGCGGCTCGTGACTTTGTCGACCTTGCTGCGCTGGTCGATCAATTCGGTTGGCGGCGGCTGTTCACGCTGGCGTCCCAGAAGGACCTCGGCTTCGACCTGCGCTTTTTCCTGGACGCTCTGCATGCCTTCGAGCGGCTTCCCCCTCACTCCTTCGGCCTTGACCCAGTGGAATACGAGCGTCTGTGGGCGCGGATCAAGGTTTGGCGTCGCACGCTCACTGTGGAGTTCGGGTGCGGACGGGACCGCGGGACAGAACCGTAATCGCCGCTCGACTGTGCTCATGCGGTCAGCCCGCAAAGATGCTGATCAGTCACAGTCGGCCATCGGTCTTCCATGTGGCCGCGCTCGAAGTGCTCGGGGCGCGAGAGGTCGTGTCGTTCTTGGATCAGCCGAACATGCATCTGCGTGAATCCGGACACCCGAACGCGCCTGTGCCAGGATGAACCATTCGACCAGCCCAGTCCACATGTCTCGTGCCTCGTTTCTTGCGTGACGAATGGGTCTGGCTGCGGTCGAGCAGCGTATCCCCACGGGAAGTCGCGGGGCGGAATCGATCCGCGCAACAGCACGTTGGCGAAGCGCAGGTACGGGTCGCGCGGCAGAGCGTTATCGAGGATGTAGATCCCGAGGCTGTTCGCCACGATCACCGGCCGCTCCTCCGCAATGCGGATTGTGGCAGATCTCCGAAATCCTCACGGAACGTTCGACCGAAACGTAGATAGAAAACCCGCAAGCTGCACGTCGCCCAGGTCGGGGATCGTGCCCTCCCGTGCGCCGGCCAGGACGCCCGCGGCCTCCGCCTGCTCACGATACGCCGGCACCGACAGGGTGATCACCCGCCCGAGGATCGCGGACTTGCCGGTCCCCGCGCTGCCGGTGACGACGAACAGCGAGTCGTCCGCCTCGTGCAACCACGCCCGGATCCGCCTCAGCGCATCGACGCGGCCGGTGAAGAACCACCCGGTCTCGCCGGCCTCGATCCCCTGGGCCTTGGGCAGGAAGTGCGCCTCATCCAGCGCCTCGGCGACGGCCGTCTCCAGGTACAGCGGGTTGGGAAGCACTCGCCGAGGCGGCGGCCCCGGTACTCTGCCTCGGCGGGTCGACACCCGGATGGCGCCCGGCGAGATACGCCGCCCTCCAGCCGCTTCAGGACCGTGTCGAGGTGGTACTGCTGGCTGCTCCACCAGCGCTGGGTGGGACCCTCACGCAGCACCGCGAACCGGCCGTCGCGCATCCGGCCCACACGGTGGTTTGAGGTGTGTGGCCACGATCTCAAGGACCCGATGCGCCCAGCAGCCGTCCACGACGACGATCCACCATCGGCGAGGTCCTCGGCCAACGCGGTCGCAGACACCCAGTTGTCACCATGGCCGGCGAGCAGTCGCGGCGTGATCCCCCAGCTCACAGCGCCCGATCCACAGCAGCAGGCCAGTCGACGCCCCACCCCAACTCCGCAGCGAGCGGCGGATCCTCCCCGGTCGGCGCCCCGACCAGCACTTTGTGGATCGTCGCGTGCGGCGAGCCGTCGAACAGTTCACCGAACCTCTTCGCCGCCACGGCGACGATCAGCACAGAGCTCCGGTGGTCGCCCACGCATGGAAGTATAGGAAGATGCCTGACGTCGCGGAGACCGCTCGGGTCCTGTTGGGAAAGCCAGGGACTCCACCGATGAGTTCCGGTGGGACGGCGGGTCTGCATGGCGGGGCGATCGGGCCGAGGAAACGTGAGGTAAGGAGACGTCATGGCAAAGGTCGTTACGGGCGCGTCGATGTCGCTGGACGGTTTCATCGCCGACCCGGCCGACGGGGTCGAGCACCTCTTCGGGTGGTACGTCAACGGGGACGTCGCGGTCCCGACCGCTGACCCGCGGATGGTGTTCCGCACCTCCGAGGCGAGTGCGGGCGTCATCCGCGAGATGATCGACGACTGCGGCGCCCTGGTGGTTGGACGGCGCGAGTTCGACGTCGCGCGGGGTTACAACGGCCGCCACCCGATGGGCGTGCCGGTATTCGTCGTCACCCACGAGGTGCCAGCGGGCTGGCCACGCGCGGATGCGCCGTTCACCTTCGTCACCGATGGTGTTGAGAGCGCCGTGGAGCAGGCGAAGGCCGTCGCGGGCGACCGGACCGTTGGCGTCGGCCCAGGCAGCATCGCGCGGCAGTGCCTCGACGCCGGGCTGCTCGACGAGGTGCGGGTCGACCTGGTACCCGTGCTGCTCGGCGACGGCATCCGGTTCTTCGCCAACCTCGCCAAAGCTCCGGTGGCGTTCGACACTCCACGGGTGGTCGAGGGCACCGGCGTCACGCACCTGCTCTACCGCGTGCGAGGCAAAGACTGAGGCCCTACGCGTGCGCCCAGGCTCGTGCGCGTTGGGTCAGCCGGCGAGCCGCGGGGCCGGCGTCGGGCAGGGAGGCAGAGGGCGCTCGATGAGGTTGATCGAGCGCCCGGCCACGGCTCGCGGACCAGAGACCCAGCCATGGCGCTGGCCGGCCACGCGTGAGGCGAGGCTGCGTCGCTGTTGGGGACGGGCGGGCGGTGCGCTGGGGTGTCCCTGGTTCGCCGCGACGCGCTGGCTGGCACCTGATAAGGGCACGCCATGGCGACAGCGAGAAGCCCGCGGGCGCGTTTGCGGCGCACGTGTGGGAGCAGATACCGCGCAGCGAGCGAGTCTTCGAGGCGTTCTCCGGGGAAGGCGAGGGGGCTCGGCGCAGCGCGGTTCGCTTGTAGGCTGACGGCGACCTGACGCGTCCCTGGCACCGCGGAATGAAGAACGGCCCCCGACGGGGCCGTCGGCTGGCGGAGCTCCGCCAGCGGGGTACAGCAAGAGTGTCGGATGTGGTTGTGGCAAGCGCAAGCCCTTCACCATCGCGAGTGATCGCCTCCATAGACGGGTTCAACCTCTACTGGGGCCTACGGGACGCCTACCAGCGCCGGTACCTCTGGCTGGACCTCGAGAAGCTGACCTTGTCAATGCTTCGGCGTGACCAGCAGTTGGTGGTGGTCCGCTACTTCACGGCCCGGACACGCGACGACCCCGCGGGCGGCGCCCGCCAGGCCGACTGCCTTGAGGCGCTCTCCTCGTGTAAGCGGGTCGAAGTCCACATTGGGCGGTACCAAGAAAAGAGCATGCGCTGCCACAGCTGCGGCCACAGCTGGAGGTCTTAGGAGGAGAAGGAGACCGACGTCGCGATCGCGGTCAACCTTGTGCGTGACGCAGCACGAGGGTCGATGGACACTGCACTGGTCGTGTCCGCGGACGGTGACCTGCTGCCAGCGATGAAAGCCGCCAGGGAGATGGAGCCCGCGCTGGCACTTGTCGCTGCCTTCCCGCCCAGGCGACACAGCGACCAGATTCGCCGGTTCGCTACGGCCGATTTCACCATCAATGAGACGAAGCTGCGTCGAGCGCCGTTCCCGCCATGCGTGGCAGGGTCGACCAGGATCGTGCACCGCCCTGCTCACTGGAAGCAGCCCGGCACGTTCCGCCAGCCAGCGCGGTTCAGAAACCCCACGTAGATGCTGCTCGGTGGCCCGGAAATCGCCGGGGATCCAGCGGTGGACGCGCCCTCGACGGAGCGCTGGGCGACGACCGCGCACAACGCCTGCTCGGATCGTCAGCGAGCCGTCGAGGAAGGAAGGGAAGCAGCTACCGGCCCGCAGCTTGGGATCGCCAGGTCGATGCTGCCCACCCGGGTGTCCACCGGCGCGGCCCGCGGTCGCCAGGTCGATGCTGCCCACCCGGATGTCCACCGGCGCGGCCCGCGGTCGCCAGGTCGATGCTGCCCACCCGGGGGTGCACCGGCGCGGCTCGCGGTCGCCCCACTTGGCCTCAGCCGCCGTGTCTTTCGTTCCAGTCGTGCGCCAGCGTCGGCGTGTCGAAGGGCCACCGATTCGCAGGCGTTGCTCCCGGAACCGTCGCTGCCCAAGGATCGGGTGGGATTCGCGACGACTTCCGTGCGATCGCATTGAGGAAGGCGGATGAGCCGCGCGTAGCCTGGTTTGGCGTCGTTCGTACCCGCACGACGAGGACGCCGACCGTGAGGACAAACGCGTGGCCTCGCTCAACGCAGACGGCGGCACGGTCAACCAGTCCGGCACTCCGGTGAGCCATCCGCTCCGTCCCTTGCCTTTGAGTCTGGCGCGAACCCGCGTCGAAGCGGCGGACGCCGGGCGGGATGGATGACCGCTCCAGCGCGGGCGAGCGGGCAGCGAGGGGTTGACCGTCAAGCCGCTGACCCTCGTCGCCCGCGGCCCGAAAGGGCTGCTTCAGCCTGCGGTCAAGTGCCGCCGGTGTCGAGGTCCTGCACCGCTCCGCCCGCGCGGAGTCCCTCTATCCGCGTCCACGAGGGCGTCTTCGCCATCCTTGCCCGAGAAAGCGCATCCGCCGGCCCCGCCCTGCAGCGTCGAGCAGCGAGGGCTGGGGCTGCAGGCCAGGAACGTCAACGACGAGGACCCAGAAACCAGCCGCGATCGCCACCCCGCCTGGGACAATCACGACCGCATTGACCCTGGCGAAAGCTGGAATCACTGACATCAGCGACCCGGTGCGGGCGTCCCACAGCCGCACGGTGCCGTCCCGGCTGCCACTGACGATCACCGGGTCGCCGTCGATGGCCCCGAGCACCACCGCCGCCACCCCGCCGGTGTGGCCGGTCAGGGGTTGGCCGCGAGCCTGACCGGTGCGCGCGTCCCACAGCCGCACCGTGTCGTCATCGCTGCCGCTGACGATCACCGGGTCGCCGTCGATGGCCCCGAGCACCACCGCCGCCACCCCGCCGGTGTGGCCGGTCAGGGGTTGGCCGCGAGCCTGGCCGGTGCGCGCGTCCCACACCCGCACCGTGGCGTCCCCGCCACCGCTTACGATCACCGGATCCGCATTGACCACCCCCATGGCCAGCGCTCCCACCCAGCCGGCGTGATCGGTTAGCCGGCGCCGGCGGCGCCCGGTACGCGCGTCCCACACCCACACTCTGCCGTAGCGACGGCTGACGATCACAGTGCCCCCGTCAACCACCCCAACTGCCACCGGCCCCACCCAGCCGGCGTGATCGGTCAGCGGTCGCCGCCGGCGGCGCCCGGTGCGGGCGTCCCACACCCGCACCCGCCCTTTGCCGTCCCAGCGGGCGCAGCTACTGACGATCACCGGATCCTGATCGACCACTCCCACCGCCACCGCCCCCACTGGGCTGATGCGACTGGTCAACGGCTCACCGCGCGCCTGGCCGGTGTGCGCGTTCCACAACCGCACTGTGCCGTCGTCACCGCCGCTGATGATCACCGGGTCCTGATCGACCACCCCGAACACCACCGCCGCCACCCAGCCGGTGTGGCCGGTCAGCGCCTCGCCACGCGCCTGGCCGGTGCGGGCGTCCCACAACCGCACTGTGCCGTCGTCACCGCCGCTGATGATCACCGGGTCCTTATCGATCAGCCCGAACACCACCGCCGCCACCCAGCCGGTGTGGCCGGTCAACGGCTGGCCGCGAGCCTGGCCGGTGCGGGCGTCCCACACCCGCACCGTGGCGTCCCCGCCACTGCTGATGATCACCGGGTGCTGATCGACCACCCCGAACGCCACCGCGCTCACCCGGTCGGTGTGACCGGTCAACGGCTGGCCGCGAGCCTGGCCGGTGCGGGCGTCCCACACCCGCACCGTGGCGTCCCCACCGCCGCTGACAGTCACTGGATCCTCGTCGATCACCCCGAACACCACCGCCCCTATCACGCCGGTGTGCCCGGTGAAGGGTCCGCCGCGGCTTTGGCCAGTACGGGCATCCCACACCCGCACCGTGCCGTCGCCGCCATCGCCGCTGATGATCACCGGGCGCTGATCGACCACCCCGAACGCCACCGTCACCACCACGCTGGCGTGCCCGGTCAAGGGTCCGCCGCGGCTTTGGCTGGTGCGTGCGTCCCACAGCTGTACCGTGCCGTCCCAGCCGCCGCTGATGATCACCGGGTCCTGATCGATCAGCCCGAACGCCACCGCGCTCACCCGGTCGGTGTGACCGGTCAACGGCCCGCTGCGGGTCCGACTGGTGCGTGCGTCCCACAACCGCACCGTGGCATCTTCGCCGCCGCTGACGATCACCGGGTCCCCGTCGATCACTCCAAACGCCACCGCCTCCGCCCCACCGATGTGGGCGGTCAGCGGCTGGCCGCGGGCCTGGCCGGTGCGGGCGTCCCACAGCCGCACCGTGCCGTCCCGACCGCCGCTGACGATCACCGGGTCCCCATCGATGACCCCAAACGCCACCGCTAACACCGCACCGGTGTGACCGGTGAGGGTTTGGAGCTCCATGGCGGTGGGGCCGCGGCGCCAGCGGACTTGGGACGGGAGGCGGGTGGTGGGGCGGGGCTCGACGGCGGCGGCCTCGGCGATGTCGAGGGCGAGGGTGCGCTCGGTGGGGCGGAGGGGGTCGAGAGTGTGGGCGGCGCGGCGGTAGGTGCGCATGATGGGGGCGGCGGGGTCGGTGCCGCCGGTCAGGGGGAGGATGGCGAGGAGGGCGTCGGGGTCGGCGGACTCCAGATAGCCGGGCTCCAGGGCCAGGTCGTCGAGCCGGGCGCCCAGCTTGGCGTGACGGGGCAGGATACGGCGCAGGTATGGGTCGGGGCTGCTCCAGCCGTCGGCCCGGCCGACCTCCAGCAGCGCGTCGGTGATGCGCGCGTGGACCTGCGCCGCCTCCACCCCGCCAGCCAGGGTGACCTTGCGGAGGTGGGCACGGAACTGCTCGTGGTACAGGCGGTAGACAGCCCAGCCGTCGATCTGCGCCTCCGTGACGTGGCCACCAGCCAGGCTCAGCAGCGTCGTGACGTCGTCGTCCTGATAGGAGCGGCCGGGCACGGCGCGCGCCATCGGCGGGATCAGCCGGCGGGGGATGCCCTGGCCCTCGTCCCACGCCAGCGCCTCGAGCAGGTCGCGGAGCAGCCGCTCGACCTCTTGGCCGTGGCGCGCGCCGTAGGCGGCAAGGTCGGCCTCGAACGCCGCGTCCAACCCCCGCGGCAGCGCGGTTTCCCACCCCGGACGGGCCACGTCCAGCACTGGGCTGCTCGCCAACGTCTTGGTGATCACCCGTGCGATGAGGAAGCTGGTGCCGCTCACCTCGGCAACGCCGCGCGCCACCGCTGCGGCCAGGTCCGGCTCAGTCCGGTAGGTCGAGTGATCCACCCGCGACAGCCGCTGGCGCGCGTACTCCCGCAGGTCGGCCCGCATGTTGGGCGCGTGGTCGAGGTTGACGACGCGATCGCCGGGGAGGTCCCAGTCGGCGACGCCCGGCCGTGCGCCGATCAGGAACTTCACGCCGGGTCTGCGGGTCAGCGGCATGACGATCTCGTCGATCATCCGCCGCCCGTGCCCGCCGAACGCCTCGTCGAGCGCGTCGAGCACGACCGTGAACCCGCCCTCCCGGGCGGCGGCCCTCGCCTCGATCGGAGCGAACAGCTCGGTGACCTCGCGCGCCGCAGGCACGTCCAACTGTTCGGCGAGGAAGCCCAGCAGGTCGGTGACGTCCCGCTCGCGCGCGTGGAACGCGACCTGCACGTCGCCAAGGTCCGGGACCGTGCCCTCGGGAGCGCCGGCGAGGACCCCCGCATCCTCCGCCTGCACGCGGTAGGCCGGCACCGACAGGGTGATGACGCGCCCGAGAATGGCCGACTTGCCCGTCCCCGCGCTGCCGGTGACGACGAGCAGCGGATCGTCGGCCCGGCGCAGCCACGCCCGGATCCGCCGCAGCGCATCGACCCGGCCGGTGAAGAACCATCCGGTCTCGCCAGCCTCGATGCCGGCGGCCTTGGGCAGGAAGTGGGCCTCGTCCAACGCCTCGGCGACCGCCGTCTCCACATACAGCGGGTTGGGGAAGCACCGCAGACCTTGTGATCCCCCGATGCTCGGCACCGGAGGGCCCACGGTGGGGTGATGCTGCTCCAGGTACTGCTCGAGCCTGCGCAGAACGGGATCGAGGTCGAGGAACTGCTGGCGGCGGCTCCACCAGCGCTGCGC
The DNA here is from genome assembly GCA_050743205.1 of Egibacteraceae bacterium. Taxonomy (GTDB): domain Bacteria; phylum Actinomycetota; class Nitriliruptoria; order Euzebyales; family Egibacteraceae; genus JBOGED01. The sequence goes on along the minus strand of JBOGEA010000012.1, from coordinate 14,375 downwards.
GGGGCCCTCGCGCAGCACCGCGGCGAGGGCGCCGGTGAACAGCCCCGCGTCCGCCTCGTCGAGCGCATCGACGGAGCTGAGGACCACGAACCCGAGGTCAGGCTTCACGCCCACCTTGTCGTTCAGCTCAGTCGTGACGATCTGGAGGACCCGATGCGCCCAACAGGCGTCCACGACGACGACCCACCGCTCGAAGGCCGCCTCGGCGATCTGGGCTGCCAACGCATTCGCGTAGACGACCTCTCCCGAGCGACCCGTGAGCAGGCGAGGCTGGCGGGCATCATTCAGCTCGCAGTGCCCGGTCCACAGCAGCAGGCCGGTTGACGGACGCTGGGCGTTCCCCCACGTCTGCAAGGAGTCGAGAATCGTTTCCCTGGTCGGCCCGCCGACCAGGGCGGCGTGTACCGTCGCGTGCGACGAGCCGTTGAACAGCGCGCCGAACGCCTCCGCCGCCGTGGCGACCTGCGGCCGGTTCTTCGCACTGTCGGCATACTCAGCCACGGCGACGATCAGCACGGAACTCAGGTCCTGCCCCACGGATTCGAGTATAGGAAGCGCGATGCCTGACCTCCCCGGGATCGGCGGCAGCGCTGCCTCGGCCTGGCGGGCGCAGGCGACGAGGAAGAGGGTCCCAACCTCTGACATCGACTGGCCCGGGTGGATGAGCGGGGCGTGGGGAGTGACGAGACAGCAGCGGCCCCGGAGCCGGCGATGCCGCTTTATGAGCGCGGCAAGGCCGGTGCGGTGGTGGTCGGCTGACGAGCCGATCTCGAACGCGAGCGGCGCCTCGGGATGGTCGAGGACCAGGTCGACCTCGTGCTTGCCATCGCGCCAGGAGAAGAGCCGGACGCTGCTGTGGACCGCCAGCGAGTGGAGGGTCGCGGCGACGAGGCTCCCCAAGAGCTGCCCCTGCTCGGTCGGGTTGTCGAGGGGAGCCAGACCGCGCTGCAGGGCCGCGTTGCGGATGGCGCCGCCGGAATGTCCTTGCAGACGGCTCGCTCGACGGCGGCGTTGCGCGGCACCTGCGGCGACTCGAGCAGCCGTTCCCGCTCGTCGCCAGCGCCGCCGGGCTCTTGGAAGCGCTCGTTACCACCGAGACCGGCCCGGAAGAACGTGCGCGCGTGGCCGATCAGCGAGTCCGGTGCTTGCAGCCCGCGGGAGTGGCCGCCATCAGATCTCGCTAGACCAAGGAGCGTCCGGACGGTTCCAGCGCCGCCCCGGGACCCGTCCCGCCAGGAGCGGGTCAGCGAAGACGCGGGTGTCGTCGACGACCTCGACGAGCGTCGCCGGCAACAGCTCGAGGCCAGCACGGCGCACGAACGCCGACCAGGCACGCTGGCGGCGTTCTGGCAGCGTGCTCAACGCCTCTGCCAAGGGGGTCATCGCCGTGCCACGGTGCTCCGCGGCAGCGGCGATCGCGGTTGCCAGGTCATCGGCATAGACCGCATGGACGCGGGTCAGCAGCCAGACATCGGCGAAGTCGCGCTCGCGTGTGTTGGCGTCGCCACGTCGCACCATCGTTTTCGACCTTCTCCGCGAGCACGGTGACGAGGGGATGGACCCCACAACAAGAACGGCTGGTGGAGGAGCGCCGGGTAGAGGATCTCAGTAGGGCCGGGCGTGACGGGGTCGCCGAAGTTGACATCCAGCTTGAGGGGAATCTGGGCCGTGGCGATACGCGTGGGAACGTGGACGCGCACTCCTGGGTAGAGATCGTCCTGACGGATCACCTCGGCTCTGACGCTGCTGACGTCGAATCCCACACCATCATCGAAATCGAGATCCTGCGCGGCGATGTCGCTCACCAGACGCGTCACCGTTGCGGTCTGATTGTCAAGGCCTCTCGCGAGCATGTCGAGGTCCGCGGTTGCCCGACGGACGTCGAAGACCGCGAGCGTTCGTGGACATAACGGACCAGCAACTCCTTCGTCGGTTTGCGCTCCTCGCGAGCCCGCCGCTGCAGGTCGAGGTAGACGCGGCCGGAGGCGGTCGAACGGCTGGGCTGTGTGCTCATGATTGGAGGACCTCGAGCGCGGCAGCCACCGCGGTCTCCACCCGCAGCGTGCGAGCGAGCCGCAGCAAGGCGCCCGGGGAAGCGTCAGGAGTCGCGAGATACCGGCGCAGGCTGTTGAGCGCCAGGTCCGGCCCTACCCGGTGTCGCAGCCTCATCATGTCGACGACGGTCCGATCCGCGGACGAGATCCAGATGGGCTCGTCGTCTCCAGCATCGACGCGAACGCGGCCGGCGTCGAACGTGCCGGCGTCGAAGATGTGCACGCGCGTGGGTGGGTAGGTGATGGTGGGTCGGTGCGCGCCACGCGGGACGGCGAGATGGACCTCGCGAGGAAGCTCGTCAGTCAAGCTCCACCATTGCAGCGCGGAGGTCAAGCAGATGGTTCCGTGTGGCGCGCGCCAGGCGACAGCGACGAACTCGGGATGGGCGAGCGGCGGAGCATCAGCGAAACGGAAGACTCCACGTGATATCTCGATGACCTCACCCTGGTCTCGCAGCTTGTAAAGCCCTCGCCAAGCCAGGCCCGCGGCACGCGCCTGGCCCGCGGTGAACGTGGGCCACGGGACGCCGAGCCTGTGAGCGCTCTTCCCCTCGTTCATGGATGAAAACCTACACACGTTTGCCAATGGTGTGCAGGGTTTCATACAACTGGGCGGTGGCAATCTCTCGCGGTCCCGAGAGACATCTCCAAGGCTGCGCCCGAACGTGATGATCGTGGCACTCTAGGCGCTTGGAGGGACGAGACCTGTTGCGCGTGAGTCAAGTCTGGTGGGGTCGGGTTGCACGCGTCGCGGGTCACGCCGAGCTGACTTGTATGGAGCATCGGCGACACATACGTCGCGGATGGTCAAGACGAACATCGTCTACTTCAAGCTCAGCGACCAGGCAGGAATCAGCGCCGGCGAGATCGCCGCGCGTCTGTGGTCGGCCGGAGTTCGCTGCTGGGAGTCCCAAGGCCAGCGCGTCCGCATGGTCACCCACCGCACGATCACCCACGACGGACGACGCCCTCCACGCCGCCGCCGCCGTCGCACGCGCCTGCAGGTGATGCCCTCGCTGTGTCACTGGGTCGTCAAATAGACGACAGAAGTCGACACCGGCGCTGGGCGAACCGCATGTACGGAAGACGGGGCCTCGCAGTCGCCTATCCGCGTGAATTCTGAGTCAGTGGTCCTGCTCGCGCACGACGTCCTGCGCGATCTCATCAAGATCGAATGAAGCCCAGCACGTCTTTTTTAACTCGAACCCGTGGCGAGACCAACTTGCGTTCACGACCTTCAACCCCTTTGCCTGCACGTGCTCGACCGCAGGGATGAAGTCAGCGTCTCCAGACACGAGAACCGCGACGTCGTAGCCACCCTGCCATGCCAGCGACAGGAGATCAGTAACGATGGCCGCATCCACACCCTTCTCCAGTTTCTGGACAAAGGGCTGAGCGCAATCGGGGCACGCCGCGAGGTCCTTCCCGCAATTCCGGCAGTGGACATTCTTGGCTCGGGCGCGACGTTCCCGGATCTTCACGTTATAGCTGGGCAAACGACCCACAAAGCTCTCGAGCCACCCACGTAACTTGCTTTCGGTCTGAGGGTCTACCGACGCGTAGAGAAGCGTTTCCTCGAGCTCGAGCGCACCGCTCCAGCCTGCGGCCGAGATCAGATCCGTCGTTCGCGCGAGAATTCTGTTTGGAAGCGCCTTCCAGTCACAGCCGACTGCCTGTCCCATCCGGTCGTTCCAATTCAATTGGAAGTTCCAGAAGTCGATAAACAGGCGAGCGCGGCGATTGCCGCCTGCACGCGCGTTCTCCATCCCTGTCCCTTACCTCCCACGTCAAGTAGTCGCCCCAACCCAATGGGATCCTTGGGCATGGGTTGGGGCGCAAAAAATGCGGGAGACCACATGGGTCTCCCGGGGACTGCATACGCGCTCGCAGCATCGGCGAACGCGGGAACGTAATGCCGACACGATAGGCCTCGGCACCGCCCTCCGCAACCTAGGTTGTTGCCAGAGGTCCGATGTCACGCCGCGTGGGGCGGGACCTGCCGCTGTTGCCCGGATGAGGACATCTCCCCCTGGTCTGTCGTGATGGCACGGCTGCCCGTCACAGCTCTTGGTTGTGTGCTGGCGCGCGTCGGAAACGCCGCGCGGGACCGGCTGCGGGTGGCGTTCCACCAGGGCAGCGCCGAAGCCACCTGGTTCGCCGACGCCGAGTTCGACGCCGTGGTCAGCCGCCAACTGCTGTGGAGCCTGACCGATCCCGTCGGCGGTAGACGCGGTCGTGGTCGCGACGGCCGAACCGCTGAGGACCCCCGCGCTGACGAGGGGACCTGGGCGACCGCTTGCCTCTCGCGGAGGCCGCCTCCGACGTCACGCTGCTGCCCCGCCTGGCCTGCGGCGCCGGGGATACGCGGGGATACGATCGTGGGGCGATGGAGCGGGCGTGGGACATGCTGGAGGCACAGGTGCGGGCTGCCCTCGGGGTGTTCGCGGAGACCGGGGATGTTACCCGGCTCGACGAGGCGGTCGCGCTCGCCGACCAGGCAGTGGAGCATCCCGGGTTTGCGGGCCTGGAGGCGGCACAGGTCGCGATGTTCTGGGGGTTGGGCGGCGCGGCCAGGATCCACCGCGCCCGGGCTGGGCAGGCCCACCAAGAGGCGTTGGACGAGGCGATCGAGTGGTTCAGCCGCGCTTACGCCACGGCGACCGGTGACGACCCGAACCGGCCGGGTTACGCGAGCAACCTCGCGACGGCGCTGACCGACCGCTACGAGCGGGACGGGCAGCCGCGCCGATCTCGACCGCGCGCTCGGGCTGTTCGCCGAGGCCGTCACGGGGCTGCGCGACCTCGGGCGCAACGCGGCGATTGCCCTGCACAGCGAGGGTCTCGCGCACATCGACGTCGTCGAGGCGGACCACCACCTCGACGCGCTCGACACCGCGATCGCGCGGTGCCGGGGGGCGCTGGCCGAGACCGAGGACCGCAGAGTCGTCCGGGGCGGGTACCTGGTCAGCCTCGGCCAGGCGCTGCGGGCGAAGGCGGCCGCGACCGCCGTCTCTGGCACGCTCGACGAGGCGCTCTGCGTGCTGCGCGAGGCGCGGGCGGCGACGGCGGGCAGCGCCAGCGAGCTGAGTGCGCTGACGAGCCTGGGCAACGCGCTGTTGGACCACTACGAGCTCGAGAACTCGGCCAGCTCCCTGGAAGAGGCCGTATCGTGCTTCGAGGTCGCGCGCGGCCTCGTCGCCCGCCCCAGCGAGCACGCCGCCGGCATCGACAGCAACCTCGGGAACACCCTGCTCGCGCGCTTCCGCGAGACCGGCGACGAGGCCGCGCTGCAGCGCGCGAGGGAGCTGCTCGAGCAGGCGGCCGGCGTGTTCGCCGAGGGCAGCCCGGCCCAGGCCTCGTGCCGCAACAACCTCGCCGCGTGCCTCCAGGAGCTGTACGAGCACACCGGCCAGCTTGGGTGCCTCGACGAGGCGATCACGCTGCATGCGCGGACCGCCGACCCGGAGGGTGGCGCGCAGCCAGACGCGGAGAAGTACCACAACTATGCGGTCAGCCTGCTCGCTCGGTTCCGGCGCACCAGCGGAGAAGCGGACCTCGAGCAGGCGCTCACGCTGTTCCAAGCGGCCGTCGATGCGGCCCCCGAGGACAGTATCCAGCGCGCGGCCTCGCTGAACAGCCTGGGCAACGCCCTGTTCGCCCGGTTCGACGCGAGCGGCGACCTCCACGACCTCGAGGCCGTCCTGACCGCGCACCGGGCCGCCGTCCCCTCAGGGTCGCTCGACCGCGCGATGTACCAGGGGAACGTCGGCGTCGACCTGTACACACGCGGGCAGCGGCTGGGACGTCTCGCCGACGTCGAGGACGCGGTCCGCCTCCAGGAGGAGGCCGCCGCCACGGTCTCGGACCGCTCCACCGAGTTCGTCCGCCTTGTCGCCGGCCTGGCCGACAGCCTGGCCGAGCGCGCCACGCTCCGCCGGGATGAGCAGGACGCGGCTCGGGCGCGCGCGACCTACGAGCAGGCCGCGTCGCTGGGGCTCCAGCGGCTGCCGGAGCAGGCGATCGGGTCGGCGACGAGCTGGGGGGGACTGGGCGTTGGCCCGCCAGGACTGGGACGAGGCCGTCCGGGCGTACCGGTACGGGCTCGATGCCGCCGGGGAGCTGTTCCGGCTGCACCGGCTCCGCAGCCACCGCGAGACGTGGCTCCAGGCGGTGCAGACGTTGCCGCACAACGCGGCCTACGCGCTCGCGCGGGTCGGCGACCTCGCCGGGGCCGCCGAGACCGTCGAGCACGGACGTGCGCTGCTGCTCACCGAGGCGCTCCAACAGCGTGCGACCGCCTCGCCTGGAGCTCCCGCGCCGGTCCCGCCCTGCCCGGTCGTCTATCTCGTCGCGAGCGACGCGGGCGGGCTCGCGCTCGTCGCGCGGCCCGACGCGGGCGCAGTCCAGCACGACGTCGTCTGGATGCCGAGCCTGACCCGTGGCGCGGTCGCCGACCGGGCGGATGCGCTCGCGACCGCCTACGGCCAGCGGCACGCCGACCGGTCGCGGTGGCGCGAGGCGCTGTCCACCGAGGGGCGGTGGGTGTGGGACGCCGCAGTGCGACCTCTCACCGAGCGGTTCGACGCCGCCGAGCCCCTTGTGCTCGTGCCGACCGGGCTACTCGGGCAGATCCCGCTTCAGGCCGCGTGGACGCCGGACGGCTCGTTCCCAACCGGCCGCCGGTACGCGGTCGACGCGCTGGCCCTCGTCGTCGCGCCGAACGCGCGCAGCCTCACCCTCCGCCGCCCACACCTCGACCTGCGGGCCGCGCCGACACTGACCGTGGCCGACCCGCGCCCCTCGTCCCTCCCGCCGCTCCGGCATGCGGCGTGGGAGGCGCGAGCATCGAGCGGGCCGGTCTCAAGCCCACCAGCGCTGCTCGGCGAGGACGCGACGCTCGCCAACGTCCGCCGGGCACTGCCCCGCGTATCCGTCGCGCACTTCTCCTGTCACGGCCGAGCCGACGTGCTCGAGCCGCTGGGAAGCTGCCTGTTCCTCGCGGGAGACGAGCCGCTAAGGGGCTGGGCATAAATAACGTTGCTGTTCCCACCGAAACCCTGCGGTTGCTCCGCAACCACCCACCCGCTCGCCTCGCGGCGTTCCCGGTGTGATGTGCCTGCTCGGGCGCATCCGCCCGTAATCGCACACCCGCCCTGCCAGGCGTTTGTTGTGTGCGGGATATCGGCGGTATACCGCCGATATCCCGCACACAACATCCCGGCCGCTGACCGCGACGTCAGACCGAACCAGGACAAACCACAACGTTATTCCTGCCCAGGCCCTAACCGTCGCGGACGTCCTCGCCAGCCGGCTGGTCGACGACGCGCTCGTGGTGCTGGCCGCGTGCGAGAGCGGGGTCGCGGGCAGCCGCGTGCCCGACGAGGTCGTCGGGCTGCCGGTGGCGCTGTTCGAGGCCGGGGCGGCGACCGTCGTCGGCGCCCAGTGGGCGGTAGGCGAGGACGCGACGCTGGTCATCTTGTCCGGGTTCTACGAGCGCTGCCGGGATGGCTTGGCGGCCGGCGAGGCGCTGCGGCGGGCGCAGATCTGGGCGCGGGACGCCACCAACGGCCAGATCGCCGCCCGCTTCCCCGACATCCCCACGCTCGGCGGGGCGTCGGTGCCCGCTCGGGCGCGCCCGCTGTGGGCGGCGGCCCGCCGCTACCGCCACCCCGCCGACTGGGCCGCGTTCACCTGCGTGGGCGGGCTGGGCTGATCCCGCGGGGTCAGGTCTCAGGGTCGAGCAAGATCGAGTCGGCACGGTCAGAGCCGCGCAGCAGGTAGGAGCTCACGAACTCCCCCACCACCCGGTCCTGGGCGGGGCTGCGCGGCAGCCCCAGCCGCAGCGCCCGGTAGAGGGCGCCACGGTGCAGGTCGAACGCGGCCTCCACGAGGTCGGCGTAGTGGCGTGCCGCGTCCAGGGCCCACCAGGAGTAGGCCGCGAACGGCACGGCCAGCGCGACCACCGCCGCCCACCAGGCCAAAGGCGTCCACACGACGAACGCCGCGCCAAAGACCCACGCCGCGACCGCCCCGTCGAGCTTGCCGCGCGCGGCTGCCAGCTCCGCGCGGGTCGTCTCCGGCAGCACCAGCCACAGCGGGACCCAGCAGCGCACGGACTCAAGGCGGTACTTGTCGTAGGGCCGGCTCTCGGCAGCGCGGAGCACGTTCCCCAGGCGCGTCGGCAGGATACGGTTCGGGTCGGTCGGCAGCCTGGCCAGGAGCGCGTCGAGCTCCACGTGCCGCTCGGCCTGCCCGGCGCTCGCGTGGCCGCCCGTGACGGGCCCGGCCAGCGCTTGGAGCTCCTCTGAGAGGTCCTCCTGCCGCTGGCGCTGCCGGTCGACGAGCTGCGCCCTGATCGCGACCAGGCCAGGCGGCCGCTTCGGCCAATAGCCCTCGAGGAGCCGCAGCACCGGCAGCGTCGAGCGCTGCACGAGCGCCCCCGACGCGACCACGGTGAGGAGGGCAGCCACGACCAAGGCGGCTTGGAGCGCGCCGCTGAGCCCCCCGACCAGCGCCTGGAGCGCACGCCACCCGTCGGCCCCGCCGTGCGCCGACAGCCAGGCGAGCAGCCCCCCGGCCCAGAACCCGAACGCCGGCGAGAACACCGCGGCGACCCACCGGTCGGCGAACCTGTCCCCCACGGTCTCCAGCAACTCGGGGATCATGCATCAGCGGGGACGAGGGCCACGCCGTGGCGGGGGCACGTGAGCACCTCACCGACGTTGCGCCGCCACCGGACGTAGTCTCCGCCGACTGGGCACACGAACCGATCCAGCGCAACCGGCGACCCTGCGCCCGGGAGCGGCGATATCCCTTTCTCGTCCGCCGGGGCCAGGTCGGGAGGCAGCCCGGTCTCGAGGAACACCGCCACCCATTCCAGCAGCCCGTCGTGGCGCTGGAACAGCTCGGCGAGCTCGTCGAGGACGTCCTCGCCCGCACGGTCCCGCTCGAGCAGCGTCATCAGCGCGGCGTCGACCTCTTCGGCCTCCGCGGGATCGTCCACCAACCCCGGCAGGTAGTAGCGGACCGCCCGCGCCGCCTCCACGAGCACCCGATCGTCGTCAGCCATCCCCCGCCCCTTTCACGCCTCGACTGTAGCCTCGCGCTATGCCCCTGTGTAGGCGAACGCGGCCCAGAACTTGGGGTGGCGGTAGGGGCGAGCCGCTCCCCAGACCTGACGTGCCCGATCGCCGCCGGCTGGAGCGCCGGTCAGCGCGGGGAAACGGGCCGTGATCTCTTCGTTGGTGGCGTCCCGGACCCACCGCTGCGCCCGCCGCAAGGCCTCGCTCGGCGTAAGCCCATCGACAAACATGAGCTCGTAGAACCGCGTCACGAGCACCGCCGTGCTCTGCTCACGCGCCGACCACAGCGACCCGACGACTCCCGCCACGCCACCCTCGACCAGGCCGGTTGGCAGTCCCATCACCTCGTCGGGCAGGTCCATCCCCGCCATCGACGTCTCGCAGCCGGACAGGACCGCCAACCGTGCGGGGCCCCCCTGCCGCTCCGCCGTGTGCCCCGCCGTCAGGATCCCGCCGTCGGCCAGCATGAGCACGCAGCCCGGCATCGACTCGAGTGGGAAAAACCAACCATGGCAGCACAGGTGCAGCACGGCGTGCCGGGCCAGCTCGGCTTTGACCGCCTCGTGTGTGGCGTCGCCGTGCCGCAGCCAAGTGATCCGGGGCGTTTCGCCGAGGGGACGCGAGCCGGCGAAGGCACGCGCGACCGCCGCCGCCTCCTCCTCGGCGTGGGACAGTGGCGCCAGGTCGAAGGCAAGAGGGAGGGGTTGCTCGACGATGAGGATCGAGTCGGCCGTGGCCTGGACCGCGGCCCGTCGGGCCGCGGCCAGTGCGCGGGCGTTGGCGCTGTAGGAGATGCGGGCCTCATCGAGCGCGTACCGCCGGCCGGTCGGGGCCGCCGGATCGACGGTCCAGGCTGCGTGCAACGGCAACTCCCCGAGAAGCCCGGTTGGGATGAGCACAACCTCGGCGGCGCCGGCCACCGCCTCGAGGACCGCGCCCATGACGTGCCGCCACAGCCACTGGCCCACCTCGGCCAGCGCCGCCTCCCACGCCGCGTAGCCCGTGTCCCGGTCGTACCGCTCGTAGTAGACCTTGACGTACTCCCTGGCCTTGTCGCGGAGCGCCTGGTCGGTCAAGCCGGCCAGGGGCACATCGGTCACGCCCCCGTCCGTCCCGACGATCAAGGCGATGCCACCCGGAGCCGCCGCGGCGAAGTAGACGAGCGGCGCCGGCTTGGCCGCGGCAGCGATCACATCGAAGGAGACCGTGGTGACCGCGCCTTGCTCCAACGCCTCCGCCAGCAGCACCGCCCGGCCACGCTCCAGCGCGGTGACCGCCTCTTCCCGCGCTCCCGTCATGGTGAGTGCGTACGCCAATCCCGAGCCGAGGCCCTTGGCCAGGCTCAGCCAGGTCTGCTTCTCCCGCCGGGCGGACTGCCGGCCGACCAGCCGCTGTGCCGCATCGAGGCCGGAGCCGTACGCCTCGGCTGCCTCCTGCCACGCCCCCCGATCGGCCGCCCAACTCCCCCACCAGGTCCCTGCGGCGAGCACCGCCCTCGGCGCCGACTTGAGCCCGAGCCGGCAACTTTGCCGGAACTGCGCGACCGCGGACGTCAGGTCCCCGCGATCGCCGTCCCGCTCGTAGCGGCGGCGCAAGCCCATCGCGAGGCCGTTCAAGATGTTCGGGAGCTCAAGAGTGCCTTTGCCCCGTCGCGCCGCTTCTTCGAACAGCCCGATTGCTTCGTCGAGGTCGTCACGGTTGTGGGTGCGCTCGTAGCGTTTCAGCAGGCTCCCGCCCAGGTTGGCGGACAAGCCGAGCTGGGCGAACGAGCTGGCCGGGGCCAGGTCCCGCGCCTCTCGGTACAGCTCGATCGCCTTGCTCAGGTCGGACAGGTCGCCGTCCTGGCTGAACTTCGCGCCGAGACCGCCCGCGCGTTCTGCCAGCCGCTCCGCCCGCTCCTCCCAGCTCGTCGAGGGCGCCTCGCGCATCTGTGGCACCAGCCGCATCGCCTCGTCCAGGTCCTCTCCCCGGTGGGTGTTGCTGTAGCGGGAGCGCAGGCTGAAGGCCAGCGCCGCGAGGAAACGGCCAGGCGAGCCGGCTTGGACAGGCTCGGCGGCTCGCCGGAACGCGGCGATGGCGTCGTCCAGGTCGGCCAGGCCGCCCGTGCGCTCGTAGCGCGCCTCCAGCGCTTTCCCCCAGTTGTAGAGGTACGTAGGGCGCTCTGGTGAGCCTGCTGGCGTGGCCTCGACCGCTTCTTTGTACCGAACGATGGACGCGTTCAGGTCGGCGATCTGGTGCGCGTGCTCGTACCGCCGCGAGTGCGCGTTCCCGAGTACTTGGAGCAGAGCGGGCAGCTGGGGATGCCCCGGAGGGCTCGCCGTGACGGCTTCCCCCACCACCTCGACCGCCGCGTCGAGATCACGCACGTCCCCTTGCCGGGCGAACCTGTCGACAAGGCACACCCCCAACTCCATGCGCGAGGTCAGATAGGCGTGGGAGCTGGGCGTGGCCAGCGATGCCTCCCGGCGCACAACCTCGATCGCGGCGTCCAGGTCAGCCGAGTCAGCAAGGAGCACGAACCGCTTCCCCAGCGCGGTGAACAGGTGGTCGAGCAGGCCAAGGAGCCCGTCCGAGCCTTCGCCAGCCGCGTCCACAGCGCCGCGGTACACCACGACCGCCTCGTCGAGATCGGCTCGGGACCCGGTGGCCTCATGGCGTTCCATCAAGGTGACGCCGAGGTTCTTCATCAGCCCGGCGCGGTGCTCGGAACCCCGCGGGCACGCGCCCACGGCACCGCGATGCGCATCGACTGCCGCGCCCAGATCGCCCAACTGGTTCGTCAGCCCGTAGCGGGCCTTCAGCGCGATGGCGAGCAGGTTGAGCATGAACGGGTAGATGGGCGAGCTGGGGGACGTGATCTCGACGGCGTCTTGCCAGCAGCGGACCGCGCTGTCGAGGTCGTCCCTCGCGCCGGTGGCTTGGTACCTCTCGAACAGCGACACGGCCCGCATTCGCAGCGTGCGCTCACGCTCCGACGCGGCCTCCGCCGGCAGCCCCTCGCTGCGGCGTCGGACCTCCTCGAACGCTGCCCGGATCCCGATCTCACGGCACCAGCGCAGCACCTGCCGGTGCTGCTCGAAGCCGGCGGCGGCGCCAGCGTCGCCGTGGGCTCGAGCCGCAGAGATCGCCAGGCCCAGCGCGTCGTCGGCCGCCTGCGTGAGCAGCCAGGGTGCTGCTCGACCACGATCCGGGCCTCGCCCCAGGTCGTCTGGGACACGAACTCCAGCGTGAGTTGGATGATGGACTGGTCCATTAGGTGCTTAGTTCCTTCCAAACCAGTCGCCTCGAATTGCCCAAAGGACGAAGGCGACGATCGCGCCCATCACGATGAGCCCCACCGCCAGAGGCACGACGATGGGCAAGGCAACGGCCCCGACGGCGACAATGGCCTTCTTGGTCGGGTCCCAGCTATCCCAGTTGCCGTTTATATAGCTCAACAAAAGCAGCTGGGCTATGATCGCCGAGCCAAAAAGCAGTGGGCTCCAGAAGTCCGGATTGGGATCGGACGTCCAACTCACTCCAATAAGAACGACTTCAACAATGATGGCGACAATGACAAATGCCCGCAAGACAGTCTTCACAGCTCACTCCCGCTCTATGCATAGAGTAGCGCATCTCAAAGTGCGCGTGATACGCGATTGCTGCGCTGTTCCTTCTCTGCGCGGTAGACGTCACGGCCACCGCGGGCCACGAGGATCCGTCGCAGAAAACGCCACTACCTCTTGACGCAGCGACTGCCCGTGAGCGGGTGGGTTGCAGTCCGCGTCGCGCGTGGCACCCAGGGCGGCGGGAGGGGTCGTCACCGGGCCAGGACGGGTCCAAGCGCCGGAGCATACGCCGCACCCGCAGTCCGCACTCGTGGTGTTCTTCAGCTCCAGGGCACCGGCATCCCTCGGTCGCAACGGCTGGGATGCTGGAATTGCCGGCTGTGGTGGCAAGCCGGCCTGCGCGCTCATCGTCAAGCCGGGGTGGCGGCCCGTTGGACACGAGGGGAGCGGTCGTGACCCGGCAACTGGTATGCAACAGGTGGCCGGTCATACCGGCCACAGCGTTCTACAACCGCACCTTGAGGAGCGCGCTGCCCGCAAGGTCTGCTGCCAGAAACCCGAGCCTTGGAGATCTGCGCTGCGCGTGGAGAGCTTGACCGTCGTGCACGGCAGGCGCGGCCGTACGGTCGCCGCGGTCCGAGACGTGTCGTTCTCAGTCGCGCCCGGCGAGTGCGTCGCGCTCATCGGCTCCTCAGGCAGCGGCAAGACGACGATCGCCCGCTGCGTCGTCGGCCTGCAGCGGCCGGCGTCGGGCGCGGTCCTGCTCGACGGGCAGCCCCTCGCCGGGGGGGCGGCGGCGCGCACCGGCGCGCAGCGCCGCCGCGTCCAGATGGTGTTCCAGAACCCCGCCGAGTCGCTGAATCCGCGCCACACCGCCAGCGCGAGCATCGCCAGGGCGGCGCGGCTGCTGCGTGGGCTGAGCCCGGCCGGCGCGCGCGGCGAGGCGGCGCGCCTCCTCGAGCAGGTGCGCCTTTCCGGCGCGGTGGGCCAGCGCTACCCCTGGGAGCTGTCCGGCGGTGAGCGCCAGCGCGTCGCGATCGCCCGGGCGCTGGCGGGCCGGCCCGACGTCCTGGTCTGCGACGAGATCACCTCCTCGCTCGACGTCTCCGTGCAGGCCGCGATCCTCGAGCTGCTCGACGACCTGCGGCGGAGGCTGGGACTGTCGCTGCTGTTCATCAGCCACGACCTGAAGGTCGTGGCCAGCGTCGCCGACCGCGTCGTGGTGCTGGCCGACGGCGCGGTCGCCGAGCAGGGCCCGATCGCCGAGGTGCTCGGGCGCCCCACCCATCCCCACACACGCCGCCTCGTGGCGGCCGCCTTCCCTACCGAGGAGTCACCGTGGCGCGAGCGCATGCAGACCTGACCCACGAGTGGATCGCCCGCACCTGGGACCAGAGCGCCCCCGGCTACGACCAGCGCTGGGGCCACGGCCTGCGCACCCCCGCCGAGCATCGAGCCTGGTCCCAACTGCTGCGACTGGGGGCCCGCGGCCCGTCGGGCACCCCGTTGCGCGCCAGCAGCGCCGCGATCGCGGCGTCATCGGCGAGCGCCGGCCCGTCACCGGCGGCTGCTCGGCGAGGCGCCGCTGCGCCTGCTCGACGTCGGCTGCGGCACCGGCGTCGCCTCGCTCCTGCTCGCCCGGCTCGGCCACGACGTCGTCGGCGTCGACCTGTCCCCGGGCATGCTGGCAC
>JBOGEA010000011.1:0-37479 GCA_050743205.1 Egibacteraceae bacterium | reverse complement strand
CGAGAGCGCATCCCGGCGTCGCCTACCAAGCGTTCGACCTCATAGAGGTGGCTCCCGATCGCATCCAGGCGATGCTGGGCGAGCTGGTGGGCCTGTTCGAACGCGGCGTGCTGGACCCCCTGCCGGTGACGACGTGGGATGTCCGCCAAGCGCAGCGGGCGTTGCGGCATATGAGCCAGGCGCGTCATGTCGGCAAGGTCGTGCTGACCATCCCCCCGCCCCTATCCCAAGGCACAGTGTTGGTCACGGGTGGGACGGGGGCGTTGGGCGGGGTGGTCGCCCGCCATCTGGTAGCCGCCCACGGGGTCCGGCGGCTGGTGTTAGCCAGCCGGCGCGGGCCCCAGGCTGCGGGTGCCGACCAGCTGGAGGCCGAGCTGACCGAGCTGGGCGCGCAGGTCACGGTGGCGGCCTGTGACGTGGCCGATCGTGACGCGTTGGCGGGGTTGGTGGGCTCGATTACCGCGGTGAGCCGGTTGGTGGGGGTGGTGCACGCCGCGGGGGTGTTGGATGATGGGATGATCGCCGCGTTGACACCGCAGCGGGTGGATTCGGTGTTGGCGGCCAAGGCGGATGCCGCGTGGTATTTGCATGAGCTGACCCAAGATCTCGACTTGTCCGCGTTCGTGCTGTTCTCCTCGATCGCGGGTGTGCTCGGCAGCCCAGGTCAGGCCAACTACGCGGCCGCGAACGCCTTCTTGGACGCGTTGGCGGCGCATCGTCGGGCGCGTGGCCTGGCCGCGGTCTCACTGGCCTGGGGCTTGTGGGCTCAGCGCGGGGCTATGACCGGTGACCTGAGCGAGGCCGACCTGGCGCGCATGGCCCGCCAGGGCGTTCTCCCGCTGTCGGCCGAGCAGGGGTTGGCGTTGCTTGACACCGCTCTTGGCCTGGACGAGGCGGTCGTGACGGCGGCGTGTTGGAACCCGGTCGGGTTGCGCGCCCAAGCGGCGGCGGGCAGCCTGCCCGGGCTGCTGGCCGGGCTGGCCGGGCTGGCCGGCCGCCCCACCACCACCGCCGCGCCGCCTGGCGACGGTGCGTCTGATGAGTTGGTGTTGCGGCGGCGTGTGGCGGGGTTGTCCCAGGCTGAGGGTGAGCGGGTGCTGGCGCAGCTGGTGGCGGCCGAGGCGGCGGTGGTGTTGGGCCACAGCCGGCTAGAGGCGGTCGAGGCGGGGCGGGAGTTCCGCGAGTTGGGGTTCGACTCGTTGACCGCGATAGAGCTCCGCAACCGGCTGAGCGCGGCGACGGGGCTGCGGCTCCCTGCCACGCTGGCGTTTGACTATCCCACCCCAGCCAGGCTGGCCGCCCATCTGCGAGTACAGCTGATCGGCGCGGGCGCGGTGGTCCCGTCGATGGCGGCTGGTGTGGTGGGGGTGGACGAGCCGGTCGCGATCGTGGGGGTGGGCTGCCGGTTCCCTGGCGGGGTGGACAGCGCGGAGGGGTTGTGGGAGCTGGTGGCCGCGGGCGTCGATGCGGTCTCGACGTTCCCGGCCGATCGGGGCTGGGACCTGGAGCGGTTGTATGACCCCGACCCTGACCGGGTGGGCACCAGCTACACACGCCATGGCGGGTTCCTGCGCGACGCCGCCGACTTCGACGCCGGGTTTTTCACGATCAGCCCGCGGGAGGCCTTAGCGATCGACCCGCAGCAGCGGCTCCTATTAGAAACCTGCTGGGAGGCGGTAGAGCGGGCCGGGATCGACCCGGCGTCGCTGGCCGGCAGCGACACTGGCGTGTTCGTCGGGATCATCCACAACGACTACGCCTCACGGCTGCAGCGACCGCCCGAGGAGCTGGAGGGCTACCTGGGCACCGGCACGACGGCCAGTGTGGCCTCGGGCCGCATCGCCTACACGTTGGGGTTGCAAGGCCCCGCGGTCAGTGTGGACACGGCCTGCTCGTCCTCCCTGATCGCGCTGCACCTGGCCTGCCAAGCCCTACGCCGCGGCGAGTGCTCGCTGGCGTTGGCCGGTGGGGTGACGGTGATGGCCACCCCGATGCTGTTCGTGGAGTTTTCCCGCCAGCGTGGGCTGGCCCCGGACGGGCGGTGCAAGGCGTTCTCCGCGACCGCGGACGGCGCGGGCTGGTCTGAGGGCGCGGGCATGCTGCTCGTGGAGCGGCTGTCCGACGCGCAACGCAACGGCCACCCGGTGTTAGCGGTCATAGCCGGATCGGCGGTCAACCAAGACGGCGCCAGCAACGGGTTGACGGCGCCGAATGGGCCGTCCCAACAACGGGTGATCGCCCAAGCGCTGGCCAACGCCGGGCTGCATCCCGCACAGGTGGACGCGGTCGAGGCGCACGGCACCGGCACGGTGCTCGGCGACCCGATCGAGGCGGGCGCGCTCGCGGTCGCCTACGGGCAGGACCGGCCGGAGGGGCGGCCGTTGTGGGTCGGGTCGTTGAAGTCCAACATCGGCCACGCCCAAGCGGCGGCCGGCGTAGGTGGGATCATCAAAATGGTGCAGGCCATGCGTCACGGGCTCCTGCCGCAAACCCTGCATGTGGATGAGCCGACCAGACATGTGGACTGGGACGACGCCGGCATGGCGCTGCTCACCCAAGCCATCCCATGGCCAGACACCGGCCAGCCCCGCCGGGCGGGTGTGTCCTCGTTCGGGATCAGCGGCACCAACGCCCACCTCATCCTGGAGCAAGCCCCACCCGCCCAAGACCAGCCTGCCCAAGACCAGGATGAGCTTGTCCAGGGTGTGGGTGTGTGGGTGTTGTCGGGCCGAGGGCCCGAGGCGTTGGCGGGGCAGGCGGGGCGGTTGGCCGAGCATGCGCGAGCCCGCCCCGAGCTGGCCGTGGCCGATGTCGGCCGCTCGTTGGGGTCGCGGTCGCTGTTCACCCATCGCGCGGTGGTCGTGGGCTCTGACCGTGACGGGCTGTTGGCGGGCTTGGACGCGTTGGCTGCGGGTGAGCCGTGGCCGGGTGTGGTTCAGGGCGCGACCGGGACAGCCGGGGGTGTGGCGGTGTTGTTGCCGGGCCAGGGCGCGCAGCGAGCGGGGATGGGCCGCGGGTTGTACGCGGCGTTCCCGGTGTTCGCGCAGGCGTTGGACGCGGTCTGCGGCCACATGGACGGGTATCTGGGCCGGTCGTTGCAAGACGTGCTGTTCGCCGAGGCGGGATCGGCCGACGCGGAGCTGTTGGACCAGACGACGTTCGCGCAAGCCGGGCTGTTCGCGGTCGAGGTCGCGTTGTTCCGCCTGGTCGGGTCCTGGGGGCTGACCGCCGATTTCCTGGTCGGCCACTCCGTCGGCGAGCTGGCTGCGGCGTATCTCGCCGGCGTGTGGTCGCTGGCCGACTCATGCGCGTTCGTGGCCGCCCGCGGCCGGCTGATGGGCACCCTGCCCGCTGGCGCGATGGTCTCGGTCCAAGCGAGTGAGCAGGAGGTCGCCGCGCTGCTGGCCGGCCGCGAGCAACAGGTCGCGATCGCCGCGGTCAATGGGCCCGCGGCCACGGTGATCTCCGGCGACGCGGACGCCGTCGCCGAGGTCGCCCGACAATGCCAGGCCCAAGGACGCAAGGTCACCCGGTTGCGGGTCGCGCACGCGTTTCACTCCCCCCACATCGACGCGATCCTGCCCCAGCTACGCGAGGCGGCCGAGGCGCTGACCTATCACCCGCCGAGCATCCCGGTCGTGTCCAACCTCACCGGCACACCCACCGCCGACCTGTGCTGTCCCGACTATTGGGTCTCCCAGGCCCGTCATACCGTCCGGTTCCGCGACACGCTGGGCTGGGCAGGCGCTCAAGGCGTCACCGGCTTTTTGGAGTTGGGCCCCCAGGCGCAGCTATGCGCCCTAGGTCCGGACTGCCTCGACGACCACACCGGAGCGGTATTCGCCGCGGCAGGCAGGCAAGGCCGCGATGAGACCGAGACCCTCGCGACCGCAGTCGCTCAGCTCTTCGTGGCCGGCCACGACGTCGACTGGGCGGCGCTGCACACCGGCGGGCGTCAGGTCCAACTGCCGACGTATGCGTTCCAACGGCAACGCTACTGGCTGCAAGCCCCCCCACCGGTAGGCGACCTGAACGCCACCGGGGTAGACCCGGCCGAGGCTCGGTTCTGGGAAGCGGTGGAGCTCGGTGACCTGGAGACGCTGGCTGCGACGCTCGAGGTTGGTGAGGAGCAGCAATCTTCGTTGAGTGTGGTGTTGCCTGCATTGTCGACGTGGCGCCAGCAGCGCCGTGGTCAGTCGACGGTGGAGGGTTGGCGGTACCGCGTGATATGGAAGCCGTTGATTGACACTTCCACGACGATGCTGTCGGGGACGTGGCTGGTGGTCATTCCCGCCAGTCATGCCGACCACGAGCTGATCGCGGCTTGTGCCGAAGGGCTGGGCGGCCATGACGTCCGTGTTGTCCCGATCGTGTGGGATGGCGAGGCCGAGGATGCCGAGCTTGTCCAGCGCATCCGCACGGCTCTGGGAGATGACGTGCTGGCGGACGGCTCCCCGGACGTGCCGTTGGCGGATGGTGTGCTGTCCCTGTTGGCGTTGGACGAGCACCCGCACCCGGCGTATCCCGCGGTCCCATGTGGTGTGGCGAGCACGCTCGCGTTGGTGCGGGCACTGGGGGAGGCGGGACTCGAGGCGCCGTTGTGGTGTGCGACTCGTGGCGCGGTGTCGGTGGGACGCGCCGACCGCTTGGACGCACCCGTGCAGGCGCTGGTGTGGGGTTTGGGTCGGGTAGTGGGCCTGGAGCACCCGCGGCGTTGGGGCGGGCTGGTCGATCTTCCCGAGATCGTGGATGAGCGGGCATTGACGCGCCTGCGCGGCGTGCTCGCTGGCCTGGATGGTGAGGATCAGGTCGCGGTGCGTGCCTCGGGGATCTTCGCGCGGCGGTTGGTGCGAGCCGCCCTCGGCCAAAGCCCGACCCCGGCAGGTACGTGGAAACCGCGAGGAACCGTGCTGGTCACCGGTGGCACCGGGGCGCTGGGGGCTCAGGTCGCCCGTTGGCTGGCCCGCAACGGTGCCGCGCACCTTGTGCTCACCAGTCGTCAGGGACGGGCGGCTCCAGCCGCGAGTGAGTTGGAGGCAGAGCTGACCGAGTTGGGCGCCGAGGTGACGGTCGCGGCGTGCGATGTGGCTGACCGCGAGGCGCTCGCGCAACTGTTGGCCGGGCTGCCGGCGGAGCGCCCGTTGACCGCGGTGGTGCATGCCGCGGGGGTGAGCCAGTCGACTGCGTTAGCTGAGACCAGCCTGGGCGAGTTCGCTGATGTTGTCAGCGCCAAGGTCGCGGGTGCCGTGAACCTGCATGATCTGCTCGAACATGAGCCCGTGACCGGCAACACCCTGGATGCCTTCGTGCTCTTCTCTTCGGTCGCGGGGGTCTGGGGCAGCGGAGGCCAGGGGGCCTACGCGGCGGCGAACGCGTTCTTGGACGCGTTCGCGCAGCATCGCCGGGAGCGCGATCGTGCGGCGGTCTCGCTGGCGTGGGGCCCGTGGGCCGGCGGAGGTATGACCGAGGGTGGGGTTGCATCGCAGTTGCGCCGGCGTGGGCTTTCCGCCATGGCGCCAGAGCTGGCAATCACCGCGTTGCAGCAAGCAGTGGACGATGACGAGACCTGCCTGGCTGTTGCCGACGTCCAGTGGGACCGTTTCGTCCCGACGTTCACCGTCGCCCGCTCCAGCCCTCTGCTCTGTGAGCTACCTGAGGCCCAGCGGGCGCTCGAGGCCGCCGACGCGCCGCCTGGCGGCCCAGCATCTGACGGGTCCGCGCTACGGCAACGTCTGTCGGGCATGTCCCAAGTCGAGGGTGAGCGTGCCGTGGTGGAGTTGGTGCGTGCCGAGGCCGGAATCGTCTTGGGTCATGCGGGAGCGGAGGCGGTAGAGGCGGGGAGAGCGTTCCGGGATCTGGGGTTCGACTCGTTGACCGCAGTGGAGTTGCGCAACCGGTTGGGCGCCGCGACGGGATTGCGGCTGCCGGCGACGTTGGTGTTTGACCATCCCACACCCGCGGTACTGGCCAGGCACGTGCGAACGCAGCTGTTGGGTGTGCGGGCCGAAGGCGAGGCTGCTGTCCCTCCTGTGACGGCGTCCGAGGACGAGCCGATCGCGATCGTGGCGATGAGCTGCCGTTTCCCAGGCGGAGTGCGGACTCCGGAAGAGCTGTGGGAGCTGGTGCGCGCGGGCGGTGACGCGATCTCGGCGTTCCCCAACGATCGTGGGTGGGCCCTCGGCCGGTTGTATGACCCGGACCCTGAGCGCGCGGGGTGCAGCTATGTGCGTGAGGGTGGGTTCCTGTATGACGCCGCCGAGTTCGACGCCGCGTTCTTCGGTATCAGCCCGCGGGAGGCGTTGGCGACCGACCCGCAGCAGCGGTTGCTGCTGGAGGCCGCGTGGGAGGCGTTCGAGCGGGCCGGCATCGACCCGCTGTCAGTGCGGGGCAGCGACACCGGGGTGTTCGTCGGGATAACCCCCAACGACTACACCGCACGGTTGCAGCAGGCGCCGGAGGGGCTGGAGGGTCATCTGGTGACGGGTGGCGCGGGCAGCGTCGCCTCGGGCCGGGTGGCGTACACGTTTGGGTTGCAGGGGCCCGCGGTGTCCGTCGACACGGCGTGCTCGTCGTCGTTGGTGGCGTTGCATCTGGCGTGCCAGGCCCTACGTCACGGCGAGTGCTCGTCGGCGTTGGCCGCTGGGGTATCGGTGATGGCCAACCCAGCGGGGTTTGTGGCGTTCAGCAGGCAGCGTGGGTTGGCGCCGGACGGACGCTGCAAGGCGTTCTCGGCGGCCGCTGACGGCACCGGCTGGTCCGAGGGCGTGGGCGTGCTGTTGGTGGAGCGGCTGTCGGACGCTCGCCGCAATGGTCACCCGGTGTTGGCGATGGTGCGTGGCAGCGCGGTCAACCAGGACGGCGCCAGCAACGGGTTGACGGCTCCGAACGGCCCATCCCAGCAGCGGGTGATCCGTCAAGCGCTGGCCAACGCGGGGCTGTCGGCCGCTCAGGTGGATGCGGTCGAGGCGCATGGCACCGGCACGGTACTGGGGGACCCGATCGAGGCGCAGGCGCTCGCGGCCACCTACGGCGCCGACCGGGCTGAAGGGCGGCCGGTGTGGGTGGGATCGTTGAAGTCCAACATCGGTCATGCCCAGGCGGCGGCCGGGGTGGGTGGGGTCATCAAGATGGTGATGGCGCTCACGTATGAGCTGCTGCCCCCAACACTGCACGTCGAGCGGCCGTCGGCGCATGTGGACTGGTCGGATGGTGGGGTGGCGCTGCTGACCGAGGCCATTCCGTGGCCGGAGGGCGGTCAGCCGCGCCGGGCTGGGGTGTCCTCGTTCGGGATCAGCGGCACCAACGCCCACGTGATCCTCGAGCAGGCCCCACCCCCCGAGCACAGCCAGCCCGCCGACAGCGCCACCGCCACTGACGCCACTGACGATGGCGGGACAGTGGCCTGGGTGGTGTCCGGTCGGGGGCAGGAGGCGCTGCGAGCGCAGGCCCGACGGTTGCGCGACTATGTGGGGTCACGTCCCGAGTTGGAACCGGTCGATGTCGGCTATTCGCTGGTCATGTCCCGATCGCTGCTCGAGCATCGCGCGGTGGTGATGGGCGGTGACCGGGAGGAGCTGCTGGCCGGGTTGGACGCCCTTGCCGATGCCACCCCAGCCGCCGGTGTGGCACAGGGGGTGGCCTCCGACGCCCACGTGGCGGTGCTGTTCCCAGGCCAAGGCGCGCAACGGCCTGGGATGGGCCGTCAGCTGTATGAGACGTTCCCGGTGTTCGCCGACGCGTTGGACGCGGTGTGCGCGCACCTGGACGGCCATCTCGAGCGACCGGTGCGCAACGTCCTGTTCGCTGAGCCCGGCACTGCCGAAGCGCACCTCTTGGACGAGACGGTGTTCGCCCAGGCGGGGCTGTTCGCCGTCGAGGTGGCGCTGTTCCGGCTGGTCCAGCATTGGGGACTCACCCCGGACTTCCTGGTCGGCCACTCGATCGGTGAGCTGGCCGCGGCGCACGTAGGCGGGGTGTGGTCCCTGGCCGACGCCTCCGCGCTGGTGGCTGCCCGCGGCCGGCTCATGCAGGCGCTGCCTCAGACCGGCGCGATGGTGGCGGTGGAGGCCGGTGAGGAGGAGATGTCGACGCTGCTCGCGGGCTTCCAGCAGCAGGTCGCGATCGCCGCGGTAAATGGGCCCGCCTCGACGGTGATATCCGGCGATGCTGACGCGGTAGCCGAGATCGCTCGGCTGTGCCAGGCAGGAGGGCACGCAACGAAACGGTTGCGTGTCAGCCATGCGTTCCACTCCTCCCACATTGACGGGATGCTCGCCGAGTTCGGTCGCGTCGCGCAGGGACTGACGTTCAATCCGCCGGCCATCCGGATCGTGTCCAACCTCACCGGGCAACCCGCCGACGCCGAACAGGTCTGCTCACCCGAGTATTGGGTGCGCCACGCCCGCCACACCGTGCGGTTCATGGACGGGCTGCGCTGGCTCGGCGCACAAGGGGTGGCCGCCTTCTTGGAGCTGGGTCCCGGTGGAAGGCTGTGCGCGCTGGGGCCGGACTGCTTGGACTCTGACGACCAGACCGGCGTGGTGTTCGCGCCCGCGTTGCGTGACGGCCGGCCCGAGGCGCAGTCCCTGACCGGCGCGATGGCGCAGATGTGCGTGCAGGGTGCCAGCGTGGACTGGCAGACGATGCTCGCCCGACGAGACGCCCGGCGGGTGGAGCTGCCCACCTATGCGTTCCAACGACAACGCTATTGGCTGAGCGCGCCCGCGACAGGGAACGGGACCTCGGCCGGGGTGCAACCTACGGAGCATCCGCTGCTCGATGTCGGGGTGGCGTTGGCCGACGCCGACGGTCTCGTGCTCACCGGCCGGCTGTCCACACAAACCCATCCCTGGCTCGCCGACCATGTCGTCTCAGGGCTAGTGACGCTCCCTGGCACGGCTTTTCTGGAGCTGGCGGTCCAGGCCGGCGACCAAGTCGGCTGTGATCTGGTCTCCGAGCTCATCCTGGAGATCCCGCTCGTCCTCCCCGAGGACGGCGCGGTGGTGGTGCAGATCGTGGTGGGTGGGCCTGACGAGTCCGCCCGGCGCAGCTTGAGCGTGCACTCCCGACGGGAGGACCCCTCCGGTCAGGGTCTACAGTCTGGGACAGAGTGGACACGGCACGCTCACGGCGTGCTCGCCAACGGCCCGACCGCTACAGGGACGGGGTCGGGCACCACGAGTGCATGGCCCCCGGCGGGCGCGGTGGCGGTCGACCTGGCCGGCCTGTACGACCGTCTGGCTGAGCAGGGTCTGGGCTACGGGCCCGTGTTCCGGGGACTCCGCGCGGCGTGGCGGCGAGACGAGGAGATCTTCGCCGAGGTCGGATTGCCCCAACAGGCGCACGCCGACGCCGGGCTGTACGGGCTGCACCCGGCGCTGCTCGATGCCGCCCTCCACACCTTGGCGCTGACTCCGCTCGCCCAGCACCCGGACACGGACCAGCACATGGACAGGGCGGGGGCGGGGATGAGGCTGCCGTTCTCCTGGTCTGGAGTGTGTCTCCACGCGCAAGGCGCCACAGGGTTGCGCGCGCGGTTGTGGCCGGTGGGGCCCGATGCGGTGGGGCTGGCGGTCACCGACGAAACGGGTGCGCCGCTGATGTCGGCGGAGTCGTTGGTGACGCGGGCGGTGTCCGCCGAGCAGCTGCGGGCCGCGCGCGGCGGGGATCACGAGTCGCTCTCATGTGTGAGCTGGGTGGAGCTGCCGGTCGAGCCGCGGCCGGCGGCGGGTGAGTGGACCGTGGTGGGCACCGACGGGCTGGGGTTGTGTGCGGGGTTGACCGCCGCCGGGGTGACGACAACCGCGTACCCAGATCTTGGGGTCTTCGCGGAGGCTGTGGCAGGCGGCGGACCGGTTCCCGATGTGGTACTGGTCGCCCGTGCGTCCGCCGCCGAGCCGGGCGGCGCCCAGCCAGACTTTGGTGGTGTGGTGGGGACGGCGCGGGCGGTGACGGCTGAGGTGTTGGGGTTGGTGCAGGCGTGGCTTGCCGACGACCGGCTGGCCGGGTCGCGGTTGGTGGTCCTGACCCGGGACGCGGTCGCGGTAGGCGATGGGGACGTGACCGACCTGGGCTGCGCGCCCGTATGGGGCTTGGTGCGCTCGGCGCAGTCGGAAAACCCCGGCCGGCTGGTCCTAGTCGACCTCGACAGCCAACACCCCGATAGCTGCGGCGCGCTGCTGCCGGGGGTGCTGGCGTCCGGCGAGCCGCAGGCGGCCCTGCGCCGCGGCGAGGTGCTGATCCCCCGGCTGGGCCGGATCGATGCCGGCGCCGTGCTGTCGCCTCCGGTCGGGGTGCCGGCGTGGCGTGTGGACGTTGGGGGTCAGGCGACGTTGGACGACCTCTGCGTGCTCCCTTGCCCTGAGGTGATGGCGCCGCTAGGCGTCGGGCAGGTGCGGGTCGCGGTGCGCGCGGTGGGGGTCAACTTCCGCGACGTGCTGGTCGCGCTGGGTGTCTACCCGGGCCCGGCGGTGTTGGGCGGAGAGGGCGCGGGAGTGGTCCTCGAGGTCGGTCCTGGCGTGACCGGGCTCGCGGTGGGCGACCGGGTGATGGGCCTGTTCTCGGGCGCGTTCGGCCCGGTCGCGGTCACCGATCATCGGCTGCTCACCCGGGTGCCTGCTGGCTGGTCATACGTGCAGGCGGCGTCGGTGCCGATCGTGTTCCTGACGGCCTATTACGGACTGGTGGACCTGGCCGGGCTCCGCGGGGGCGAGACGGTGCTGGTGCACGCCGCCGCGGGTGGGGTCGGCATGGCCGCGGTGCAGCTGGCGCGTCATCTGGGCGCGCGAGTGTTCGGGACCGCCAGTGCGGGCAAGTGGGGCACGTTACGCGGGCTGGGGTTGGACCAGGACCGTATCGCCTCCTCCCGCGACTTGGAGTTCACCGAGCGGTTCCTCGCGGCCAGCGACGGCCGAGGCGTGGACGTGGTCCTCAACTCCCTGGCGGGAGCGTTCGTGGACGCGTCGTTGCGGCTGCTGCCCCGCGGCGGCCGGTTCGTCGAGATGGGCAAGACCGACGTCCGTTCCGCCGCTGAGGTCGCCAGTGCGCATCCCGGTGTCGCCTACCAGGCATTTGATCTGATGGAGGCGGGGCCTGATCGCATCCAGGCGATGCTGGGCGAGGTGGTGGACCTGTTCGACCGTGGCGTGCTGGACCTGCTGCCGGTGACGACCTGGGACGTCCGCCAAGCCGAGCGGGCGCTGCGGTTCGTGAGCCAGGCGCGTCACGTCGGCAAGGTCGTGCTGACCATGCCGCCGCCGCTGTTCGACGCTGAGGGCGCGGTGTTGGTCACGGGTGGGACGGGGGCGTTGGGCGGGTTGGTCGCTCGCCATTTGGTCACCGAGCACGGGGTGCGACGGGTGGTGTTGGCCAGCCGGCGCGGGCCCGAAGCGGCGGGCGCCGCCGAGTTGCAGGCCGAGCTGACCGAGCTGGGCGCGCAGGTCACGGTGACGGCCTGTGACGTGGCCGATCGTGACGCACTCGCCCAGCTCATAAGCTCGATCACGGCCGAGGGTCGGTTGGGCGCGGTGGTGCACGCAGCGGGTGTGCTGGACGACGGGGTCATCGCCTCATTGACGCAGGAGCGGGTCGACCGAGTGATGGGCCCCAAGGCGGACGCCGCGTGGTATCTGCATGAGCTTACCCAGGGGTTGGACCTGTCCGCGTTCGTGCTGTTCTCGTCGATAACGGGCATCCTGGGCAGCCCCGGTCAGGCGAACTACGCGGCAGCCAACGCCTTCCTGGACGCCCTAGCCGCCCACCGTCGGGCGCGTGGCCTTGCCGCGGTCTCGGTGGTGTGGGGCCCCTGGGCCGGCGAGGGCATGGCCGGCCGTCTCGGCCACGCCGATGTGGCGCGGTTGAAGCGTTCGGGGGCGGTGCCGCTGTCTTCGGAGCAGGGGTTGGCGCTGCTCGACGCGGCGTTGGGCACAGGCGAGGCGGTGGTGGCGGCGGCACGGTGGGATCTGACGTCGTTGCGCACCCAAGCCGGCACCCTACCGGGACTGCTGCGGGGGCTGGTCCGCAACCCCGCCCGGCCCGCCGCACACAGCAATGGCGCGGCGGGGGATGGCGTGCCGGCGTTGCGGCAGCGTCTGGCGGGCCTATCCCAGGCAGAGAGCGAGCGGGTGCTGGCAGAGCTGGTGGCGGCCGAGGCGGCGGCGGTGTTGGGCCACAGCCGGCCTGAGGCGGTGGATGCGGGGCGGGAGTTCCGCGAGTTGGGGTTCGACTCGTTGACCGCGGTGGAGCTGCGCAACCGGCTGAGCGCGGCGACCGGGCTGCGGCTGCCCGCCACGATGGCGTTTGACTATCCCACCCCGGGCAGGCTGGCGGGATATCTACGCCCACTGGTAGTGGAGGAGGGGACGATCACCGCGTCTGTGCTCACAGAACTCGCCAAGCTGGAAGCCGCTCTTTCAACGATTGCTCCAGACGACGTGGCGCGCGGGACAATCACGACGCGCTTGCGGGCTCTCCTGTCGAAATGGAGCGTTGCTCAAAGCGCGGGAGAAAGCACTGTTGCGGACCATGAGCTCCAAACAGCGACCGCTGACGAAATCTTTGATCTCATCGATAAGGAACTCGACATGTCATAAGTGATAGTGCGCATTCCCCGATTTCCCACGGAGAGATGCAAATGGCAAATGACGAGAAGTTTCTTGACTATCTCAAGCGGGTGACGGCGGATCTTCGCCAGACTCGTCGGCGACTGCGAGAGATTGAGGAAAAAGAACAGGAGCCGGTCGCGATCGTGGGAGTGGGTTGCCGGTTCCCCGGCGGGGTGGACAGCGCACAGGGACTGTGGGAGCTGGTCGCCGCCGGGGGTGATGCGATCTCGACGTTCCCCACCGATCGTGGGTGGGACGTCGACCGGTTGTACGACCCGGATCCTGAGCGGGTGGGCACCAGCTCTACACGTCACGGCGGGTTCTTGGACGACGCCGCCGGCTTTGACGCCGGGTTTTTCAATATCAGCCCGCGAGAGGCGTTGGCGATCGACCCCCAACAGCGGCTGCTGCTCCAGACCTGTTGGGAGGCGGTGGAGCGGGCTGAAATCGACCCGAGCTCGCTGCGGGACAGTGATACCGGCGTGTTCGTCGGGGTGGCGTACAACGATTACGCCGGCGGTGTGGGAGGGGGATCCCAGGAGGTTGAGGGTCACCTGTTAACTGGGACCACGGCCAGTGTGGCCTCGGGTCGGGTGGCCTACACGTTCGGGCTGCAAGGCCCCGCGGTCAGCATCGACACGGCGTGCTCGTCCTCGCTGGTCGCGCTGCACCTGGCCTGCCAGGCGCTGCGGCGGGGGGAGTGCTCGCTGGCGTTGGCCGGCGGCGTAATGGTGATGGCCAGCCCGATGCTGTTCGTGGAGTTTTCCCGCCAAGGCGGGCTGGCCCCGGACGGGCGCTGCAAGGCCTTCTCCGCCGACGCCGACGGCACCGGCTGGTCTGAGGGCGTGGGCATGCTGCTCCTCGAGCGGCTGTCCGACGCTCAACGCCACGGCCACGCGGTCCTGGCGGTCGTTCGCGGCTCGGCGGTCAACCAGGACGGCGCCAGTAATGGCTTGACCGCGCCGAATGGCCCGTCCCAACAACGCGTGATCCACCAGGCGTTGGCCAACGCCGGGCTGGCCCCCGCCCAGGTGGACGTGGTCGAGGCGCACGGCACCGGCACCGTGCTGGGCGACCCGATCGAGATCCAGGCGCTGGCCGCGGTGTATGGCCAGGACCGGCCGGAGGGGCGGCCGTTGTGGGTCGGGTCGTTGAAGTCCAACATCGGCCACGCCCAGGCGGCAGCGGGGGTCGGCGGGGTCATCAAGATGGTGGAGGCACTGCGTCACGGGCGGCTACCGGCCACCCTGCACGCCGGGCAACCCACTCCCCACATCGACTGGACCGACAGCGGGATCGCGCTGCTGGCCCAGGCCAGGCCATGGCCAGACACCGGCCAACCTCACCGGGCCGGAGTGTCCTCGTTCGGGATCAGCGGCACCAACGCCCACGTCATCCTCGAACAGGCCCCAGCCGCCGACGGCCAGTCCGCTGACGGGGGCCCCCCAGCGGGAGCTGGGGATCCGGGCCTCGATGCTGTCGACGCATCGGAGCCCGGCGACGGCGGTGTGGCCGTGTGGGTAGTGTCAGGTCGGGGACAGGAGGCGCTGGCGGCGCAGGCCGGGCGGTTGGCGAACCATGTGCGGGCCCACCCCGAGCTGAACGTGGCGCATGTGGGCTATTCGCTGGCAACGACGCGGTCGCTGTTCGAGCATCGTGGGGTGGTGGTGGGCCAGGACCGGGATGGCCTGCTGGCGGGGTTGGGCTCGTTGGCCAGGGGTGAGCCGGGGCCGGGTGTGGCGCGGGGCGTAGCCAAGAGTGGGGGCAAGAGTGAGGGCAGGGTCGCGTTGCTCTTCCCAGGTCAGGGCTCGCAGCGGCCGGAGATGGGCCGCCAGTTGTACGAGGCGTCCCCGGTGTTCGCTGAGGCGATGGACGCGGTCTGCGCCCACCTGGACGGGCATCTTGAGCGACCAGTGCGGGATGTCCTGTTCGCGGATGCGGGATCGGCGGACGCGGGGCTGTTGGACCAGACCCTGTTTGCTCAGGCTGGGCTGTTCGCCCTCGAGGTGGCGCTGTTCCGGCTGGTCCAGCATTGGGGACTGACCCCGGACTTCTTGGTGGGCCACTCGATCGGTGAGCTGGCCGCAGCCTATGTCGCCGGCGTCTGGACTTTGGCTGACGCGTGCGCGCTGGTGGCGGCTCGTGGCCGCCTGATGCAGGCGTTGCCCCAGACCGGTGCGATGGTGTCGGTGGGGGCGAGTGAGGACGAGGTCGCGGCGCTGCTGACTGGCCTCCAGCGGCAGGTCGCGATCGCCGCAGTGAATGGGCCCGCCTCGACAGTGATTTCCGGTGACGCTGACGCCGTCTTGGAGTTGGCGGGATTGTGGGAGGCCCGAGGGCGCAGGGTCAAGCGGTTGCGGGTCAGCCATGCGTTCCACTCCCCGTGCATTGACGGGATGTTGGCCGAGTTCGGCCGGGTGGCTGAGGAGTTGTCGTTCAACCCGCCGGCGGTTCCGATCGTGTCCAACCTCACGGGGCAGCCCGCCGCTGTCGAGGACCTCTGCTCGCCGGCGTATTGGGTACGGCACGCGCGTTCCACAGTGCGGTTCTCCGACAGCCTGCGCTGGTTGGGCGGGCGGGGTGTGACCGCCTTTTTGGAGTTGGGCCCTGGCGGCAAGCTGTGCGCGCTTGGCCAGGAGTGCCTGGACGACCAGACCGACCAGACCGAGGCGCAGGCTGGAGGTGCCGGTGCGGTGTTCGCGCCAGCGTTGCGTGAGGGCCAGTCGGAGGTCCAGTCCTTGACCGAGGCTGTGGCGCGGTTGTCTGTTCGGGGGGTTGGGGTCGATTGGGCGGTCGTGTGTGGTGGGCGGGGGCGGCGCGTGGAGCTGCCGACGTATGCGTTTCAGGGGCGGCGTTATTGGCTGCAAGCGCCAGTGGTGGCGGGGGATTTACGTGCGGTGGGGGTAGGGCCGGCGGGTCATCCGTTGTTGGGCGCGGTGGTGGGATTGGCCGATGGTGGCGGGGTGTTGCTGACCGGCCGGCTGTCCACACGGACCCACCCATGGCTGGCTGATCATGTCGTGGCGGGGGTGCCTGTGCTGCCCGGCACGGCGTTGCTGGAGTTGGTGGTTTGGGCTGGCGATCTCCTCGGGTGCGACCTGGTCTCCGAGCTCATCCTGGAGGCGCCGTTGGTGCTGCCCGCCGACGGCGGTGTGCAGCTCCAGATGGTGGTGGGCTCCCCGGACGGTTCCGCCCGCCGTCCCCTGAGCGTGCACTCACGACAGGATGACCCCTCCCATCAGGACGATCAGGGCGATCAGGGCGAGTGGACACGTCACGCCAGTGGCGTGCTCGCCAACAGCGGTCCAACGGCGGGACCGACGGCGGGATCAGAGGGAATGGACGTGTGGCCTCCGGTGGGCGCGGTGGCGGTGGCGGTGGACGGACTGTACGACCGCCTGGCTGAGCAAGGCCTGTGGTACGGGCCGGCGTTCCGGGGGCTGCGGGGCGTGTGGCGACGGGACGAAGAGGTGTTCGCCGAGGTGGCGCTGCCAGAGGTGTGCCAGGCCGAAGCCGGCCTGTTCAGGCTGCACCCGGCGTTGCTGGACGCCGCGCTGCATTCACTGGGGGTGACCTCACTGGCCCAAGACACAGACACGCGAGTGGGGCGGCTGCCATTCTCTTGGACCGGCGTGTGTGTGCATGCGCGGGACGCGTCCGCGTTGCGTGTGCGCTTGCGGCCAGTGGGAACGGATGCAGTGGGGTTGACGGTTACCGACAGCGCGGGGGCGCTGGCGGCGTCGGTCGAGTCTCTGGTGATGCGGCCGGTGTCCGCCGACCAGCTGGCGGCTGTCCGCGGGGGAGGACACGATTCACTGTTCTGCGTGGGCTGGGTGGGCCTGGAGGTCGGACCGCCATCGGCGGCGACGGGCGAGTGGGCCCTGGCTGGCTCGGATGGGTTGGGATTGGCCGCGGGCTTGGAGGCGGCTGGCGTGGCGGTAGCCGGGTATGCGGATCTGGCGTCGTTGCGCGAGGCAGTCGCCGGGGGCGGGCCGGTCCCAGATGTGGTGTTGGCGGTATGCGCCGCCGCCGCCGAGGCGGGCGGGGTGGTGGGGGCGGCGCATGCGGCCACGCATCGGGTGTTGGCCCTGGTGCAGGCGTGGCTTGCCGATGAGCTGTTCGGCTCGTCGCGGTTAGTGGTGGTGACGCGTGGCGCGGTGGCGGTGGGTGAGGAGGATGTGGCGGACCTGGGATGTGCGCCGCTGTGGGGGTTGGTCCGTTCGGCGCAGTCGGAAAGCCCGGGTCGGCTGGTCCTGATCGACCTGGACGAGGTGGACGGCTCCGGGGTCGCGCTGGGGGCGGCGTTAGCGTCCGGTGAGCCGCAGGCGGCAGTACGCGGCGGCCGGGTGCTGGTGCCCCGGCTGGCCCGGGTGCCCCGGCTAGACGTCGATGGGCCGCCGCAGCCGTTTGATCCTGAAGGTGTGGTGTTGATCACGGGCGGGACCGGCGCGCTGGGCGGGCTGGTCGCCCGCCATCTGGTGACCCAGCACGGGGTCCGACGTCTGATGTTGGTCAGCCGCCGCGGGCCGCGGGCCGCCGGCTCGGGCGAGTTGGAGGCCGAGCTGAGCGAGCTGGGCGCCGAGGTAACGGTGGCGGCGTGCGACGTGGCTGATCGTGACGCGGTGACTCAGCTCGTGGGCTCGGTGCTCGCGGAAGGCCGGTTGAGCGCGGTGGTGCACGCCGCGGGGGTACTGGACGACGGCATGATCGCGTCGTTGACGCCGCGGCAGGTCGACCGGGTGCTGGCCCCCAAAGCCGACGCCGCTTGGCATCTCCACGAGCTCACTGCGGATCTGGACCTGTCTGCCTTCGTGCTGTTCTCCTCGATCGCGGGCACCCTTGGCAGCCCGGGCCAGGCCAACTATGCGGCCGCGAACACCTTCCTGGATGCCTTGGCAGCGCATCGCCGGGCGCGTGGCCTGCCTGCGGTTTCGCTGGTGTGGGGCCCGTGGGGCGGCCAGGGCATGACCGGCGGTCTGGACCAGGCCGACCTGGCGCGGATGACCCGTTATGGTCTGGCCCCGCTGGGGCACGAGCAGGGGTTGGCGCTCCTCGACGTCGCATTGGGAGCCGATACCGCCGTGATCGCGCCGGTCCGGCTGCACGGTGGCACGATGCGCGCCCAAGCCCACGCCGCGGCCGTGCCGGCGCTGCTGCAAGGCCTGGTTCGCAACCCGGTCCGACCCGCCGCTCACACTCGCAACGGCGACATCGGTGGCCCAGCGACGCTGGCGCAGCGTCTGGCGGGGCTGTCCCTAGTCGAGGGTGAGCGGATCCTGGCAGAGCTGGTCGCCGCCGAGGCGGCCTTCGTGCTAAGCCTTACAGAGCCACGGGCGGTGGAGGGGGGACGGGAGTTCCGCGAGTTGGGGTTCGACTCCTTGACCGCCGTGGAGCTCCGCAACCGGCTGAGCGTAGCGACCGGGCTGCGGCTGCCCGCCACGCTGGTGTTCGACTATCCGACCCCGGTCAGGCTCACGAGGTATCTGCGCACGCAACTGTTGGGCGCGCGGCCCGAGGTTCCCGCTGTGGCGGCTCGTGTGGTGGGGACCGACGAGCCAGTCGCGATCGTAGGGGCGGGCTGCCGGTTCCCCGGCGGGGTGACCAGCCCGCAGGGGTTGTGGGAGCTGGTAGCCGCCGGTGTGGACGCCGTCTCGGTGTTCCCCACCGACCGCGGCTGGGACGTCGAGCGGTTGTATGACCCCGATCCTGAGCGGGCGGGCACAAGCTATGTGCGCCACGGCGGGTTCCTGGATGACCCGGCACAGTTCGACGCGGCGTTCTTCACGATCAGCCCGCGCGAGGCGTTGGCGATCGACCCGCAGCAGCGTCTGCTGCTAGAGACCTCGTGGGAGGCCTTCGAGCGGGCCGGGATCGACCCGGCGTCGCTGGCCGGCAGCGACACCGGCGTGTACGTCGGGATCATGTACAACGACTACGCCACACGCCTGCAGCGAGCGCCCGAGGAGCTGGAGGGCTATCTGGGCACCGGCAGCGCCGGCAGTGTGGCCTCGGGCCGGGTGGCCTACACATTCGGGCTGGAAGGCCCCGCGGTCAGCGTGGACACGGCCTGCTCATCCTCGCTGGTGACGTTGCACCTGGCCTGCCAGGCGCTGCGCCGCGGGGAGTGCTCGTTGGCGTTGGCCGGCGGAGTGGCCGTGATGGCCAGCCCGGTGACGTTCGTGGAAACCTCCCGGCAACGGGCGGTGTCCCCGGACGGGCGGTGCAAGGCGTTCTCCGCCGACGCGGACGGCACCGGCTGGTGCGAGGGCGCCGGCATGCTGTTACTCGAACGGCTCTGTGATGCCCAACGTCGCGGTCATCCGGTGTTGGCGGTGGTGCGTGGCTCGGCAGTCAACCAAGACGGCGCCAGCAACGGTCTGACCGCGCCGAATGGTCCGTCCCAGCAGCGGGTGATCCGCCAAGCGCTCGCCAATGCCGGCCTGGACCCGTGGCAGGTGGACGTGGTCGAGGCGCATGGCACCGGCACGGTGCTGGGCGACCCGATCGAAGCCCAAGCGCTTGCCGCCGCCTACGGTCAGGGCCGGGCTGAGGGGCAGCCGTTGTGGGTCGGGTCGTTGAAGTCCAACATCGGCCACGCCCAGGCCGCGGCCGGTGTGGGCGGGATCATCAAGATGATGGAGGCGCTCCGCCATGGGCTGCTGCCCGCCACCCTGCACGTCGAGCAACCGACCCCCCATGTTGACTGGACGGATAGTGGGGTGGCGCTGCTGACCGAGGCAAGGGAGTGGCCGGAGACCGGCCAACCTCGCCGAGCCGGGGTGTCCTCGTTCGGGATGAGCGGCACCAACGCCCACGTGATCCTGGAGCAGGCCCCACCCGCTGAGCATGCGGTCTCTGCCCCGGAAAGCCCGCCCGCCGACGTCGGTGTAGTGGGGTGGGTGGTGTCAGGTCGAGGTCAGGAGGCGTTGGCGGGGCAGGCGGGGCGATTGGCCGAGCATCTGCGGGCCCGGCCTGAGTTGGGTGTGGCGGATGTCGGTCATGCGTTGGTCACGTCGCGGTCGCTGCTCGAGGATCGCGGGGTAGTCGTAGGGTCCGGTCGTGAGGGGCTGTTGGCGGGCTTGGACGCGTTGGCCGCGGGTACGCCGTGGCCGGGTGTGGTCCAGGGAGTGGCGAGTGGCGACGGCAAGGTCGCGTTGGTGTTCCCAGGCCAAGGCTCGCAGTGGGTGGGTATGGGGTTGGAGCTGTTGGAGGCCTCGGCGGTGTTTCGTGAGCGGATGCAGGCGTGCGCTGAGGCGCTGGCTCCGTTTGTGGACTGGTCGGTGTTGGACGCGCTGCGGGGCGAGGGGGATGCGCCGTCGCTGGAGCGGGTGGACGTACTCCAGCCGGCGCTGTTCGCGGTCATGGTGTCCCTCGCCGAGCTGTGGCGCTCCTACGGTGTCGCGCCAGGGGTGGTGGTGGGCCACAGCCAAGGTGAGATCGCCGCCGCCTGTGTCGCTGGTGGGTTGTCGCTGGAGGATGCCGCTCGAATCGTGGCGCTGCGCAGCCAGGCGCTGATGGGTCTGGCGGGTCGGGGTGGGATGGCCTCGGTGTCACTGCCGGCGGCGCAGGTAGGGCCACGCCTAGACCGGTGGGAGGGTCGGCTGTCGGTCGCGGCGGTCAATGGGCCCGCCTTGACGGTGGTCTCGGGTGATCTGGACGCCCTGGACGACCTGTTGGCCGAGCTGGCGGTGGACGAGGTCCGCACTCGCAGGATCCCGGCCCATCAGGCCGGGCATTCTTGGCAGGTCGAGGTGGTCCGTGAGCGGCTGCTGGAGGCCCTGTCGGGGATCGCTCCGCACTCGGGGGCGGTCCCGTTTTGCTCGACGGTGACGGGCGGGCTGTTGGACACCACGGAGCTGGATGCCTTCTACTGGTATCGCAACCTGCGTCAACCGGTGTGTTTCGAGCAGGCGGTGCGCGGGCTAGTGGGGCAGGGCTACCGGTTCTTCGTCGAGGTCAGCCCGCACCCGGTGTTAACGGCGGCGATGGAGGAGATCGCCGAGGACACGGGTAGTGAGGCGGTGGTGGTCGGCTCGTCGCGCCGTGAGGACGGCGGGCTGGAGCGGTTCTTGACCTCTGCGGCGCAGTTGTTCGTGAGGGGTTGTGGGGTGGACTGGACGGCGGCGCTGCCTGGATCGGGGCGGCGGGTGGAACTCCCGACCTATGCGTTCCAACGGCAACGCTATTGGCTGCAAGCCCCCGCGGTCGCGGGAGATGTGAGCGCGGCCGGGGTGGAGCCAGCGGATCATCCGTTGTTGGGCGCGCAGGTGGGACTGGCCAATGGCGACGGGTTGCTCCTCACCGGCCGGCTGTCCACCCGAACCCATGCGTGGCTGGCCGATCATGAGGTGATGGGCACGGTGATACTGCCGGGCACCGCCTTTGTGGAGTTGGCGGTGCGAGCTGGCGACCAAGTCGGATGTGGCCTGGTCTCCGAACTCATCCTGGAGGCGCCGTTGGTGCTACCCGAGGACGGCGCAGCGCGGTTGCAGGTGGTGATCGGCGGACCGGACGCGTCTGGCCGGCGCGAGTTGAGCCTGTATTCGCAGATAGAGAACGCCTCGGGCGAGGCTGTGTGGTCTGCCGCGGACACAGAGTGGACGCGTCACGCCAGCGGTGTCCTGGCTGGTGACGTGACGGTGGGGCCCGCAGCAGGAGCTGCGGATCTGGGCCTGGACGCTGCCGACGCGTCCGGGTCTGAGCGGGCGACCCCGTGCGATTCGCAGGTGTGGCCTCCGGCGGGCGCGGTCGCGGTAGGCGTGGACGATCTGTACGACCGTCTGGCCCAGCAGGGCTTGTGCTATGGGCCGGCGTTTCAGGGGCTTCAGGCGGTGTGGCGGCGAGGCGAGGAGGTGTTTGCCGAGGTCTGTTTGCCCCAAGAGCGTCAGGATGACGTTAGAGCATTCGCGGTGCATCCGGCGCTGTTGGACGCCGCACTCCACGCGCTGCAATTCGGCCCGTTCACACGGACCAAGACGGATGAGAAGAGCGTGTGGCTGCCGTTCTTGTGGGGTGGGGTGCGTGTGCATGCCACGGGCGCTTCGATGTTGCGTGTGCGGCTGTGGCCAGCCGGGCCTGACGCGGTGGGGTTGGAGGTGGCTGACGGCGCGGGCGGGCTCGTGGCCTCGATCGAGTCGTTAACCCTGCGGCCGGTGCCCGCTGAGCAGTTGCGAGCTCGCAACGGGTTTCACGAGTCGTTGTTCGGTGTGGACTGGGCTCGGCTGCCGATCGAGTCGGGCGCATCGGTGGCGGCGGGCCAGTGGGCCATGGTGGGCATCGACGGGCTGGGGTTGCGCCTCGAGTTGGAGGCGGCCAGGGTGGCGGTGGCGGGGCATGCGGATCTGGAGTCGTTGGTCGAGGCGGTTGCCGCTGGTGGTCCGGTCCCCCAGGTGGTGTTGGCCGGGTGTGCCCGCGAGGTTGGGGCCGGCGGGATGGTACAGGCGGCGCATACCCTCACGCATCGGGTGTTGGCCCTGGTGCAGGCGTGGCTTGCCGATGAGCGGTTCGCCTCGTCGCGGTTGGTGGTCCTGACCCGCGGCGCGGTCGCGGTGGGCGATGAGGACGTGACGGACCTGGGATGCGCGCCCGTGTGGGGGTTGGTGCGCTCGGCGCAGTCGGAGAGCCCCGGCCGGCTCGTCCTGGTCGACCTGGACAGCCGGGACGATCGAGAGGGCTCCTGTCGGGTGTTACCGGCGGCGTTGGCGTGCGGTGAGCCGCAAGTGGCCTTGCGTCAGGGCAGCGTGCTCGTCCCCCGGCTGGCCCGGATCGCGTTGGCCGACGTAAAGACCGAGACCGCCCGTCCGCTGTTCGATCCGCGAGGTGCGGTGTTGATCACGGGCGGCACGGGGGCGTTGGGTGGGTTGGTCGCCCGCCATCTGGTAGCTGATCACGGGATGCGGCGAGTGGTACTGGCCAGCCGCGGCGGGCCCCAGGCTTCGGGCTCGGGCGAGCTCGAGGCCGAGCTGACCGAGCTGGGCGCGCAGGTGACGGTGGCGGCGTGCGATGTCAGTGATCGTGACGCGCTGGCGGGGCTGGTGGGCTCGGTGCTCGCCGAAGGCCCGTTGAGCACGGTAGTGCACGCCGCGGGAGCGCTCGACGACGGGATGATCGCCTCGTTGACACCGGCGCGTCTGGATGGGGTGTTGGCGGCCAAGGCGGACGCCGCGTGGTATCTCCATGAACTCACCCAAGATCTCGACCTGTCCGCGTTCGTGCTGTTCTCCTCGGTCGCGGGTGTGCTCGGCGGCCCAGGTCAGGCCAACTATGCGGCCGCGAACGCGTTTTTGGACGCCTTGGCGGCGCATCGTCGGGCGCGTGGCTTGGCCGCGGTCTCGCTGGCGTGGGGCTTGTGGGCTCGGCTCGGGGCTATGGCCGGTGACCTGGGCGAGGCCGACCTGGCGCGCATGGCCCGCCAGGGTGTCCTCCCTCTGTCGGGCGAGCAGGGTTTGGCGTTGCTCGACGCCGCGCTTGGGGTGGACGAGGCGGTGGTCGCCCCAGTGCGGTTGGACAGCGTGGCGTTACGCGCCCAGGCTCAGGCTGGGATGGTGCCGGCGCTGCTGCGGGGCCTGGTCCGCGGCCCCGCGCGACGCAGCGCGGACGCTGGAGGCTCGGATGGGTCGGCGGTGCGGCGGCGTGTAGCGGGGCTGTCGCAAGTCGACGGCGAGCGGGTGCTGGCAGAGCTGATAGCCGCCGAGGCGGCGGTGGTGCTGGGCCACACCGGCCCGGAGAAGGTGGAGGCCGGGCGGGAGTTCCGCGAGTTGGGATTTGACTCGTTGACCGCGGTGGAGCTACGCAACCGGCTGGCCGCGGCGACCGGGCTACGGCTGCCCGCCACGCTGCTGTTCGACTACCCCACCCCGGCCAGGCTGGCCGCGGATCTGCGCGCGCAGCTGGTGGGTGCCCACGCCGAGCCGCGGATTCCCGCGGTGATAACGGCAGTGTCTGACGACGAGCCGGTGGCCGTGGTAGGGATGGGCTGCCGGTTCCCCGGCGGGGTGGACAGCGCGGAGGGGTTATGGGAGCTGGTGTGCGCGGGCGTGGATGCGATCTCCGCGTTCCCCGCCGACCGCGACTGGGACGTCGACCGGTTGTATGACCCCGATCCCGCGCGGGCGGGCACAAGCTATGTGCGCCACGGCGGGTTCCTGGATGACCCGGCACAGTTCGACGCCGGGTTCTTTGGAATCAGCCCGCGTGAGGCGTTGGCGATCGACCCGCAGCAGCGTCTGCTGCTAGAGACCTCGTGGGAGGCCGTCGAGCGGGCCGGCATCGACCCGGCGTCGCTGCGGGGCAGTAACACCGGCGTGTACGTCGGGATCATGTACAACGACTACGCCACACGCCTGCAGCGAGCCCCCGAGGAGCTGGAGGGCTATCTGGGCACCGGCAGCGCCGGCAGTGTGGCCTCGGGCCGGGTGGCCTACACATTCGGGCTGGAAGGCCCCGCGGTGAGCGTGGACACGGCCTGCTCGTCCTCGCTGGTGACGTTGCATCTGGCCTGCCAGGCGCTGCGCCGCGGGGAGTGCTCGTTGGCGTTGGCCGGCGGGGTGACGGTGATGGCCAGCCCGGTGTCGTTCGTGGAACTTTGTCGGCAGCGCGCGTTGTCGCCGGACGGGCGCTGCAAGTCGTTCTCCGCTGACGCTGACGGCACCGGCTCGTCTGAGGGTGTGGGCATGGTGTTGCTCGAGCGTCTGTCCGACGCGCGTCGCAACGGTCATCCGGTCTTGGCGCTGGTGCGTGGCAGCGCGGTCAACCAAGACGGCGCGAGCAACGGTCTGACCGCGCCGAATGGCCCGTCCCAGCAACGGGTGATCCGCCAGGCGCTGACCGTCGCCGGGCTGGGCCCGGCGCAGGTGGACGCGGTTGAGGCGCACGGCACGGGTACGGTGCTGGGGGACCCGATCGAAGCCCAAGCGCTGGCCGCTGTGTACGGTCAAGACCGGCATGAGGGGCGGCCGTTGTGGGTCGGGTCGTTGAAGTCCAACATCGGCCACGCCCAAGCCGCGGCCGGGGTGGGCGGGGTCATCAAGATGGTGCAGTCGTTGCGCCATGGGCTGCTGCCGGCGACGCTGCATGTCGAGCGGACATCGGATCATGTGGACTGGACGGACGGCAGGGTGGCGCTGCTGAGCGAGGCGATACCGTGGCCGGACACTGGCCAGCCGCGCCGGGCGGGGGTGTCCTCGTTCGGGATCAGCGGCACCAACGCCCACCTCATCCTGGAGCAAGCCCCACCCACCAACGGCCAATCCGCTGAGGGCGAGGGAGTTCCCGGCGCTGGTGGGGTGGGAGTGTGGATGGTCTCGGCCCGCAGTGCGGGGGCGTTGGCGGGGCAGGCGGGGCGGTTGGCTGAGTTTGTGCGGGCCCGGCCGGAGTTGGGTGTAGCGGATGTGGGTCATGCGTTGGTCACGTCGCGGTCGTTGTTCACCCATCGCGGGGTGGTCGTGGGGCCCGCGGCAGGAGCTGCGGATCTGGGCCTGGACGCTGTCGACGCGTCCGGGCCCGATCGTGAGGGGTTGTTGGCCGGGTTGGACGCGTTGGCCGCGGGGGAGCCGGCGCCGTGTGTGGTCCAAGGCGTCGCCAAAGCCGGTGGCGAGGTGGCGGTGTTGTTTCCGGGCCAGGGCGCGCAGCGGGCGGGGATGGGCCGCCAGTGGTATGCGGCGTTCCCGGTGTTCGCTGAGGCGTTGGACGTGGTCTGCGCCGGGCTTGACCCTCATCTGGGCCAGTCGTTGCGGCAGGTGTTGTTCGCCGACGCCGGATCGGCCGACGCGGGGTTGTTGGACCAGACGATGTTCGCTCAAGCGGGGTTGTTCGCGGTTGAGGTGGCGTTGTTCCGCCTGGTCCAGTCCTGGGGGCTGACTCCCGATTTTTTGGTGGGTCACTCGATCGGCGAGCTGACCGCGGCGTATGTCGCGGGGGTGTGGTCGCTGGCGGACGCGTGCGCGTTCGTGGCAGCGCGTGGCCGGCTGATGAGCACCCTTCCCGCGGGCGCGATGGTCTCGGTCCAGGCCAGTAAGGGCGAGGTCGCGGCGCTGCTGGCCGGCCGCGAGCAACAGCTATCGGTCGCCGCGGTCAACGGGCCCGCCGCTACCGTGATCTCCGGCGACGCGGACGCCGTATCAGAGTTGGCGGGGTTGTGGCAGGCCCAAGGACGCAAAGTCGCCCGGTTGCGGGTCGCTCACGCGTTTCACTCTCCCCACATCGACGCGATCCTGCCCGAGCTGCGCGAAGCGGCTGAGGCGTTGACCTATCACCCGCCGGCGGTTCCGGTCGTGTCTAACCTCACCGGGGCGCCCGCCGCCGATCTGTGCTGCCCCGACTACTGGGTCTGTCAGGCCCGCGATACCGTGCGGTTCTCCGACGGGCTGGGCTGGCTGGGCGCTCAAGGCGTGACCGGCTTTTTAGAGTTGGGTCCCCAGGCGCAGCTGTGCGCCCTGGGTCCCGACTGCCTCGATGACCACACCGAGGTGGTGTTTGCCGCGGCGGGTAGGCACGGCGCCAGTGAGGCCCAGACGCTGGCCGCCGCGGTCGCGCAACTGTTCGTCCAAGGCCACACGGTGGACTGGACGGCGGCGCTGCCCGGACCGGGCCGGCGGGTGGAGTTGCCGACGTATGCGTTCCAACGGCAACGCTACTGGCTTCAGGCTCCCGCGGTCACGGAGGATTTGGGCGCGGTGGGGGTGGGGTTGGCGGGTCATCCGTTGTTGGGCGTGGAGGTGGGGTTGGCCGAGGGCGAGGGGGTCTTGTTAACCGGTCGCCTGTCGGTCCGCTCCCAGCCGTGGCTGGCAGACTATGAGGTCGCGGGGATGGTGGTCCTGCCAGGCACCGCCTTTGTGGAGTTGGCGGTGCGCGCGGGCGACCAGGTCGGCTGCGACCAGGTCTCCGAGCTCGTCATAGAGGCCCCATTGGTGCTGCCCGAGGACAGCGCGGTGCAGCTGCAGGTGACGGTGGGCGCACCCGACGCAACCGGGCGGCGACCGCTGAGCCTGCACACACGACCCGACAGCGGGCAGGACGCGGGGTTGGCGGCCGGGTGGACGCGGCACGCCAGCGGCAGGCTGGCCGCCGGCTCCCGATGCGTCGACAGCATCGAGGCCCTCCTCCCCAGCTCCTGCTCGGGGCCCGCAGCAGGAGCTGCGGATCCGGGCCTGGACGCTGTCGACGCGTCCGGGCCCCGGACGGTGGGGTCTCCAGGCGTTGATTGGGTCGACCCGTGGCCTCCGGCGGGGGCGGCGCCAATCGACAGAGATGACCTGTATGACCGCCTGGCCCAGCAGGGCCTCTGTTATGGGCCGGCGTTCCAAGGGCTCCGCGCGGTGTGGCGGCGGGGCGAGGAGATTTTCGCCGAGGTCACGCTGCCCCAACAGGTCGAGGACGAGGCGGGGCAGTTCGGGTTGCATCCGGCACTGCTGGATGCAGCGTTGCACCCGCTCGGGCTGACTCTGCCCGCCCAGGACACTGCCGCGGAGACGGGAGTGAGGCTGCCATTCTCGTGGGCTGGCGTGCGGCTGCACGCCAGCGGGGCTTCGGCGTTGCGTGTGCGGTTGTGGCCGGTGACCGCGGATGCGGTCGGATTGACGGCCACCGACCCGACCGGCCGGCTGGTCGTCTCAGTCGAGTCGCTGGTATTGCGGTCGCTGCCCGCCGAGCGACTGCGTGCCGCAGGCGGCAGGCATCACGAGTCGTTGCTGCGCCTGGACTGGGCTCACCTGCCAGGCGAGCCCGCCCCCCCACCGATGGCGGGTCAGTGGGCGGTCATCGACACCAACGGGGACGGGCTGGGACTGGACGTCGTGTTGCGCGCCGCTGGGATAGCCGTGGCCACGTACCCAGATTTCGGGTCTCTGGCCGCGGCAGTCGCCGCAGGCGCGCCGGTTCCCCGAGCCGTAGTGACCGCCTGCGCTGAACCGGACCGGGTTGACGACACTGAGGCGAGTGGGGCGGGACAGGCGGCGCGCGCGGCCACGCGTCGGGCGTTGGCCTTGCTGCAGGCGTGGCTTGCCGATGAGCGGCCGGCAGGATCTCGGCTGGTGGTCGTGACCCGTGGCGCGGTGGCGGTGGGCGATGAGGACGTGGCGGACCTGGGATGCGCGCCGGTGTGGGGACTGGTGCGCTCGGCGCAGTCGGAGAACCCCGGGCGGCTCGTCCTGGTCGACCTGGACAGCCAGGACGATCTGCGCCGTTGCTGTGCGTTGCTGCCGAGGGTACTGGCGTCGGGTGAGCCGCAGGCGGCCGTGCGTGGCGGCGGGGTGTATGCGCCCCGGCTGACCCGAATGACCCCCAACGCAGCGCCTGCCGGTCGGCTGTTCGATCCCGAGGGCGCGGTGCTGGTGACTGGCGGCACCGGCGCGCTGGGCAGGCTGGTCGCCCGCTATCTGATCACCCAGCATCACGCCCGACGGGTGGTGCTGGCCAGCCGCAACGGGCCACAGGCTCCCGGCGCCGACCAGCTGCGGGCAGAGCTGGCTGGGCTGGGCGCCCAGGTG
This sequence comes from Egibacteraceae bacterium, assembly GCA_050743205.1. Classification (GTDB taxonomy): domain Bacteria; phylum Actinomycetota; class Nitriliruptoria; order Euzebyales; family Egibacteraceae; genus JBOGED01. The sequence continues at coordinate 9,392 of JBOGEA010000011.1, read as the reverse complement.
ACGATAGCGGCCTGTGACGTCGCCGACCGTGACGCCGTGGCGGGGTTGGTCAGCTCGGTGCTCGCCGAAGGCCGGCTGAGCGTGGTGGTGCACGCGGCGGGCGTGCTCGACGACGGGATCATCGCCTCGTTGACGTCGGCGCACCTCGACCGGGTGCTGGCGCCCAAAGTGGACGCCGCATGGCATCTCCACGAGCTCACCCAACACCTGGACCTATCCGCGTTCGTGCTGTTCTCCTCGGTCGCTGGCGTGCTCGGTAGCCCAGGCCAGGCTAACTACGCAGCGGCCAGCACCTTCTTGGACGCGTTCGCGCAACATCGGCGGGCACGCGGGTTGGCCGCCACTTCACTGGTATGGGGTCCATGGGCCGTGGGAATGACCGGGGATCTGGGCGAGGCAGACCTCGCACGCATGACCCGCCAGGGTCTGGCCCCGTTGTCGGTCGAGCAGGGGTTGGCGCTGCTCGACGCCGCCCTGGCCACCGGACCCGGACAAGCGGTGGTCTGCCCGGTCCGCTGGGACCCCGCCACGTTGCGCGCTCAGGCACGCGCCGGGACCTTGCCAACGCTTCTGGGCGGGCTGGTCCGCGGCTCGGCCCGGCCGCCCGCCCACACCCTCAACGGCGACATCGCCGCGGGATCCAGCCGGTTGGCGCGGCGGGTGGCCGGGCTGTCCCAAGCCGACGGCGAGCGGGTCCTGACCGAGCTGGTGTGCGCCCAGACGGGAGTGGTGCTGGGCCACGCGGGACCGCAAACGGCGGAAACGGTGCCGGCCGGGCGGGAGTTCCGGGAGATGGGGTTCGACTCGTTGACCGCGCTGGAGCTGCGTAACCGGCTGGGCGCCACGACCGGGCTGCGGCTGCCCGCCACGCTGGTCTTCGACCATCCCACCCCTGCCAGGCTGGCCGCCCATCTGCGAGTACAGCTGGCTACCTTGAACGAGTCTCTCAGCGCGAGCGGCGATGGGATCAAGGGATCAATCCCCCATACTTCAACCTCTGGCATGGGGGCACTAGCTGGCATCGAGCCACTGTTTCGACAGGCTTGTGACTCGGGGAAGATACACGAAGGCATAGAGCTATTAATTGCCGCCTCCCGTCTCCGCCCTGCATTTGACGCCTCATCAGGTCTTGAAGCGGCTCTGAATATTGTTCAATTGTCACAAGGTGCCACGCAACCGGGTTTAATCTGTTTCCCCGCGATCACCCCGCTCGCGAGCGCCTTCCAGTATGCTCGCTTTGCGGCGACCTTCGACGGCCTTCGAGATGTCACGGTTCTTCCCGAGCCGGGATTCGCCGGAGGGGAGCGTCTCCCTGCCTCCGCCAGCGCGGTCATCGACATGCAGACCGAAGCTGTTCAGCGATGCGCGGCTGGCGCTCCATTCGTGCTCGTTGGGCACTCCTCTGGTGGGTGGATCGCCCATGCGGTAACGAGCCGTCTCGAGGACCTCGGTGTGTTCCCGACCGCGGTCGTGCTAGTGGACACCTACTGGCCCGCCAGCACGGCGTTGCTCCGGATTCAATCCGCAATAATAAGGGCAATTCTTGAGCGGGGGAACGCGTTCGGGTCAATGGATGGCGTACAGCTCACCGCCATGGGTGGGTATTTGCGCATATTCTCGGACTGGAAGCCGTCTGCTCTCGCCACTCCCGTCTTATTCGTACGGGCCACGGATGCCATTTCCGACGGATTGGCGAGCCCATTACGCGATGATGATTGGCAAGCTTCCTGCGAGTTTGCTGACACAACCATGGACGTCTCAGGTGATCACTTTACGATGATGGAGGGCCATGCTCATTCTACCGCACAGATTGTCCATGATTGGCTTCGGGCCATGTGTGCACTTTAAAAGCTATGATACTGGTTGCCTTTCTTGAACCAGAGCCTGGACACGACTGAAACCGAGGAACCCCTATGCCTACAGAGTCGACGGAAGCGTGGGTACTCCCAGCTGGCCCAGAGATCAAGCACAGTCCGATACGGCCGGCCGAACTCCAGCGGGAGCGTATTACCATCCCGGAGATCGCGGCGGACGAAGTTCTTGTGGAGCCAATTTTCGGCTGCTGGGAAGGAAACATGGGGCACGCGGTGGCCCGCCAGCCGATCGACGTCTGCCGATCGCGTGGAGTGGACGCGGTCGTGATTGGCAACGCAGGCGTCGTGCGCATTTTACGCGTCGGCGAGGCGGTCACCACTGTTCAGACGGGCGACCGAGCGGTGGTCTTCGGCAGCGGGATCTGGGACAAGCATGGCTTCATGGTCCGCGCGCTCGCCTACGACGCGCCGGACACCATCGGCATCCTTGCGAAGCGGACGAAGTTGCACCAGAAACAGGTAATCCCTATTCCTGATCCTACCGGCCACTCGCTCGAGCAGTGGGCGGGATTCTCACTGCGGTACATAACGGCTTGGGCGAACTGGTCCGTCGCCCGCCGGTGCTGGCTGGCGCAGATGGAGCACGTGCCGCCGCGGGACGCCCATGTCTTTGGCTGGGGCGGTGGGGTCGCCTTCGCTGAACTCATACTCGCCCAACACTTCGGCTTCCAGACAGCCATGATCAGCGCACGCGAGTCGCGCCTCAAGCAGCTTTGGGAATACGGGATCACCCCGATCGATCGCCGGCAGTTCAGCGGATTAGACTTTCAGCCCGAACGATACGAGAGGGATCAGAACTACCGTCGTGCCTACCTGGCAGCCGAGCAAGCCTTCGTTCAGGTTGTCAAGGACGCAACGGATGGTGAGGGGGCGTCGATCTTCATCGACAACATCGGCCGTCCAGTCATTAGGGCAACCCTCAAATCGTTAGCCCGAGGAGGTGTCCTCACCACGTCGGGGTGGAAGCAGGGAATGAACCTCTCGATCATCCGAGCGATCGAGTGCATTCAGCGCCACGTACACGTGCACACGCACTACGCACGCTACGAGGAGGGTTTGGCCGCTGTCGAGTTTGCGGAGCGTACAGGCTGGTTGCCGCCGCGTACAGGCAGCCGCGCTTACAGTTGGGACGAGATTCCACAGCTTGCCGCAGACTACGCCCACAACGATCTCGACACGTTCTTCCCACTATTTTCGGTGAATCCCGCCTGAGGCGTGGTCCTCCTCTGGGGACGGGAATTCCATTCCCAAGATGGACACACAACTTAGTGCTTGTCCCACGAAGGGTACCTTAACAATGGCGAAGCACTCGGCCGGAATCCTGGCAACAGGCTCGTACCTTCCCAAGAAAGAAGTCACGAACGAGTCCGTGGCGAAATTCGTCGGCGTTACCACAGAATGGATCGAGCGGAAGACGCAGATCAGGTCCCGCCGATACGCCGCACCGGATGAGGCAACTTCGGATCTGGCCCTGCGGGCCGCCACGAATGCGTTAGAGCAGGCTGGCATCCACATCGGTCAGATCGGCTACATCATCGTGTCCACGTCGACCGGCGACTTCCCTCAGCCGCCCACCTCGTACCTGTTACAGAACGCACTCAAGGCCCATAGTGCCGCCTGCTTCGACATCAACGTCGTATGCAGCGGGTTCGTCTACGGGCTCGCGCTGGCCCGTGGCCTCCTCGCCCTCCGTCCGGACACCCATGTGCTGGTGGTGGCCGCAGATCTGTACTCGCGGATCCTCGACTTTTCCGACCACCGGACAGCCGTGCTTCTGGGGGACGGTGCTGGTGCGGCGGTCGTCGGCTCCGTGCCGGAACCACATGGGATCATTGACGTCAATCTGTTGAGCCGCGGCGACGCGCACCGGCTCATCAGGGTTGAGGCCGGCGGAAGCAGGCAGCAAAGCTCCGCGGAAACCGTCGCGACCGGCGGCCACTACTTTCGAATGGACGGTCGCGGGGTCAGGGACTTCGTCATGGAGAATGTCCCGCCTGCGCTGGAGTGTCTGGTCGCCCGGTCTGGGTTCCGATTGGATCAGGTCGATCACTTCGTCCCTCACCAGGCCAATGGTGGGCTACTCGATGAACTGGTCAAGCGCACCGGCCTAATTGATTCTCATACTCATCGCATACTGGAGAAGTATGGCAATATCGGCAGCGCATCGGTTCCCGTGGCGCTTGACGACGCCAACCGGTCTGGCTTGCTCGAGGACGGCGATCTGGTACTGCTCGCCGGGTTCGGCGGTGGCATGTCGATAGGGGCATGCCTGCTGCGGTGGTCGGCCCGGACATCCGGGGAGGCATGATGAGCGACATCCGTCGGGTGGGCGTCGTCGGCTGTGGCGTCATGGGCTCGGGTATCGCCGAGGTGTGCGCCCGCTCGGGCCTCGATGTGCTCATTGCGGTGTCAACGGAAGCGTCCATGGCGGCGGGACAGCAGCGGGTGTTCAAGTCGCTCGACCGCAGCGTGCGCAAGGGAAAGCTCAATGAGGTGGTACGGGACACTACGCTGAACCGCATTTCGTTCACCACGGATCTCAGCGATCTCGCTGACCGGCAACTGGTTGTCGAGGCCGTCAGGGAGCACGAGCCGACGAAGCTCGAGGTGTTCGCCGCTCTAGACAAAGTTATCGAGGACCCGGATACGATCCTGGCGTCGAACACGTCGTCCATTCCGATCATCAAGCTGGCGCAAGCTACCGGCCGCGCCAACCACGTGGTAGGCATGCATTTCTTCAGTCCCGCTCCCGTGCTTCCCCTCGTGGAGTTGATTGGGTCGTCGCTTACTGACGAGCAGACATGCGCACGAGTGGAGTCGTTCGTCACCGAGGTGCTTGGAAAGCAGGTCATTTGGTCGCCGGACCGACCCGGATTCTTGGTCAACGCGCTCCTGATCCCCTATCTGCTCTCAGCCATCAGAATGGTGGAATCCGGTTTCGCTTCAGCCGAGGTAATCGATAAGGGAATGGTACTGGGTTGCTTCCATCCGTTAGGACCGCTCAAGCTCGCCGACGTCATCGGACTAGACATCATCGCCTCAGTAGCCGCTGCCTTGTACGAAGAGTTCAGAGAGCCGCAGTATTCCCCTCCGCCGCTGCTGTTGCGTATGGTCGAAGATGGACGATTGGGCAAGAAGACTGGCTGCGGTTTTCACGATTATCCGTAGGCCAGGAGGGCAGCTTTCCTCCATATTCGGCCGAGGGTCTGTGGGGACAGGGTTCTTCACTGGCTCATGTATATGCCGCCATTCGGCGAGAGCACCTGACCCGTGAGAAACTTGGCCTCGTCACTTGCCAGATATACGGCTGCCCAGGCGATGTCGTCCGGCTCGCCTTGGCGCCCCAGAGGCGTCTGAGCCACGACGAGCCGGGAGAACTCCGGGCTAAACGACCCGGTCATGTTCGTACCGCCGATAACTCCTGGGGCGAGCGCGTTGACGCGAATATTACGGCTGGCGACTTCGCGGGCCAGTGCGCGCGTGAACCCGAGGATCGCGCCCTTGGCCGCGCTGTACCCAGTGCCACCGCCCCATCCAGATGTACCCGCCACGGAACCCATGTTGATAATGGCGCCGGACTGCCGGGGACCCATGAGCTTGAGCGCCTCTCGGCAGCAAAAGAAGGTCCCATCGACGTGCACGGCCAGGATCCGGCGCCAGTCCTCATCGCTCATGTGAACAGTACTGTCCAAATGGGTCGTGACCGGTCCGCCGTCGGCGATCTCGGCTGCTCGTTGCATGACGCGCCCGGTATAACCCTCGAGCAGTTCAGGACGGTGCTCGAAGCCGCTGATCCCGGCGTTGTTGACAAGAATGTCCAGGCGCCCGGCGTGGCGGGTGATTTGGGTGAACATCGCACTGACAGCGATCGAGTCGGCGACGTCCGCAACGATCGCGACGCCGTCCATGTCCTCAGCGACCGCTTCAACAGCGGCCTTGTTCAGGTCGTTCAGGATGACGACTGCGCCCTCATCGTGAAAGCGCCGTGCTATGGCGGCACCGATCCCTGAGCCGGCCCCGGTAACAAGCGCCACCTTGTGCTCCAGACGCCCGGCCGGCGTTACGTTCGACATGTTTCCTCCGTTCGCTATACGTGCGTCGTCACCTGACCCAGCCTGTTGAGAAGCACTGCCGCTCGAGGCGGATCCTCCGATTTCACAATGAAAGCCAACCACCCTCAGAAGGCAGCAGCAGGCAGAAGATGTTTTCTAGATCGAACAGCGGTCACTCGGAGGGTTCTCCAGGTTGAGCACGCACGCCGACCGTGACATATCGTCCGCACCAATGCGCTTGCAAAACCGCGATCGACAAAATGTTGTCGATGTGTCGGTGAGCTATTCTTTGGGTCTTCCAGTGGTGGGGCATCGAGGACGCATCCATCGGCGACCTCGCGCTCACGTCTCCGCGCCATCCGTTCATCAAGTCCTTGGGTTTGGAGCGGGTTGTGCCGTTGGTTTGGGGCGGGTGAGGCGTCGAGTGAGCAGTCGTCGGCGATCTCGCGCTCGCATCTTCGCGCGGTCCGTGCATCCAGATCTAGAGGCCTTGACCGCAGTTGGTGGTCTCGCACCGCTCGTGGATCAGCCCTCGGTCACATCGCGGACGGCTCTCAGCAGTGTCGCGATCAGCCAGCGCAGATCGTCCGGGCTCATCGCGAGCGCCGGTATCACTGTGATCACGTGGCCGGGCATTGAGTTGATTACCAGGCCGAGCTCACGTGCACGGTAAACAACCTGCTTCGTGACCTGTGCGTCAGGCGGGAACGGCGTCCGAGTAGCGGGATCAGCGACAAGCTCAATCCCGGCTACCAACCCGCGCTGGCGGACGTCGCCGACATGCTTCAGACCCTGGAAGGCCTTGAGTTCCACGGCCAGGACGCCGGCCAACGCGCGAGCGCGACCAACCGTATCCTCCTGTTCGAACACGTCGAGGCTCGCGAGCGCAACCGCAGTCGCAAGCGGGTTGCCCGAGTAGGTGCTGCCGTTTAAGAACATCCGGCTCTCACCGAGAAACGCCTCAAAAATCTCAGCCGTCGCAAGCGTGGCCGACAGTGGCAGGTACCCACCGGTCAATCCCTTACCCAGCGTGATCAGGTCAGGTGCCACGCCCTCGGCCTCGCAGGCGAACATCGTCCCCGTACGCCCGAACCCGGTGAGGATCTCGTCAGCGATCAGGAGCACGCCGTGCCGGCGCGCGATCTCCGCGACCCGGGCGAGATGCCCGTCGGGAGCCATGACCATACTCCCCACACCCTGGACGAGCGGCTCAATAAGGATCGCCGCCACCCGGTCCCCCTCGCGGGCGAGCACATCCTCGAGCGTGTCCGCGCAGGCGAGATTGCATGACGGGTAGGACAGATCGAGCGGGCATCGGTAGCAGTACGGCCTAGCGAATGCGCGAGTGGGGAACAGCAACGGCGAATAAGCATCGCGGAGCAACCCGACGCTTATCGCCCCGAGCGTGTCACCATGGTAAGCGCCATCCATATACACGAACAGCGTCCGCTCAGGCTCACGGCGAAACTGCCAATACGCGTAGGCCATCTTCAACGCAGTCTCGATCGCCGCCGAGCCGGATTCGGAGAAGCACACGCGCTCCAGTCCAGAAGGCGCCAGCCGCACCAGGCGCGCCGCTAGCTCCGCCGCCGCGGGGTGCGTCAGGAGGTTCGTCGTCGTATGCGCCACCCGCTGAACCTGCGCGATCAGGGCCTCATCCAGCTCGGCACGTCGGTGCCCATGCGCACTCGCCCCTTGAGAGGCACTGCCATCGAGGTACCGCTTTCCATCGGTGTCGACTAGCCAGCAACCCTCCGCTCGCTCGATGACCAGCGGCTCACCGGCCATCCACTTCTCCATGTCTGTATACCCGTGCCACATGTACCGGCGGTCCAGGTCGCGCAACTGTTCAGTATCCATGGGGCATTCTATGCTGTTTTTCTTATCAAAGTCTATAGACTCTTGCCGAGACGCTGGGTGATCGGCTTACTGTGTGTCCTGGCGAAACATCCCCCTAGTAGCTGCGGCTGGCGCGACAACGGCGAGATTGCTGTGTGCGCATGGAGTGCATCACAAGCAGGAGAAAGAACGCATGGTGGCCCTACCCGGCAATAGCGATGTGTGGATCCGACGTTTTCACCCTGCTCCACAGAGCAGGATCCGTCTCGTGTGTTTCCCTCACGCCGGCGGCTCGGCGAGTTTCTACTTACCCATGTCTGCCTCGCTCTCCCCTGGCGTGGAGGTACTCGCGGTGCAGTACCCGGGCCGCCAAGACCGCCGAGCGGATAAACCGATCGGTGATATTCCCGAGCTGGCGGATCGCATATTTGAGGTGTTACAGTTGCACGTCGATCGCCCGCTGGCCTTCTTCGGCCACAGCATGGGCGCAGTCGTCGCCTTTGAGGTCGCTCGGCGGCTCGAGCAGAAGGCGAATACGCCGCTTATCGTCCTCTTTGCCTCGAGTTGGCGGGCGCCATCGAAGCGGTATCACGAAGCAGTGCATCTTCGTGACGATGAGGGCTTGGTGGTGGAACTCAAATCGCTGAGCGGTACCGATGTGAAGCTGTTCGACGATGAGGAACTGCTACGCATGATCCTGCCCGCGGTGCGTAGCGATTACAAGGCACTCGAAACCTATGCATTCTCGCCTGGACCGACGCTAAGCTGTCCCATTTCAGTCTTTATCGGCGATTCAGACCCCAAGACCACCGTGAATGAGGCACGGGCGTGGCGCCAGCATGGCAAAGGCGGTTTTGATATACACATCTTCCCTGGCGGCCATTTCTACCTCATTGCCCATCAGGCGGCAGTGATGAACGAAATCTCCGGATGCCTTGAAGCCTATGCGTAACGCACATGGGCGTATTCGGCGATCCAGCGGTGGCCGTGTTGTGCGATCTGCGCTCACGGGCCGCAAGGCGCGAGGAGGGAGCATATCCGCTGCACGTGTAACCTACGAGCAACGCAAGCGTCTAGCCCTGGCGTGGGATGTGCGGTCCGGCGTATGAGGAATTCCGCGACGGCCATTTGGTCAGGAGGTCTGGATCCTGGACCTTTCAGCTCCCGACTTGGACGTCTTCGAGGATGCCGAGGGCGTCGGGGACCAGGACGGCCGCGCTGTAGTAGGCGGTGACGAGATAAGAGAGGATGGACTTCTCGCTGATGCCCATGAACCGCACGTTCAGGCTGGGCTGATGCTCGTCAGGAATACCGGTCTGGTGCAACCCGACCACGCCCTGATCAGCCTCACCAGTCCGCATCGCCAGAATGCTGGTGGTACCCGTCTCACTGACCGGGATCTTGGTCGGCAACAACGGTATCCCACGCCAGGCTGGCACTGGGTATCCATTCAAATTAGCATTCTGTGGGTATACACCTCGCCCGTTGCACTCGCGCCAGAACGCCGCGATCGCACGCGGATGCGCGAAGAGGAACTGCGTCTTGCGCCGCCGGGTCAACAACTCGTCGAAATCGTCGGGAGTAGGCGGCCCCGAGCGAGTCGGGATACGCTGCGACAGGTCCGCGT
>JBOGEA010000010.1:0-38194 GCA_050743205.1 Egibacteraceae bacterium | reverse complement strand
CTCTCGGCGTGGTCACAGCCACCCCCCGCCTCGACCTGGGCGGCCTGTTGACCCTCGACCTCGCCGAGGTCCGCGACCTGTGGGAGACCGCCCTGCCCCGCGCCTTGGACGAGCCCGTGCAGGAACAGGCGTAGGCTGCTGCTGGGCTGCGACAGGAGGTGGCTGGTGGCGGCGCACGCGTGCAACGGGAAGTCGTCGAAGGAAAGGCGCGCTACGACGGTCGGTGCGAGCCTTGCGTGGGTGCCCGACGCGGTCGAGCGGATCGTTGAGGGGTTCGCGCCGGTCAAGATCGTCCTGTTCGGCTCTGTGGCCCGGGGTGACGACGCCGCCGACAGCGACATCGACCTGCTCGGCGTGCTTTCGGAGATCAGGGGCCGCCGCCACGACGCGGCTGTGGCGATCCTTCGTACGCTTCGTGATCTGCCAGCTCCCGTCGATGTCATGGTCACCGACGTGCGGCACGTCGCCGAGACGGCCCACCTGCCCGGCGTGCTCCGCGTGGCCTTGCGTGAGGGCAGGGTGGTGCATGAGCGGGCGGCCTGAGTCGCTCGCCGACCGCGCCGGGCGATGGCTGCGGCTCGCCCGTGAGCGAGGGGCTGGCGCCGCTTGATCTCGAGCGGCTCACCCGCTGGGCGATCGAAGGCCGGTACCCAGACGACTTCGAAGAGGCCACGACCACCGATGCCGAGGCCGCCGTGGCCACGGCCTCCGCTGTCCTCCTGCTCGCCGAAACAGCCGTCAGCCAGGCGCTGCCGGAAGGTCCCGCACTCCAGCGGAGAGCCGATCCCCAACTCCCATTTCCGGAGCAGCAGCGGGACGAGCAGGACCTTGGCTGGGCCGCGCATGGGGAGCCCATCGACTAAAAGTGCCTCATCGTTGTCCTCATGATCTCCTGATCCATCTGCCGCCATGCCAAGGCGCGGGGGGACCTCATCGCCGCATGTCCGAGGCGTTCGACCTGCAGAAGACGGCCCTTTGATGCCGGCTCACGCTTCCCTGTCAGGGCAGCGCTGCCTCGACCTGGGTGTTTTGCATGATGCTGACTGCATCCACAGCCTCGGCGAGCGCAAACATCAATGTCGCGGTCGCGCCCGGGTCGAGGGTTCCGACCTCGCATGAGAACGTCACAGTGTCAGGCTCGCGGTCGTCACGGGCACACGCGCCTTGGCTCGTGCTCGCATTGATCACAGCGCTGGCGGCGGACTCCTCGGCGCCCGCCTCGAACTCCAACGTCGCAAACCTCATCGCGTGCGTGATGACGATACCGGTGACGGCGCTTGAGCCGCGGTTCTCAACAAGGACATCAAGGTCATTGACCGTAATGACCAGCGGACCGAAGTCGACCATCCCCCCTGACGGCGTTTCGTCCTCATCAAACTGAAGCCGTAATATGCCGAAATCCACCTGAGTAATGATGCTGATCCCTGGTTGCTGGCTGCTCCTGTCTGCGGAATGGCAACCAGCAAGGGCAAGCGTGGCCATCAAGGCGCCCGTGGCGAGCAATCGCCCGGCGGCCATCATGATGAACCCGGCGTGAACTCGAGTCGCAGCGCTGGCCCTTCGGGCACAACGATCGCCGCGCCGTCTTGGCGTGTCCAGCCTTCAGGAAGCAGAAAGTAGTGGCCGCCGCTGCGGACGAGCAGGCGTAACCCGTTGTAGCGGAAGCGATATGCGGCGTCGGTCCCATCTAGGGACGTCTCCGTTACTCCTGGCCCCTCGATGGAGAGCCGCTCATTGCTGTACACCACCGCTCCTGGTTGGCGATACAGCTGCGCGGCGAGCTGAGTCGCCCGCCCGCGGCTAAGCGCGGCAGCGTACTCGAAGGTCGCCCAGAACAGGCCGAGCGTTATCAGTACACCGGCGAGAATGTTGCTCACGGTTGCCAATGGCCGATCGCTTGGGTCAATCTTGATTCTATTGATGCGGTGATGAAGGTGCGCTCCGTAGACGAAGGCTCCTGCGCCAAGGCCGAGACTGAGCGGCTGGAACAGAAAGGGCGTCGCGAACGGCAGCTGCCAAAAGTATGAAAAAGCGCCGAGTATGAGAAGCCCTGCACCGCCTATGCTCATCATCCTTCCTGCCCAGGTCAGCATCCCATAGGAGCGTTCTCTGCGAGTTGTGATCTCGCGGCTGATGCGCAGATGAAGCCGCAAGGCGACGAGCCCCATGAGGGAAATCATTAGCAGCACGGGGAACAGCGCGTCGGGGCTCTCCTGGATATAGCGCTGCGTGGAGAACCCGAGTAGGCTCCCATCGATGCCGAAGTGGCGGAAGAATGTCTGCTGACTTATGGTCCCGAAATACAGGGTGAGTGCGGTGACGACCGTCGCAGGCGCGACGATCGTCGCGCCTATTTCCGACAAGGCGCGGACACCCCAAGCCTGGGCAGCCGTGTCGGCTCCCATCTCGGGTCGAGCGACTTCAGTCTGAACAGCTTCGGTGGGATTCTGTTGTTTTGTCGACGGTTGTTTCCCCACAGCGATATATTACCGCAGAGCCCATTTGCTTGTGCACAGTGAGACGAAGATACCGGCGGCCGTCTTGCGCTGTTCGCTCATCTCCCGATGCGGAACGATCGATGCGGCGCACTTGTCAGGATCTGATCCGGTTGGAGTCAGGCGACATTCAACCGAGCGCACGCATGCGGATCCCGAGGACGTTCGACGAAAACGGTATGGAATCACAGCGCCCGAAAACCCACAATGTCCTGCACATCGAACCTTGCTGCGCTGTCAGCAGGGGACTGGCGGCGCTTGGCCTCGAGCGCTCACTCTCTGCGCGATCGAGGGCCGGTCAGGGAGCACCGCCGGGCTCTTCGGGGCCGTGCGGGGGCGCGACAAGCGGGGGGAGGGCTCGGAGGCGCTCGCGGAGGTCGTGGGCGGCAGCGCCGGGCTGGTCCAGTGCGGTGAGGATGCCGTCGAGGACGGTGAGGCGTTTTCGGGCGGGCTCGCGGAGCACTTGCGGCGGGATCGTTTCCAGGACTCCCAGTGCGAGTTCGGCGGCTTGGTCGGGACGGTTCCGGAGCGCCTCGCTGCCGGCGAGGGCGAGCGTGGCGGCCGCCCAACCTGGCCGGCCTGCTGCGGTGTGCGCCAGGGATGCCTGCGCATGCGTGGCCGCGCGGGCGGGGTCGTCCAGGGAGAGGTGAGCCTCGGCGATGTGCAGCTCGAACTCCGCGACGTCGAACCCGAACCGGCCCGGCTGCTCACCGTCCGGGTCGGCCTCCATATGGCGGCGGGCGGCAGTGAGCGCCCGGTCGGCATCAGACTGGCTCTGGAGCCGGGCCAGCGCGGGCAGCTCGGCCCAGGCCAGCAGCTGTGCGTGGGTCAGAGGCGTGGTGACGTGCTCCAGGCCTTGACGGGCCAATTCGAGCGCGTCGGCGTAGCGGTGCTGGTAACGGGCGACCATGCTCTGCGCGCCCAGCGACCAGCAGATCAGCCGGGCATCACCGGCGCCTGAGCCGAGCCGGGCGGCGGTGCCGAGGTGGATCCAGGCGCCCAGGTAGTCGGATAGGTGAAAGCTCAGGTTGCCGAGCAGCGCGGACAGCCAGCCGGCCAGGCGCCGCAGGTCGGTGCGTATGGTGTCCGGTTGGGTGTGGCGCAGCATGCCGGTGATCAGGGCGCGGCAGCGGTGAACCTCGACAGCGAGCAGACCGGGCGGAAACGCCGAGTAGTTCGCGTCGTAGTACGCCAGGGCGTGCTCAAACTGCTCGCGGGTCAGCGGTCCGCCGGCCGGCCCCTCGATCTCCAGGCTGAGCTGGATGGACTCACGAACCGCCGCCAGGATGGCCGCTGGATGATCGTTGTCGGCCGTCATCGTCGGATAGCCGGACCCATAGCTGAACTGGCAGGCGGAGTTGCTTTGTCGGATCGCCCCCGTGTGGGAACGACCATACCAAACGCTCCCGGCTGGGGGGACACAGCCGCGCGTGGCGGCCGTCACCAGGCCGAGTTGCTCTGGTCCTGCCCGGTAGAGACGGCACAACACGTCGGCGTACGCGCCGCTGGGCGACAGCTCACCATGCTCCCAACGGCACAGCATGGAGCTGTTGATCGGGGGTGCGGCAAGACCGCCGTGTTCATACAGGAAGGCGATGCCGTCAAGGACTTGGGGCCGCGTCCAGCCATACGCGAGCCGCCACGCCTCAAGCGGCTGGATCTCAGGTAACTCGCTGCGGATCGCCACAGCGATGCGTTCGATCGACCAGCCGTCACGCTGTCCGTTCTGACGGATGCGGTGCGCGTGCCGCTGAAGTTCCGCCCTCCGTCGTCGGCTGATCTTGCGCATGTGGCGCTCCTGCTCGGGGCCGCCCGACGCCAGGCTAGTGCGACCAGCATGAACGCGACATTGCCACTGTCGGCAATGACCAGCGCGAACGACGGCATTGTTCCGTTCGCGATCGGTGCCGGACGCTGGACGGTGCCGGCAAGCACGCCGGCCAAGAGTGAGATCAGAAACGCACATTCCCGCGAGGGAGAGGGAGAAAGACCATGATCAGGACCATGTTTGATGCGCAGACATCGACGGTGACCCGGGTGCGGGTGCTGGTCGGGGAGGACGACGACACCACGCGTCGTGGCGAGAAGAAGCTCATCGCCTGGTCGTCATGCACCTATTACTGCCCAGACACCGCGACCGTGGAGCGCTGCGTGGAGGCGCTGCGCGACAGCGACGAACGACTGCGCGCCCGGCCCGAGGAACTCATGCTGTGGGACTGGCAATCCACCTTCTTCCAGGCCGATCCAGGCAATGATGCTGGCGGTGGCACGATCCTCCTCGGTGTCGCCTGGTACGACGACGAGTTCTATCTCGAGCGCCGCGATGCCTGGTTTGGGACGATGCACAAGCGGGCCTACGCCAAGATCGGTGTCCCGCTGGAGAATGTCACCGTCACCCACTGGCGGCTGGACAGCAAGGCCGCTTGAGCGCCTTCCGCGCCGTCGGGCCCTGTGCCACATGCCGGATCGGGGCCCCCAGCAGGAGCTGGGGAGGAGGGCCCCGACGCTGTGGACGCGTCGGGGTCCGACGGCTGCGTCACCGCTTGCCTGATGACGCGGCGCTCATGGCGGAGTCCGCGGCGGTTTTTGTCGGCGTGGTGTGTTCAAGACGCGTGGAGACGGTAAGCGCGATCAGCGCGGTCGCCGCGGCGGTCGCGCCGGCGGCGGCGAACGCCCAGGGTGGGTCAGCGGCGACCAGCGGGGGAATGAGGAGCATGCCAGCGGTCCCAGCGGCCCGGATAACCGTGTGGTCGGTGGCGAGAAGGCGCAGCCGCTCAGCCGGGGCGAAACAGCGGGCCAAGTGGGTGCTCATGGATACCGCCGCAACAGGGGCGCACAGCCCACCGATCGCGGCCATAGCCATCACCGCCGGCAGCGAACCAGTCGAGCCCGTAGCCGCTAATGCGAGCCCGCTCATCCCCCAGGCGGCGCAGTACGCACAGGGGAAACGCCGAACGATCCGTAGGCGACCGGCGAGCGGGTTGCCGAGCAGCGCGCCGAGTCCGGCCGCCGCCATCACCAGCCCGTAGCCGCCCGCCCCAACGTGGAGCCGCGAGCTGAGCAGGATCGGCATCCCGATCGCGGAAACCGCCAAGCAGAACAGGCCCAGGCCGTGCATGCTGATCGCGAGCATGACCTGAGGGTTGCCTCGCAGCAGCGGCAGCGCCCTGGGCAGCGGCGGGCGGTGTCGCTCAGTGTCGTGGGCGGGCGTCGCGCCGGGCCTGGTGGCGCGGCGGAGCCAACCGAGCGCGGCGGCGGAGACCACAAAAGTGATCGCATCGATGGTGTACAGGTGGATCACTGGGAGCACCAGCAGCAGCGCTCCAGCCGACCCCGGTCCGACGACCCGGGCGATGCGCCCGGTCAGGTCCAACAGCCCCGTCACCTGCTGCACCAGCTCGCGTTCAACGAACTCGGGAACCAGCGCGCCCAAGTTCGGGTCGAAGACGGCGCCCAGCACACCAAGCCCGCCGGCGACGATCAGCAGCGGCACCACCCCACCAACCTCGGCGTGCCACAACAGCGGCAGGGACCCCACGGCTATGGCTCGCGCAAGATCAACCCAGGCCAATGCTCCAAGGGAGGCGAACCGGGTCAGGACACGCCGGCCGAACACGCCGATCACCACGTAGGGGACCGACTCGATGACGGCGACCATACCCATCAGCGCCGCGGACCCGGTGGTCTGCCAGACCAGCCACATCACGGCCAGCGCGTACAGCCGGTCACCGAGCACTGACAGCGTCTGGGCGACCCACAGCAACAGCACCGGGCGGCGACACAGCAGCCGCACATATCCCATCTGTCTGGTGCGCTGCTCCCTGGCCGCACCGGTCGGCTGGTGCGCCAGAGCCATCACGACCAGTGCCGCTGCGGTCCCGGCTAGCGCTGCAATCACCAGCGTCTGCACAAGGGGACCATACGCCGCAGGCCCGACACAACGGCAGAACCGCCGCGTTCCTCCTACCCCTACCTTCTTGTTTCGGCGCGGCTCGCCCAAGCTGGGCGCGTCCGACCTCGGACCCGGTGGCCGCGAGCAGTTGGAGCTGCGGGGTCACGTCGGGGGAGGTTGTGTGGTCAACTCCGCGCGCTGCCGCCCCACCCGTTCATGACTCGTCGGGCCGCCCGTACGGCCCCGCCCGCCTGATTATGCGCGGCTGGGCGGCTGCTGTCACGCATGCTGTGGACGCTTCGGCTCAGCGGGTGGGCCGAAGCGTCCACGAAAAGGCGTCAACGGTGCGGGTACTCGATGAGCCGCTCCCAGGTGGGCGCGTCGCAGATGAACCTGTTGCGCAGGTCGTGCTGCTCTTTGAACCGCCGCAGCGCTCGCCGGGTCTCCTGGCCGGCGACGCCGTCGATCCCTTTGGGGTCGAAGTCGGGGTCGCCGGCGGAGTTGGCCGCGGCGAGCAGCAGCCCTTGGAGGTTGCCGACGTGCCGGCCGGTGACCTCGCGGCCGGGCTCGTGGGCCTCGCTCAGGTCGATGACGTCCAGCTTGACGGTCACGCTCACAGTGGCCACGGTCGCTCCTTTGCTCGTTGGCTCCGCGTGATGGATGTCGCCCGAGGGTGCCCGGGGCCGGTATGGCCGACAAGTCGGGGAAATCCCTGACGTCCGGTGGGGCGCCCGGACCGGCGGGGGGTAGCCTGCCCAGGGTGACGACCACGCCGACGCCCGCGCCGGACCCGCGCGGCCTCGCCAAAGAGCTGGGCCTGACCGACGGGGAGTACGAGCGGATCGCGGCGACGCTGGGGCGCGAGCCGTCGACCGCCGAGCTGGGCGCCTATTCGGTGATGTGGTCGGAGCACTGCTCGTACAAGTCGTCGAAGATCTACCTGCGCGAGCTGCCGGTCGCCGGGCCGCGCATCCTGGTCGGGCCGGGCGAGAACGCGGGCGTCGTCGACGTCGGCGGCGGCCTCGCCGTGGCGTTCAAGATCGAGAGCCACAACCATCCCAGCTTCGTCGAGCCGTTCCAGGGCGCGGCCACGGGGGTCGGCGGGATCATCCGCGACATCCTCACGATGGGCGCGCGGCCGATCGCGCTGCTCGACCCGCTGCGGTTCGGCGATCCGGCCGGCGAGCGGACGCGCTGGATCGTCGACGGGGTGGTCCGTGGGATCGGGCATTACGCCAACTCGGTCGGGGTGCCCACGGTCGGCGGCGAGACCGTGTTCGACCCCTGCTACGCCGGCAACCCGCTGGTCAACGTCCTGTGCGTGGGGCTCGCGCCCGCGGGCCGCATCCAGCTGGCCAAAGCCGAGCGGCCCGGCGACGTCGCCGTGCTCATCGGCCAGCGCACCGGGCGCGACGGCATCGGCGGCGCCTCGGTGCTGGCCAGCGCCTCGTTCGGGTCTGAGGAGGGCGACGCGAAGCGGCCGAGCGTGCAGGTCGGCGACCCGTTCGCCGGCAAGCTGCTGATCGAGGCCTGCCTGCGGCTCTACGACGAGGATCTGCTGTCGGGCATCCAGGACATGGGCGCGGCGGGGATCGCGTGCTCGACGGCTGAGATGGCGTCCAAGGCCGGGCTGGGGATGCGCATCGACCTGGACCGGGTGCCGCTGCGCGAGCCGAGCATGGAGGCGTGGGAGATCCTGTGCTCGGAGTCGCAGGAGCGCATGCTCGCCCTGGTCGCGCCGCGGCGGCTGGGCCGGGTGCTGGAGATCTGCGCGCGGTGGGGCATCGACGCGACGCCGATCGGTGAGGTGACCGGCGGGGACCGGCTGGTGTTCACGCATCGGGGCCAGGTCGTGCACGACGCGCCGGCCGCCTCGCTGGCCGACGACGGGCCGACCTACCGGCGGCCCGTGGCCGACTGGGTCCATCCCGAGGCCGACCAGGACGTCGACGCCTGGGAGGCGCCGGCGGACCTCGCCGCCGCGGCCGCCGCGGTGCTGTCCTCGCCGAGCGTCGCCTCCGCCCGCTGGGTCTGGGAGCAGTACGACTCGGTCGTCGGCGGCGACACGGTGCTCGGCCCGGGCGGCGACGCGGCGGTGCTGCGGCTGTCTGCTTCGCTGCTGCCGGATTCTCCCGCCCGGGGCGTGGCGATCGCCGCCGACGGCAACGGGCGCTGGTGCGCGTTGGACCCTGAGGAGGGCGCCAAGCTGGTGGTCGCCGAGGCCGCCCGCAACGTGGCCTGCACGGGCGCGACCCCGGTGGCGGCCACGAACTGCCTGAACTTCGGCTCGCCGGAGGCGCCTGAGGTCATGGGCCAGTTCCGCGCCTGCGTGCGCGGCATGGCCCAGGCGTGCGCCGCGCTCGGCACGCCGGTCACCGGCGGCAACGTCAGCTTCTACAACCAGACCGGCGAGGTCGCGGTCCACCCGACGCCGGTGGTGGGGATCCTCGGTGTCCTCGACGACGTCGCGCGGCGGGTGGGCAGCGTGTTCGTCGCTAGCGGTGACCTGCTCTTTCTGGTCGGCGCGTCGACGCGGCCCGGCCTGGGCGGCTCGGAGTACCTGTGGCGCGCGCACGGCCGGATCGCCGGCCGGCCCCCGCGCGTCGACCTGGACGAGGAGGCCCGCCTGCACCTGCTGCTGGTCGAGGCCGCGCGCGAGGAGGTGCTGCGCAGCGCCCACGACGTGAGCGCCGGCGGCCTGCTGGTGGCGGTCGCGGAGTCCTGCCTCGGGCGCCCCACCAGTGGCTGTTCAGCGAGTCGCCCACCCGTGTCGTCGTCAGCGTCGCCCCACCCGACGCCGACCGTCTCGCTGACCTGTGCGCCGCCCACGGTCTGGCCTGTGAGCCTCTCGGCGTGGTCACAGCCACCCCCCGCCTCGACCTGGGCGGCCTGTTGACCCTCGACCTCGCCGAGGTCCGCGACCTGTGGGAGACCGCCCTGCCCCGCGCCTTGGACGAGCCCGTGCAGGAACAGGCGTAGGCTGCTGCTGGGCTGCGACAGGAGGTGGCTGGTGGCGGCGCACGCGTGCAACGGGAAGTCGTCGAAGGAAAGGCGCGCTACGACGGTCGGTGCGAGCCTTGCGTGGGTGCCCGACGCGGTCGAGCGGATCGTTGAGGGGTTCGCGCCGGTCAAGATCGTCCTGTTCGGCTCTGTGGCCCGGGGTGACGACGCCGCCGACAGCGACATCGACCTGCTCGGCGTGCTTTCGGAGATCAGGGGCCGCCGCCACGACGCGGCTGTGGCGATCCTTCGTACGCTTCGTGATCTGCCAGCTCCCGTCGATGTCATGGTCACCGACGTGCGGCACGTCGCCGAGACGGCCCACCTGCCCGGCGTGCTCCGCGTGGCCTTGCGTGAGGGCAGGGTGGTGCATGAGCGGGCGGCCTGAGTCGCTCGCCGACCGCGCCGGGCGATGGCTGCGGCTCGCCCGTGAGCGAGGGGCTGGCGCCGCTTGATCTCGAGCGGCTCACCCGCTGGGCGATCGAAGGCCGGTACCCAGACGACTTCGAAGAGGCCACGACCACCGATGCCGAGGCCGCCGTGGCCACGGCCTCCGCTGTCCTCCTGCTCGCCGAAACAGCCGTCAGCCAGGCGCTGCCGGAAGGTCCCGCACTCCAGCGGAGAGCCGATCCCCAACTCCCATTTCCGGAGCAGCAGCGGGACGAGCAGGACCTTGGCTGGGCCGCGCATGGGGAGCCCATCGACTAAAAGTGCCTCATCGTTGTCCTCATGATCTCCTGATCCATCTGCCGCCATGCCAAGGCGCGGGGGGACCTCATCGCCGCATGTCCGAGGCGTTCGACCTGCAGAAGACGGCCCTTTGATGCCGGCTCACGCTTCCCTGTCAGGGCAGCGCTGCCTCGACCTGGGTGTTTTGCATGATGCTGACTGCATCCACAGCCTCGGCGAGCGCAAACATCAATGTCGCGGTCGCGCCCGGGTCGAGGGTTCCGACCTCGCATGAGAACGTCACAGTGTCAGGCTCGCGGTCGTCACGGGCACACGCGCCTTGGCTCGTGCTCGCATTGATCACAGCGCTGGCGGCGGACTCCTCGGCGCCCGCCTCGAACTCCAACGTCGCAAACCTCATCGCGTGCGTGATGACGATACCGGTGACGGCGCTTGAGCCGCGGTTCTCAACAAGGACATCAAGGTCATTGACCGTAATGACCAGCGGACCGAAGTCGACCATCCCCCCTGACGGCGTTTCGTCCTCATCAAACTGAAGCCGTAATATGCCGAAATCCACCTGAGTAATGATGCTGATCCCTGGTTGCTGGCTGCTCCTGTCTGCGGAATGGCAACCAGCAAGGGCAAGCGTGGCCATCAAGGCGCCCGTGGCGAGCAATCGCCCGGCGGCCATCATGATGAACCCGGCGTGAACTCGAGTCGCAGCGCTGGCCCTTCGGGCACAACGATCGCCGCGCCGTCTTGGCGTGTCCAGCCTTCAGGAAGCAGAAAGTAGTGGCCGCCGCTGCGGACGAGCAGGCGTAACCCGTTGTAGCGGAAGCGATATGCGGCGTCGGTCCCATCTAGGGACGTCTCCGTTACTCCTGGCCCCTCGATGGAGAGCCGCTCATTGCTGTACACCACCGCTCCTGGTTGGCGATACAGCTGCGCGGCGAGCTGAGTCGCCCGCCCGCGGCTAAGCGCGGCAGCGTACTCGAAGGTCGCCCAGAACAGGCCGAGCGTTATCAGTACACCGGCGAGAATGTTGCTCACGGTTGCCAATGGCCGATCGCTTGGGTCAATCTTGATTCTATTGATGCGGTGATGAAGGTGCGCTCCGTAGACGAAGGCTCCTGCGCCAAGGCCGAGACTGAGCGGCTGGAACAGAAAGGGCGTCGCGAACGGCAGCTGCCAAAAGTATGAAAAAGCGCCGAGTATGAGAAGCCCTGCACCGCCTATGCTCATCATCCTTCCTGCCCAGGTCAGCATCCCATAGGAGCGTTCTCTGCGAGTTGTGATCTCGCGGCTGATGCGCAGATGAAGCCGCAAGGCGACGAGCCCCATGAGGGAAATCATTAGCAGCACGGGGAACAGCGCGTCGGGGCTCTCCTGGATATAGCGCTGCGTGGAGAACCCGAGTAGGCTCCCATCGATGCCGAAGTGGCGGAAGAATGTCTGCTGACTTATGGTCCCGAAATACAGGGTGAGTGCGGTGACGACCGTCGCAGGCGCGACGATCGTCGCGCCTATTTCCGACAAGGCGCGGACACCCCAAGCCTGGGCAGCCGTGTCGGCTCCCATCTCGGGTCGAGCGACTTCAGTCTGAACAGCTTCGGTGGGATTCTGTTGTTTTGTCGACGGTTGTTTCCCCACAGCGATATATTACCGCAGAGCCCATTTGCTTGTGCACAGTGAGACGAAGATACCGGCGGCCGTCTTGCGCTGTTCGCTCATCTCCCGATGCGGAACGATCGATGCGGCGCACTTGTCAGGATCTGATCCGGTTGGAGTCAGGCGACATTCAACCGAGCGCACGCATGCGGATCCCGAGGACGTTCGACGAAAACGGTATGGAATCACAGCGCCCGAAAACCCACAATGTCCTGCACATCGAACCTTGCTGCGCTGTCAGCAGGGGACTGGCGGCGCTTGGCCTCGAGCGCTCACTCTCTGCGCGATCGAGGGCCGGTCAGGGAGCACCGCCGGGCTCTTCGGGGCCGTGCGGGGGCGCGACAAGCGGGGGGAGGGCTCGGAGGCGCTCGCGGAGGTCGTGGGCGGCAGCGCCGGGCTGGTCCAGTGCGGTGAGGATGCCGTCGAGGACGGTGAGGCGTTTTCGGGCGGGCTCGCGGAGCACTTGCGGCGGGATCGTTTCCAGGACTCCCAGTGCGAGTTCGGCGGCTTGGTCGGGACGGTTCCGGAGCGCCTCGCTGCCGGCGAGGGCGAGCGTGGCGGCCGCCCAACCTGGCCGGCCTGCTGCGGTGTGCGCCAGGGATGCCTGCGCATGCGTGGCCGCGCGGGCGGGGTCGTCCAGGGAGAGGTGAGCCTCGGCGATGTGCAGCTCGAACTCCGCGACGTCGAACCCGAACCGGCCCGGCTGCTCACCGTCCGGGTCGGCCTCCATATGGCGGCGGGCGGCAGTGAGCGCCCGGTCGGCATCAGACTGGCTCTGGAGCCGGGCCAGCGCGGGCAGCTCGGCCCAGGCCAGCAGCTGTGCGTGGGTCAGAGGCGTGGTGACGTGCTCCAGGCCTTGACGGGCCAATTCGAGCGCGTCGGCGTAGCGGTGCTGGTAACGGGCGACCATGCTCTGCGCGCCCAGCGACCAGCAGATCAGCCGGGCATCACCGGCGCCTGAGCCGAGCCGGGCGGCGGTGCCGAGGTGGATCCAGGCGCCCAGGTAGTCGGATAGGTGAAAGCTCAGGTTGCCGAGCAGCGCGGACAGCCAGCCGGCCAGGCGCCGCAGGTCGGTGCGTATGGTGTCCGGTTGGGTGTGGCGCAGCATGCCGGTGATCAGGGCGCGGCAGCGGTGAACCTCGACAGCGAGCAGACCGGGCGGAAACGCCGAGTAGTTCGCGTCGTAGTACGCCAGGGCGTGCTCAAACTGCTCGCGGGTCAGCGGTCCGCCGGCCGGCCCCTCGATCTCCAGGCTGAGCTGGATGGACTCACGAACCGCCGCCAGGATGGCCGCTGGATGATCGTTGTCGGCCGTCATCGTCGGATAGCCGGACCCATAGCTGAACTGGCAGGCGGAGTTGCTTTGTCGGATCGCCCCCGTGTGGGAACGACCATACCAAACGCTCCCGGCTGGGGGGACACAGCCGCGCGTGGCGGCCGTCACCAGGCCGAGTTGCTCTGGTCCTGCCCGGTAGAGACGGCACAACACGTCGGCGTACGCGCCGCTGGGCGACAGCTCACCATGCTCCCAACGGCACAGCATGGAGCTGTTGATCGGGGGTGCGGCAAGACCGCCGTGTTCATACAGGAAGGCGATGCCGTCAAGGACTTGGGGCCGCGTCCAGCCATACGCGAGCCGCCACGCCTCAAGCGGCTGGATCTCAGGTAACTCGCTGCGGATCGCCACAGCGATGCGTTCGATCGACCAGCCGTCACGCTGTCCGTTCTGACGGATGCGGTGCGCGTGCCGCTGAAGTTCCGCCCTCCGTCGTCGGCTGATCTTGCGCATGTGGCGCTCCTGCTCGGGGCCGCCCGACGCCAGGCTAGTGCGACCAGCATGAACGCGACATTGCCACTGTCGGCAATGACCAGCGCGAACGACGGCATTGTTCCGTTCGCGATCGGTGCCGGACGCTGGACGGTGCCGGCAAGCACGCCGGCCAAGAGTGAGATCAGAAACGCACATTCCCGCGAGGGAGAGGGAGAAAGACCATGATCAGGACCATGTTTGATGCGCAGACATCGACGGTGACCCGGGTGCGGGTGCTGGTCGGGGAGGACGACGACACCACGCGTCGTGGCGAGAAGAAGCTCATCGCCTGGTCGTCATGCACCTATTACTGCCCAGACACCGCGACCGTGGAGCGCTGCGTGGAGGCGCTGCGCGACAGCGACGAACGACTGCGCGCCCGGCCCGAGGAACTCATGCTGTGGGACTGGCAATCCACCTTCTTCCAGGCCGATCCAGGCAATGATGCTGGCGGTGGCACGATCCTCCTCGGTGTCGCCTGGTACGACGACGAGTTCTATCTCGAGCGCCGCGATGCCTGGTTTGGGACGATGCACAAGCGGGCCTACGCCAAGATCGGTGTCCCGCTGGAGAATGTCACCGTCACCCACTGGCGGCTGGACAGCAAGGCCGCTTGAGCGCCTTCCGCGCCGTCGGGCCCTGTGCCACATGCCGGATCGGGGCCCCCAGCAGGAGCTGGGGAGGAGGGCCCCGACGCTGTGGACGCGTCGGGGTCCGACGGCTGCGTCACCGCTTGCCTGATGACGCGGCGCTCATGGCGGAGTCCGCGGCGGTTTTTGTCGGCGTGGTGTGTTCAAGACGCGTGGAGACGGTAAGCGCGATCAGCGCGGTCGCCGCGGCGGTCGCGCCGGCGGCGGCGAACGCCCAGGGTGGGTCAGCGGCGACCAGCGGGGGAATGAGGAGCATGCCAGCGGTCCCAGCGGCCCGGATAACCGTGTGGTCGGTGGCGAGAAGGCGCAGCCGCTCAGCCGGGGCGAAACAGCGGGCCAAGTGGGTGCTCATGGATACCGCCGCAACAGGGGCGCACAGCCCACCGATCGCGGCCATAGCCATCACCGCCGGCAGCGAACCAGTCGAGCCCGTAGCCGCTAATGCGAGCCCGCTCATCCCCCAGGCGGCGCAGTACGCACAGGGGAAACGCCGAACGATCCGTAGGCGACCGGCGAGCGGGTTGCCGAGCAGCGCGCCGAGTCCGGCCGCCGCCATCACCAGCCCGTAGCCGCCCGCCCCAACGTGGAGCCGCGAGCTGAGCAGGATCGGCATCCCGATCGCGGAAACCGCCAAGCAGAACAGGCCCAGGCCGTGCATGCTGATCGCGAGCATGACCTGAGGGTTGCCTCGCAGCAGCGGCAGCGCCCTGGGCAGCGGCGGGCGGTGTCGCTCAGTGTCGTGGGCGGGCGTCGCGCCGGGCCTGGTGGCGCGGCGGAGCCAACCGAGCGCGGCGGCGGAGACCACAAAAGTGATCGCATCGATGGTGTACAGGTGGATCACTGGGAGCACCAGCAGCAGCGCTCCAGCCGACCCCGGTCCGACGACCCGGGCGATGCGCCCGGTCAGGTCCAACAGCCCCGTCACCTGCTGCACCAGCTCGCGTTCAACGAACTCGGGAACCAGCGCGCCCAAGTTCGGGTCGAAGACGGCGCCCAGCACACCAAGCCCGCCGGCGACGATCAGCAGCGGCACCACCCCACCAACCTCGGCGTGCCACAACAGCGGCAGGGACCCCACGGCTATGGCTCGCGCAAGATCAACCCAGGCCAATGCTCCAAGGGAGGCGAACCGGGTCAGGACACGCCGGCCGAACACGCCGATCACCACGTAGGGGACCGACTCGATGACGGCGACCATACCCATCAGCGCCGCGGACCCGGTGGTCTGCCAGACCAGCCACATCACGGCCAGCGCGTACAGCCGGTCACCGAGCACTGACAGCGTCTGGGCGACCCACAGCAACAGCACCGGGCGGCGACACAGCAGCCGCACATATCCCATCTGTCTGGTGCGCTGCTCCCTGGCCGCACCGGTCGGCTGGTGCGCCAGAGCCATCACGACCAGTGCCGCTGCGGTCCCGGCTAGCGCTGCAATCACCAGCGTCTGCACAAGGGGACCATACGCCGCAGGCCCGACACAACGGCAGAACCGCCGCGTTCCTCCTACCCCTACCTTCTTGTTTCGGCGCGGCTCGCCCAAGCTGGGCGCGTCCGACCTCGGACCCGGTGGCCGCGAGCAGTTGGAGCTGCGGGGTCACGTCGGGGGAGGTTGTGTGGTCAACTCCGCGCGCTGCCGCCCCACCCGTTCATGACTCGTCGGGCCGCCCGTACGGCCCCGCCCGCCTGATTATGCGCGGCTGGGCGGCTGCTGTCACGCATGCTGTGGACGCTTCGGCTCAGCGGGTGGGCCGAAGCGTCCACGAAAAGGCGTCAACGGTGCGGGTACTCGATGAGCCGCTCCCAGGTGGGCGCGTCGCAGATGAACCTGTTGCGCAGGTCGTGCTGCTCTTTGAACCGCCGCAGCGCTCGCCGGGTCTCCTGGCCGGCGACGCCGTCGATCCCTTTGGGGTCGAAGTCGGGGTCGCCGGCGGAGTTGGCCGCGGCGAGCAGCAGCCCTTGGAGGTTGCCGACGTGCCGGCCGGTGACCTCGCGGCCGGGCTCGTGGGCCTCGCTCAGGTCGATGACGTCCAGCTTGACGGTCACGCTCACAGTGGCCACGGTCGCTCCTTTGCTCGTTGGCTCCGCGTGATGGATGTCGCCCGAGGGTGCCCGGGGCCGGTATGGCCGACAAGTCGGGGAAATCCCTGACGTCCGGTGGGGCGCCCGGACCGGCGGGGGGTAGCCTGCCCAGGGTGACGACCACGCCGACGCCCGCGCCGGACCCGCGCGGCCTCGCCAAAGAGCTGGGCCTGACCGACGGGGAGTACGAGCGGATCGCGGCGACGCTGGGGCGCGAGCCGTCGACCGCCGAGCTGGGCGCCTATTCGGTGATGTGGTCGGAGCACTGCTCGTACAAGTCGTCGAAGATCTACCTGCGCGAGCTGCCGGTCGCCGGGCCGCGCATCCTGGTCGGGCCGGGCGAGAACGCGGGCGTCGTCGACGTCGGCGGCGGCCTCGCCGTGGCGTTCAAGATCGAGAGCCACAACCATCCCAGCTTCGTCGAGCCGTTCCAGGGCGCGGCCACGGGGGTCGGCGGGATCATCCGCGACATCCTCACGATGGGCGCGCGGCCGATCGCGCTGCTCGACCCGCTGCGGTTCGGCGATCCGGCCGGCGAGCGGACGCGCTGGATCGTCGACGGGGTGGTCCGTGGGATCGGGCATTACGCCAACTCGGTCGGGGTGCCCACGGTCGGCGGCGAGACCGTGTTCGACCCCTGCTACGCCGGCAACCCGCTGGTCAACGTCCTGTGCGTGGGGCTCGCGCCCGCGGGCCGCATCCAGCTGGCCAAAGCCGAGCGGCCCGGCGACGTCGCCGTGCTCATCGGCCAGCGCACCGGGCGCGACGGCATCGGCGGCGCCTCGGTGCTGGCCAGCGCCTCGTTCGGGTCTGAGGAGGGCGACGCGAAGCGGCCGAGCGTGCAGGTCGGCGACCCGTTCGCCGGCAAGCTGCTGATCGAGGCCTGCCTGCGGCTCTACGACGAGGATCTGCTGTCGGGCATCCAGGACATGGGCGCGGCGGGGATCGCGTGCTCGACGGCTGAGATGGCGTCCAAGGCCGGGCTGGGGATGCGCATCGACCTGGACCGGGTGCCGCTGCGCGAGCCGAGCATGGAGGCGTGGGAGATCCTGTGCTCGGAGTCGCAGGAGCGCATGCTCGCCCTGGTCGCGCCGCGGCGGCTGGGCCGGGTGCTGGAGATCTGCGCGCGGTGGGGCATCGACGCGACGCCGATCGGTGAGGTGACCGGCGGGGACCGGCTGGTGTTCACGCATCGGGGCCAGGTCGTGCACGACGCGCCGGCCGCCTCGCTGGCCGACGACGGGCCGACCTACCGGCGGCCCGTGGCCGACTGGGTCCATCCCGAGGCCGACCAGGACGTCGACGCCTGGGAGGCGCCGGCGGACCTCGCCGCCGCGGCCGCCGCGGTGCTGTCCTCGCCGAGCGTCGCCTCCGCCCGCTGGGTCTGGGAGCAGTACGACTCGGTCGTCGGCGGCGACACGGTGCTCGGCCCGGGCGGCGACGCGGCGGTGCTGCGGCTGTCTGCTTCGCTGCTGCCGGATTCTCCCGCCCGGGGCGTGGCGATCGCCGCCGACGGCAACGGGCGCTGGTGCGCGTTGGACCCTGAGGAGGGCGCCAAGCTGGTGGTCGCCGAGGCCGCCCGCAACGTGGCCTGCACGGGCGCGACCCCGGTGGCGGCCACGAACTGCCTGAACTTCGGCTCGCCGGAGGCGCCTGAGGTCATGGGCCAGTTCCGCGCCTGCGTGCGCGGCATGGCCCAGGCGTGCGCCGCGCTCGGCACGCCGGTCACCGGCGGCAACGTCAGCTTCTACAACCAGACCGGCGAGGTCGCGGTCCACCCGACGCCGGTGGTGGGGATCCTCGGTGTCCTCGACGACGTCGCGCGGCGGGTGGGCAGCGTGTTCGTCGCTAGCGGTGACCTGCTCTTTCTGGTCGGCGCGTCGACGCGGCCCGGCCTGGGCGGCTCGGAGTACCTGTGGCGCGCGCACGGCCGGATCGCCGGCCGGCCCCCGCGCGTCGACCTGGACGAGGAGGCCCGCCTGCACCTGCTGCTGGTCGAGGCCGCGCGCGAGGAGGTGCTGCGCAGCGCCCACGACGTGAGCGCCGGCGGCCTGCTGGTGGCGGTCGCGGAGTCCTGCCTCGGGCGCGGCCTGGGCGCCCGCCTCGTGGCGCCCCAGGGGGTCGGGGGGAGTCCCCCCGCCGGGCCGGGGGTCGGGGGGAGTCCCCCCGACCGCCGGGGGCGCGCGCTGCCGCCCCACCAGTGGCTGTTCAGCGAGTCCCCCACCCGTGTCGTGGTCAGCGTCGCCCCGCTCGACGCCGACCGTCTCGCTGACCTGTGCGCCGCCCACGGTCTGGTCTGTGAGCCTCTCGGCGTGGTCACAGCCACCCCCCGCCTCGACCTGGGCGGCCTGTTGACCCTCGACCTCGCCGAGGTCCGCGACCTGTGGGAGACCGCCCTGCCCCGCGCCTTGGACGAGCCCGTGCAGGAACACCGGTGATGAGCACATCGTGACAGATGTGGCTGGAACTGCTCATTCGCCCGGAAGTGCACACGGAACCGACAGCGACATCGACCTCCTCGGCGTGCTCCGCGTGCCCCTGAGCCGTCCTGAGCGTTGGGGCCGGCAGCTGCACTGGCTGGTGCTCGGCTACGGGTACCGCCCGTGGTGGGCGCTGGGCTGGTTCGTCGCCGCCCGGCGTGCTCATTCTGCGGTTGCGCCTTGCCGAAGGCCGCCACCCCAGACGATGCTGGCTCGCGCCGGTCGCGGGGCCGGCTCGCGGGGGTGGCCAGGCTCCGAGTGGTCAAAAGCGGCGAGTGGTCGGCGGCGCAGGCCGCCTTGGTCAGCCCCCTCTGTGACCGGCTGGTGCCCGCGGTCACACTCGCCGATCCCATGGGCTTCCCAAACGGACCCGGGCGCAGCAGGTGTGGTCGACCGCTTAGCTGCTGCTGGGCTGGCTGTTGACGCGGTTCATCGCCGGCTGGCTCGGCAGCCTCTTCGTGCAACCCTGACCGCGAAGCGCCGTTAGTCTTGGAAGGCGTGAACGTTTGGGCCGCTCATCCGTCCTCGGACGAGCCGCGGCTGCCGATCGAGCTGGGGCCGGTGTCGAGCGACGAGTACGCGCCGCTGCCGGTCGCTCCCACCGTGGCCGAGGCGGCGCGGCGCGCGATGGCGGCGGCCCAGGACAGCGCGCGGCGCACGGGGATGAGCCGCCGGTCGTTCCTCCGCTCGGCGGCGGGTTACGCCAGCGTGCTGTTCTTCCTCAACGCGTGCGCGCGGGAGGCGGCGCGCGGTGGGGCTCGGCCGGGAACGCCTGGTGGCGCGTTCGACGTCAGCTCTGAGGCGACGATCGACCAGGAGGCGGCCGGCGCGGCGGTGGGCGGTGAGGAGTTCGTCTTCGACGTCCAAAGCCACCTGTTGCAGTTCGACCTGGAGCAGCCCCTCGGGTCGTTCTTCGGTCAGAACTTCCCGCAGGCCGGCTGCGGGGAGGGTGATCCCCGGGCGTGTTTCTCCATCGAGCACTACTTAGAGGAGATCTTCCTGAACAGCGACACGACGATGATCGTCCTGTCGGCCCTGCCCATCGTCACGCGCGACCACCCGCTGTCGATCGAGGTCATGGAGCAGGCCCGCGAGCTGGCGGACCGCCTGTGCGGCCCGGGCCGGCTGCTCCTCCACGGCCAGGCCAACCCCAGCCTGGGAGCGCTCGAGGACACCTTGGCGGGCATGGAGCAGCTCGTTTCGGACCACCCGATCGCCGCGTGGAAGGTCTACACCCACACCGCCGGCCCAGGCTGGCGCCTCGACGACGCGGATCCGGCCGCCCCTGCTGTGGGGCGCGCGTTCATCGAGCAGGCCCGCGCTCTCGGCGTGCCACGCATCTGCGTCCACAAAGGCGTCTCGGGCAACGACCCATGGTCCTCCCCCGCCGACATCGGCCCCGCCGCGGCGGCGTACCCGGACGTGGCCTTCCTCGTCTACCACTCCGGGTGGGAGCCCGGCATCACCGAGGGCCCTTACGAGCAGGCCACCCGCAACGTGGGCGTGAACCGGCTGATCACCTCGCTCCGCGACGCCGGGGTCGGGCCCGGAGACAACGCCTACGCCGAGCTTGGCACGACCTGGTTCAACCTCATGCGCTCACCCGACGAGGCGGCGCACGTCTTGGGCAAGCTCCTGCGCCACCTCGGCCCGGCCAACATCATGTGGGGCACCGACTCGATCTGGTACGGCTCCCCCCAGCAACAGCTCGTGGCCTTCCGCGCGTTCGAGCTCAGCTCCGAGTTCATGGACCGCTACGGCTACCCACCACTCACCGGCGACGTGAAACGGGCGATCCTCGGCGGCAACGCCGCCAGGGTCTACGGCGTCGACCCCGTCACGGTCCGCTGCGCGTTCAGCCGCGAAGAGCTCGAGCGGATCCGCCAAGGCCGAGCGTGACGGCGCCCCGATCCGCCGAGTGCGAACTCGGTGAGTGCCGCGGTCCGGCAGCTTTCCGTCGGATGTGACGGAAAGCTGTGGTCGAGCCGCCGTCTCGCCGCGTTGAGCCGCGGGTTTCCGTCAGATCCGACGGAAAGCTGTGGTCGAGCCCCCGGCCGATTGCTTCAGGCGGCGGGTGCGGCGCTGGGGTCGAGACCTACAAGGAGACACGGTCGTGGCGCAGGTCGGCGATCAGGACACGGCCTCCGCGCTGCGCGCGTTCGCGGACGCGACCGGTCGATCTGGCGGATCCTGAGGTCATGAGCGCGGCCTGGCGGTGACCGCCCGGTGGCTGATCGACAAGTCGGCGCTGACGCGGGTCGGCAAGCCGGTCGTGGCCGAGGCTCTCGTGCCGCGGATCGACGCGGGGCTCGTCGCCGTTGCGATCGTCACCGAGTTGGAGGTTGACTTCTCGGCCCGCTCGACGCGTGATCATGACGACATCCTCGCGCTGCTGGGCGCCTGATCCCGGTGATCGTGCCCGTGCGGGCCGAGCAGATGGCCCGCGATCTGCGGCGCGGGCTCGTCGGGCGTGGGCAGCGCCGGGCGGTCGCGGTGCCGGACCTGTTGGTCGCTGCCACCGCTCAGGCCGCCGGCCTCACCGTGCTGCGCTGTGACGGCGATTTCGATCTGATCGCGAGCATCACGCTCCAGCAGGTCGAGTGGATCGTCGAGGCGGGCACGGCCGACTGAGCGAGCCGCTCGTCGTGTGCGGCGGTTGCCAGCTCGGGCTGCCCGCCTGGGGTGGCTGTTCTCCGCCAGCGCCGTCGGCGCGTTGCGCGCCGCCGGCGTCCTGCTCTCCACCGGGTGGGTGGCGCCTCGACCACGGCGCGCGGCCTCCATCGCCGCGCTGGACGGCCGCAGGGATGCAGGCATCCCCCTTTTGCGGTCCTGCGTGACCTGTTGGGCATGGTCACGGCGATCGGCGACTGGCCGCTGAGGTCATCAGGACAGCGCTGCCTCGCGGCCCGACCCACCTGACTGGCAGAAGACGATCAGGAGAAACCCGGCATTGGCGGATGATCCGTTCATCCGTCAATGCTCCGACCATTCGCGCTGAGCGGCGTCTCCTTGGAGTCACGAAGAGGAAACGGGAAACAGCTTGGAACTCCTGAGCGCGAGCACGGCCCTCGCCAGAATGGGAGGAGAAATCCGGCAGGGTCGTCCCCCGGACGGCGATGAAGCGGCGGAGGCAAATGCGGGTGACCAGCGAAGACCGCGGTCATCAGCGCTCGCAGAGACTCCGTATAGGGCGGTTTAGGTGATCTTCCCAGTTGAATGAGTTTTTTCGTAAGTGTCTGCGTGGAGGTGGAAGTGACCGAGGAGTGGATGTCGTTCGGGCCGGAGCTGCGGAGACTGCGGACCGCGGCCGACCTGTCCCTCACGCGATTGGCTCAGTTGCTGTTCTACAGCAAAGGCCACATCAGCAAGATCGAGACGGGCCTCAAACGGCCATCGCCGGAGCTGGCCCTGCGCTGCGACACGCTCCTGGGTGCGGCAGGCACGCTCGCCGCACTGGCCCCCGCTCGGCCCCCCGAGGGCCGAAGTCCGGAAGCGACCACGGGGCGGACAACAGATGACAGCGAGGTGTGGTCGATGAGCCTGGCACCGGACGGCACGAGTTGGTTCCAGTTGCTGGACCGCAGGCAGGTCCTGGCGGCCGGCGCCGCTGCGGTGCTGGGCTTCGGGTTCAGCGGCCACGACCTGTCCGCGACGGCACGGCAGGCTGCGCCGCTTGAGCACTTCCGCGCGCTGTTCGACCAGCTCCGCCACCTGGGTCAGACCGCGAGCCCCGCCGTGGTGCTGCCCGCGCTGATCGCCCAGACACAGACGCTGCGGGGCATCGCCGCCCGGTCAGATGCCCGCACACGCGGTCCCGCGCTGACCCTGGCCGCGCGGTACGCCGAGTACATCGGCTGGATGTGCCAGGAGTCGGGCAACGACGAGGCTGCGTTGTGGTGGACCGACCACGCCGTCGAGCTGGCGGCCGAGGGCGA
The DNA here is from genome assembly GCA_050743205.1 of Egibacteraceae bacterium. Classification (GTDB taxonomy): domain Bacteria; phylum Actinomycetota; class Nitriliruptoria; order Euzebyales; family Egibacteraceae; genus JBOGED01. The sequence continues at coordinate 15,513 of JBOGEA010000010.1, read as the reverse complement.
TGACCGCGACCTGGCAAGCTACGCCCTGGTCCGCCGGGCGCTCATCACGTTCTACCGCAACGACGCGGCCGAGACCATCGAACTGAGCCGCCGCGCGCAGGCTGGCTCGGCCCCACCCCGCATCCGCGGGCTGGCCGCGCAGCGTGAGGCCCAGGGGCACGCCCTCGCCGGTGATCTATACGCCTGCCTGCGCAGCCTGGACTCCGCCCGCGTGCTGCTCGCGACCGCACAGCCGGACCCTGAGGCGCCAGTGCTCGGGTCGGCCAACCTGATCGACCCCGCCGCCATGGTCACCGGCTGGTGCCTGCACGACCTCGGGCGGCCAGCCGAGGCCGCCGAGATCCTCGACCGCGAGATCGCCCGACTGCCGCCGCACGCGCTGCGCTCGCACGCCCGGTACGGCATCCGCAGCGCGCTGTCCCATGCCGCGGCGGGCGATATCGACCATGCGTGCGTTATCGCTGCGCCGCTGCTGGACGCGGCCGCGGTGGTCGGCTCGGCCACGATCCGCATCGACATCCGCCGCCTCGCCAAGACCCTGTCCCGCTTCCGCGCCAACGGATCCGTGCGCGAGCTGTCCCCACGGCTCGCCGCGTCCCTGCACGTTCCCACCGTCTGACCCGCCAAGGAGCACTCCACATGCCCGACATCTTCATCAACTACCGCACCGGCGACGAGGAGGCCAGCGCGACACTGATCGACCAGAAGCTGTCCGACCGCTTCGGCCCCGAGCGGGTCTTCCGCGCCAGCAAGTCGATCCCGCTGGGCGAGGACTACATCCGCGCCCTGCTCACCGCTGTCCGCAAAAGCGAGGTTCTGCTCGCGGTCATTGGCCCCCGCTGGCTCACCGCGGTCGACCGGCAGGGCCGCAAGCGCTTGCATAACGAAACCGACTGGACCCGCAGGGAGATCCTGGAGGCGTTCAAGCACGGCGTGCGTGTCGTTCCCATCCTGGTCGGCGACACGCCGCTGTTGGATCCATCCGTCCTGCCTCCAGAGCTGGCCGGACTCGCTGACTGCCAGTACTACAGGCTGTATCTCCGCAGCGCTGATGCCAATCTCCGCACACTGGGCGACGAACTCGCCAAGCTCGTCCCCTCGCTCGCCGCCCACGACCAGGCTAAGAAGGCCCCAGAGTCGGATGCCGGCGGGCGGGGCTCGACGACGTTGCGCGCCGGCGACAACGCCCACCAGCAGACCGGCGGCACCCACAGCGTCGTCACCAACGCTCAAGGGCCAGTTCACACCGGCGTCGGGCCCCAGTTCAACGGCGACGGCGGGAATTATGTGGAGGGCGGCAACAGCGGGGGGATCCACCAGACATTCAGCACCAGTCGCAAGCGCCCGAGCGGTGGGCGATGAGCCCCGACACGGAGTCGCACGTCTTCTACCCGCGAGGGCCGATGCACACCGGCACCGGGGACCAGTTCAACGCTCCCGTGTACATCGTCGACCAGTCTCGCGAGCGTTTGGTGCTCGTGGGCGAGCCGCGTGCCGTCGCGCGCGAGCAAGTGTGCTGGCTGCACCCGCGGTTCGTCGAGCCGCCCGGTTACGGGCGGGCGCGGGAGCTGCTGGCGGACAACGGCAGCGTCCTGCTGACGGGTCCGCCGGGCAGCGGCCGGCGTGCCGCGGCGCAGATGCTGCTACATCGCCTGCCCGATGCGGATGGTCTGATCCGCGAGCTGCCGGACACGTTGGACTCATTGGGCGAGCCGGTGCTGGACGGCAGCTTGGTTGAGGCTGGGGAGCGCTTGCTGCTGGACCTGTCCGCCAGCGATGAGGAGGAGAACGGCGCGGTGCTGCGGCAGCTGCCGTCGTACCGCGTCGTGGTGCGTGAGCGTGGCGCGCACCTGGTCGTCGTACTGCCGGGCAGCCGTATGCACCACCTGGGCTTGGAGTTCGGACCGTCCGTTGTGGAGATCGGCAGGCCGGACGGCATGGAGGTGTTCCAGCGGTACCTGCGCAGCGACGGCATCCGGGTCAGCCGAGAGCAACTCGGCGCCGATGAGCTGACCAAGCAGTTGCGCTCCGCGCCGATGCTCCGCATCGCCGAGCTGGCCATACTGGTCCACCGCTCCCGGAAATTGGAGCCCGCGCAGGCGTTCCCGCACTGGCTGGGCACGGCGCTCGCGGCGCTCACCGAGCGGAGCGATGAGGTCGCGAAGCAGGTGAAGGAGCTTCGCTGCTCGGGTCAGCTGCGCGCGCTGCTGCTGACCACCGCGATGTTCAGCGGTTCGCGAGCGGATGCGGTCTTCGGGGCGACCTCCACGCTGCTCGAGGCCGTCGAGCAGCCTGAGGACGACCGCCCTCGGCTGGAGCGGGAGGACCTTGCGGAGCAGCTCGCCGAGATCGGCGCGAAAGCGGACGATGCCGGGCGGGTTCGCTTCGCACTGCTCGCCTATGACCGGGCCGTGCGCGCCCATTTCTGGACCAACTTCCCCGGTCTGCAAGATGGCTTTCGCGACTGGGTGGGAACCGCGATCAAGCAGCGGACGCTCACTGGCGAAGAGCGGGACGCGGTGGTCGCCAGGTTCGCTGAGCAGGCGCTGCGAACCAACCGACCTGATGACCTGAAGTGCTTGGCTGAACGCTGGGCGACGCGCACCGACCCCAGATGGCCGTCAAGGTTTCTGCCTCACGCAGCGACGGCTCTGGAACGTGGACTGAGGAGCGATGAGCATCACAGCTTCTTCTTCCGACGCCAGCTCTACATGTGGTCGCGGGATCACCGCCTGTCGCCAGACCTCGCCCAGGTGGTCGTCCAGGTGTGCTCGGGGGTCCTCGCGCCGACCCATCCCCAGCAGGCTGTGGTCCGCCTGCACCACATTCTCCGGCGGCACTCAGGTGTGGCCGGCGAGTCGGCGCGTGACGCCCTGCTGGACCTCGTCGACCGCGACCGCCGCCTGTACCGCTTGCTGCTCGACCGGGCCACGAGCGAGCCGAAAGCGGAGGAGTACGAGGCCCCCGACACGGCCCTGTTCCTCGATCTGGCCGACCCTGCCCGGCTCAGCGACGCACAGCAGCAGGCGCCGCCGCTCATCGAGGATGAGACCGTGCAGGCTCAGCTCGTCAGCGGCTGGAAGGCCGCGCTGGCCGCGCCGCCCTCGCCGCGCTGCGCCGATCAGGTGCGGGGCTGGTTGGCGGCCTGCGAGGACGGCCGGTACGGCGAGCTCCTGCTCGACGTGCTGGTCGAGGCGGGCGACGGCCCGTGCAACGACGGGCTCGGCCGCCTGCACGTCATCGCGCGCGACTGGGCGCACGCGCCCGACGAGCGCCGGGCGGAGCGGACCGGGATCGCCGCCCGCCTGAACACCAAGATCGATGCCGCGCTGGGGATCGACTTCACCGACCTCGACCCGGGACACCGCACCAAGGAGACCGCTGAATGACCCCCCAAGAGAAGAACCTGCTGACCATTCTCGCGATCGCCGCTGTGCTGGCGCCGGTCGCCCTCGGCGCCGCGCTCGGCTGGCCAGTGTGGTCTTGGCTGCTGCTCGCGGTCCCGCTGCTCGGCGTACTGGGCCGGGTCGCCAGGAGCATCCAGCGGCGCGTGCGGCGGGAGCAGGCGAGTGTCGTGCCGTCCATCCCAGCCGAGCAGCCCGAGGCCTCGCAGACGTCGGTCGCCGACGTCGCCCTGCGGAGCGTCGTCCCCGACTACGACTTCCTCTTCTCCGCGACGGCGTGCTGGCGCCCCGCGCTGGGATCGACGGTGCGGCACGCAGACCTCGGCGGACTCGCGACCCACGCGATCGTCGCGCGGGCGCAGGCGATCACCGCGGCGGAGGACCCGAGCAGGGTCGATGTCGTCGGTCACCAGCTGGCCGCCGCGCTCGGCGAGGTGCAGCGGGACGCATCCGGTGTGGAGGCATGGGCCGAGCAGGTCCAGCTCACGCTGCCCGAGGCCGACCAGGCGCGGCTGCGCAAGCACTCGGATCTGCGTAAGGACCAGGACATCTGGGAGCGCGAGCGCGACCACGAGCGCAGCAAGCGAGCCTACCTTGCCGACGACGTGCTGAAGAGTTCTGGCAGCGCGGTCGTATGGTGGCTGGCGCGGCACGAAAACAACGTCAAGGACGCGCTGCAGCTCACCAAGGATCTGGCCACGCTTTCCGACGCGGCCAACGGGAAGCCGCTCCCGAACGGCCCGTTCCACGATGGGAGCCACCAGGCGACCGGGTTCTCCGGCGCTGGCTTCCCGGCGGGGCCGTTCGGGAACGGCAGGTCCGTCGCGAGCCTGGTGGGCGTGCTGATGGACATGCTGGACCTCGGTGACGACCGGCGCGCGCTGTTTGCTCGTCACGGCGCTGACCTTGTCGAGAAGGCGGCCGGGAAGCCCGACGAGGCTGCGGAGATCCGGCGGCGTTTCGACGCGCCCGCAGTCGCCGAGGAATCAGCGGATGTCAGTGAGCCTGACGGCGAGCCGCGCGACTGGCCCACGCCCGACGAGCAGCCGCCTCTGCCGGAAGAGCCTTGGTTGAACGCTCAACTGGAGGAGTCGGATCAGGACGGATAGCCGCGGTCGGATACGCAGCCCGGGTCGGAGCCGCCTCGCGAGCCCTACGGCTCATCGCAACGCATCACCTCCAACCAACTGGACACGAAAGCTGAGGGGCAGCCACGGCAGGCCGGTTTGTCACGCAGGGCTGGCCGGGCGGCTGGGCGAGTTCGGTCTTCCCGGCGGGATACCGCCATGTCATCCTATGAGCAGGGCGTGGTCGTGGGGCCAGGCCTGGCCAAAAGAGGAGCCATGTCGCAGGTCCAGGAAATCCCCAAGCGCGGCGGCGCATTGACCACAATCCTCATCTTTCTCATCCTCGGGCAGGTCCTAGGGCTCGTCCTCCTCTTCGTGACCTGGCGAGACCTGGTCGATCACGGCAGGTCGGGACAGGGACTGGTGCTCGTGGCAATGGCGCTGGTCCTGGTGGCGCTCGCCGGCCTCGGCGGTATTTGGCAGTGGCGGCGGTGGGGGGTTTACCTTTTCGGGCTGGTCGCGGTAATCGGCTTGATCTCCGACCCGCTCCTCGGGATCTCACCGGCGCAGTTGCTCGTGAGGATCGGGCTCCTCGCAGCGCTTGCCGCCGCGCTCCGCCGGCGATGGGAGTCGTTCCACTAATTGAGCGTCACCGATGTTTCTTTAGGTTGGAAGGGCATGAGGTCCCTATGAGGCCACACAGCGCAGTACATTGGGTTCTCGCAAGCTGTGTCGTCAGAAGGGCCTCTCGCGGATCCTCGACCGGCACTTCATAATCCTTGGATGAAAATCTAATGAGTGACCCGCTTTCCACCGTGCGATGATGTCCTCAAGAGGGCTGCGCTAGCACGAAAGACCGGCTTGCCAGCAGCTGTATACGGATGGGCAGCGAGGATCGGGCGCTCTGTGACGGGGAGGATGAGACGCTTCGGCCGCTGCTCGTCCCAATTGACCCGCTCGAGATAACGGCGAACAACCGGGACAGCCCGACCCGGTCGAGGGCCTGGCGCGCGGTGGCCCGGCGCGAGGCTGTTGAGCCTCCTTCGGCGGGCCTCTGCGTTAGTCGGGCCGATCCGTCCCGATCACCAGCCGACCGGCTTGTGGAAGGTGCGTCCCCGGGTGTCGCGCATCGGGTCCAGGAACTGGCTTCGGCACAGCGCAGGTTCCCGAAGCTGCTTGAAGAAGGTGGGCCCAAGGCGTTGCAGTTCCCTGCTCCGTTTTGTTCGGTGGATGAGGATTGCTGATGCCCACCGCGAACCCGAGTTCATCCTTGACCACACGGATCGGCTCGGCGAGGTCCGAGTCGTGGGAGACGACGACAGCGACGTCGCATTCGCCCTTGAAATCATCACGAAACAAGTAGGTAGCGAGTAGCGAGATTGACGCCCGAGCCCTTCTCCTCGGTCTTGACGGCCTCGACGGTCCGAGGACCACGAGTGGGCGGCTCGGCCAGCGGCGTCCGGACCCGGGGGCTGAGGAGGTGACCCCTCGTGGATCGACACCAGCGGAAGTGTACGGAGCGTTCGCGGATACGTACCCTGCTGGGGAGAGGGACCGGGTCAGCCGAGGAGGAGTGCGAGCAGTGGTGCGGGGATGGCCCAGGTGGGGTGGGTGGTGTCGGTGACGGTTTTGGTCGCGACGATGCCGTGCCCGTAACGGGCCTCGATGACCTTGGCTTCGGCGCGCCAGCCGCCGCTGACCCATTTCGACTCCAGGGGGTCCGTCAGCGCCGCGCCGGACGGGGTCGCGACCGGCACGGGAGCGAGGTCGACCTCGTTCCCGGAGCCCGTGCGGAAATAGCCGATCGTGTCGCCGGCGGCCCATCGGCCGGGTTCGCGCTCCTCGAGCGCACGTGCGAGCGCGACGGCGAGCATGGCTTCGGTGAGCCGGGTCATGTCGGGTTGGGCGGTGCCGGCTCTGAGACGGGACGGCAGCCCTGCCAGCAGCGGATCGGTCAGGTAGAGCTTGGCTTGCGATCCGGCGACGGGTCGGGCCTGGTCGTCGTGCCGAGGGCACCACAAGCCGGCGAAAGTCGAGACGAGCCGGTTCAGGCGGCGTTCCAGCACCGATGGGTGCACGCCGACAGCCTCGGCGGTGTTACGCCGGTTCAAGGGGGCGCCGCCACGCTGGTGAAGCTCGCGCAGCAGCGCTGGCACCGATTCGGGCGGGCCGTCGGGGTCCACGTCGGTACGCAGCCATGCCTCAAGGTCGCGCAGGAATGCCTCGCTGGACTGTCCGTGGTGGGCGTACTCGGCGACCGCCCGAGGAAACCCGCCTGACTCGAGGTAGCGCTGCCAGGCCAGGTCGAGTTGGTCGACGTAGGTGTCGTACTCGGCGGCCACGGCGGCGACCTCGGCGGTCTGCACCCGCCAAGGGTCGACGGGCGACGGGCGGGGCAACTCGGGGTCGGTGCAGGCGAGCACGTCGCCGAAGGTCATGGGCAGCAGCAGCCGGAACCGTCGGGTCCCCGAGCCGGCGCGGCCGACGGCGAGGTGGCGCTCGGCGTCGGCGGTGCTTCGGTTGGACGATCCGGTGCACACGACCGTGTCGTCGCCGACGGCGGTGTTGTCCCGGGCGTATTTCAACTCGGCGGCCCAGCCGTCTACCCCGGTGACCTCGTCCACCAGCCACACCCGCCGCCGGCCAGCCCCCGCGGGACGGGTGAGGTCCCGCCCGACCGCCAGCGCGCGGCGCAGGTCACGGGCGCGGAACCCGTCAGCGGGCAGATAGATGATCTGCCATGGGCTCACGTCCTGGCGGGCACACAGCGCAGCCACCAGGTCCTTCAGCGCCGCTGACTTGCCGACACGGCGCGGGCCTCGCAGCACCACCAGGTTGTCGGCGATCGGGCCAGCCGCCAGGTCGGCCAGGATCGCGCTGCGATAGCCCAGGTCGTGGCGCGCCCGCTCGCTCAGGGTACGGTCAGCCGAGGTCCATGCGAGCCGATCGGAGTCGATCGCCGCCCGCCACCACGGGTTCGCTTCGCGTAGCCGGGTCCGCAGGTCGTCATCTCGCATACGGAGAGACTAACAAAACCGGGGTGGTTTTGAACGTGCGGACACTCAAAACCGGGTGGGTTTTGCTCTTCTCAGCGTCTTTTCGCCCGAGGGCGGCTACGGCAGAAGGCCGACCGGGCAAGCTCGGCTCACCGCCCACGGTCACCTAGACGCCGGCGGTCACGCGATTGTCCGGCCCGAGACGGACCTGCCCGGGTCACGGCCAGGTCTGCGACGCGGCGAGCCTCGTCGAGAAGCACCCTCACGCCATCCTCGCCCACACGGATCTGCCCGCCTTGCAGCCAGTCCTGCTCGGGCAGCCCGCCGACGAGGGTGGCCTCGGGGACGTGGCGGGTCAACGTGTGGGTGATCGGGGTGACGGTCGCCGCGACGCGACCGGCGGCTGGGCGGCTGAGGTCGGCGCCGGTGGCCATCGGCACCTCCGCGAGCGAGCGCGGGAACGACCCAACGCGCGGGTAAGTCAGGGCTTGGGCATGATGAACTCGTCGGTCTCGGTTGGGGTTGGGCCGGCGGTGCCCGGCACATCCTTCAGGCCGATGTGCCGTTGCGGGCGTATACGCCCGACGACGACGCGTGCGTGTGCGCGCGGCGCCGTGGCCAAACCTGACGCGTGCGCCGCGATCATTACAGTGTCGACTGGCTCGTCCATATGACGACCGGCGCGTTGTACAGATTCGCGGCACAATCCTCTCGGAGGTGACGCCATGCATCCGATCATCGAGAGCAATAGAGCGGAGATCGGGGCACTCTGCAAGGAGCCGGGCATCCGGCGTCTCGACGTGTTCGGGTCTGCGGTAGCCGACGAGTTTGACAGCGAGGTCAGCGATGTCGATGTCCTCGTAGACTTCGACACCGGGTCCGCGGGATCGTTCGACACCTACTTCAGGCTGAAGGAGGTCTGGAGCGGATCCTCGGCCGACAGGTTGACGTGGTCAGCGCCGAACTCGCCGGACGCGTCCCGGAACTCGGCGACATCATCGGCTTCCGTAAACATACTGCCGCACGGTTACGCGGTCGTGGACGACGCGGACGGATGATTCCGTGCAGCGTCCGACGACGCGATGATGCGCGCGGGTCGACGGTGGCCACCGAGTACAGGCCGACGCGACATCGATCGACCCGTCGCGCCCGAGCTTCCCGCCGGACGAATGGCTGCGGCGCGAAGGCTGGAGCCGGACGCGCCCCCCCAACCACCACGGGATCGCCGCGTCCGTGTCACGATCGCCCCTGGGCCGGCCTGGAACGGTCCATGGAGCCCGCCCCCGCCCCCCGGGGGCGTTTCCCGCCCAGGTAGTAGGCCAGCGACGGCCGGTCGGTGTGGGGGTTGACGGTGATGTGGGCGTGGACGCGGAAGACGTCCCACAGCAGCGTGGGGGTGAGGACCTGGCCGGGTGGGCCGGCGCCGACCACTCGACCGGCGGCCAGGACGTAAAGGCGGTCGCAGTAGGCCAGCGCCAGGTTGAGGTCGTGCAGGGCGACCAGCGAGGTGACCTCCATGCCCCGCACCAGCGCTAACACCTCCAGCCCCGCCCGGATGTCCAGGTGGTTGGTCGGCTCGTCGAGCACGAGCAGCTTGGTCTGCTGGGCCAGGGCGCGGGCGATGACGACGCGCTGCCGCTCACCGCCGGACAGGGTCGAGAACCCACGGTCGGCCTTGTCCGCCATGCCGACCCGGAGCAGCGCGTCGGTCACCAGCGCCCTGTCGCCCTCGGTGTCGGGCTGTCCCAGCCGTTTGTGCGGCAGCCGGCCCATCAAGACGACCTCGTGGACTGAGAAGTCGAAGTCGCCGGCGGCCTGCTGGGCGACTACCGCGGTGCGGCGAGCCGCCTCGCGAGCAGACAGCGACCAGACGTCCTGGCCGCCGACGGTCACGCTGCCCTCCACCGGCCGCAGCAGCCGGTACACGCACCGCAGCAGGGTCGACTTGCCGCTCCCGTTCGGGCCGACGACCCCGACCACTTGCCCCTCCGGGGCCTCCAGGTCGATGTCGTCGATGATCCGCTGGCCCGCCAGCTCGACCGTGACGCCGGTCAGTTGTGCCCTCATCAGGCCACCGCCTGGCTCGCCCGGCCATGGCGCACCAGCAGCAGGAGGAAGAACGGCGCGCCGCACAACGAGGTGATGACACCGACCGGCAGCTCGGTTGGCGCGAGCAGGGTGCGGGCGGCCAGGTCCACCCAGATCAAGAAGACGGCCCCGAGCAGGGCGGCGACGGGAAGCAGCCGATGGTGGCTTGGGCCCACCAGCAGGCGCACCGCGTGTGGCAGGATCAGCCCGACGAAGCCGATGCCCCCGGAGATCGCGACGACCAGGCCGGTGAGCAGCGCGGTCAGGACGAACAGTTGGCGCCGCAGCCGCTCGGGGTCCACGCCCAACCCGACCGCGGTCTCCTCACCGGCGCTGAGCGCGTTGAGGGCGCGGGCCTGGAGCAGCACATAGGCGGTGCCCCCGAGCAGCGCCACGGCGGGTGCGAGCAGCAGCGACCAGCGGGCCCCCGCGAGGCTGCCGAGCAACCAGAACAGCACCGCGTTGGTCTGCTGCGGCTGGTCGGAGGACAAGATCATAAAGCTGGTCAACCCGGACAAGGCGAAGGTCACCGCGACACCGATGAGCACCAGCCGGGTCGGCGCCATCCCTCCGCTCGCGCGGGCGAGCGCGAACACGAGCAGCAACGACGCCAGCGCGCCCGCGAACGCGCCCGCCGACACGCCGTAGACGCCGAGGGCGCCGACCCCGAGCACGATGACCAACACGCCACCGGCCGACGCTCCCGAGGTGATTCCCAGGATGAAAGGGTCCGCGAGCGCGTTGCGCACCATGGCCTGCATGGTGGCGCCCACCACCGACAGGCTGGCGCCGACCAGCGCGGCGAGCAGCACGCGGGGGAGCCGGATCTGCCAGACGATCTGATCGTCGGCGACGGACCAGCCGCCTTGATCGCCCCAGCCGGTCAAGTGATGCACGATGATCGCCCACACCCGCCCGGGCGCGATCGTGATCGGGCCCAGGGTCACCGCGACGACTGCGGTGACCGCCAGCGCCCCTGCCAGCGCCGCGAGGAGCGGCGGCAGCGAGACGCTTGCGAGCATGGGACGGCCCGATGACCCGCGGCCGTGGCGAGGCCGGCGCCGCCCGTGCCCGGCTGGTCGCCGGCATGTCAAGACGCTTGCGGGAACATGCCTTGGGCCAGGTCCTCGACGACGGTGACGTTGCGGGGGCCCGGGTTACCGGCGGCGGCGTACGAGGTGACCACGAACCGCTGGTCCTTGATGCCGGACACCTCCTGGATAGGCGGGAAGGACAGGAGGAACCGCCTCAGGGTCTCTTCCTCGTCGGCGGGGGACGTCGAGGAGTCACCCCCGATCCCGACGAGGAAGACCTGTGGGTCGCGCGCCACCAGCTCCTCCCAGCTCACCTGCGCGAAAGGGCTGGCGACGTCGGCGAATACGTTCGTCCCGCCGGCCAGCTCGATGATCGCGTTGGTCGGTCCTTGCCCTCCGGCGAACGTCGGGCTCTCGGGGGTGGAGTAGCTGTCCACGTACACGACCCTGAGCCGTGGCAGGCCTCGGATCCGGTCCGCGACGGCGCGTAGCCGCTCCTGGCCCTCGGCGACGAAACGCTCCGCGGCGTCCGGGGCGTCGAAGATCTGGCCCATCTGGAGAGCGAACGCGAACGTGGGCTCCAGGTTGTCGGTGTAGCGGGCCCGCGCGCAGTCCCCGGAGACCTGGTAGGTGTTGACGCCGAGCGCCTCGAGCTCCTCGCGCGTGGCCGTCCCTGGGTCGGCCCAGCCGAAGCCGCTGATCGACAGCACGAGGTCCGGTCGCGCCGCGATCAGCACCTCCCGGCTGGGGGTCTGGTCGGACAGAGCGGGCAGCTCGGCGAACTGGTCGGCGTACTCCTGGGGCACCTGCGCGGGCGGCGGCGCGTAGCCGGTGCCCACGAGGCGGTCGCCCAGGCCAAGCTCCATCAGCATCTCCGCGGGAAAGCTGTCGTCGGTCACCACCCGCTCGGGCGCGTCCTGGAAGGTCGTCGTCCACCCGCTGCAATCGGTGATGGCCAGCGGGTACTCGGTCGCGCCGACCTCGGGCGCGGTCTGCGCGCCAGACGCTGCGGGAGCCGCGGGAGCCGCGCAGGCGGCCAACGACAGCGAGACGAGGACCGCCGTCCAAACCCGCGTGCAGCGAGATCGACGTGAGGCTCCGCCCAGACTCATCATGCTCCAAGGGTGCGGTGGGCGTGGGGGAAAGTTCCTGCGATCTCGTCGCACGAGAGGGGAACTTTCCGGTGCCCTCGGGCGCACTCCTTCCATCCCGAGACCCTTCTCCCGGGGGATGCCCGAATAGCCCATGAGAGGGAGGTGAACACGTTGGTCAAGAAGATGATGAAGGTGACGCTGAAACCGAAGCCGTCGCCGAAGCCGCTCCTCCACCACCACAGCACCTGCTGATCTGCCGGTCGAGCCCGGCGGGTGGGGCAGGGACACCGCGCCCGCCGGGGTTCACCGTACCGCACTGGGAGGGACGGATGTTGCTGCGCCGCGCCAGGGGGTTGATCGTCCAGTGGCAGGACGGTGAGCTGACTCTGCAGAGCTACCTGGACGGGACTTGCTTCGTGGTCGACGGGTCGACCCTCGAGCTCCTCGACCGCTTCGAGTGCTGGGCCGAGGCCGAGCAGGTCGCGGCGTCCTACGAGGAGTACGACGCAGCGTCCGTCCTGGAGCAGATCAGACTGCTTACCAAGGCGGGGTTGCTCCACGACGAGGACGGGGACGGGGACGACGAGCTGCTTCAGCGTCACTGGCGGCATTGGAGCGAGGAGGCCCGCTACTTCCACTATGGGACAAAAGACGCAGAATACGTGGACGATGAGGAGCAGAAGCGCCGCAACCTCATGGAGTTGCTGACCGAGGACGCGGCCCCGCTCTTCAAGATCGACCAGAAAGCGGAACGCCTCTACCTGCCCCGCGCCTTCCTCCCGTTGCGGTCCGAGTTCGGCGACGTGCTCGCGACGCGGCGGACCCACCGGACGTTCACGAGCGAGGGTGTCGACCCGGTCACGCTGTCCACGGTCCTTCACCATACGTTCGCGCCCATGCACTTCGTGGACGCCGGCGAGTTCGGGACCCTGCTGTTGAAGACCAGTCCCGCGGGCGGGGCCCGCCACGAGCTGGAGTGCTACGTCGGCGTCCTCAACGTGACGGGGGTCGACCGCGGCCTGTACCACTACTGCGGCGAGAACCACTCGCTCGAGCTGCTGGAGTCACCGTTCGACGCGCACATCGCGGACCGGCTGTGCCATGGCCAGGGGCATTGCGCCACCGCGTCGTTCGTGTGCTTCGTCACCGCGCTATTCGGCCGCCTGATGTTCAAGTACCGGCACCCTCGCGCATACCGGATCATGCTGCTCAACGCGGGCCACCTCGCGCAGACGTTCGTGCTGGTATGCACCGCGCTGGGGCTCGGTCCCTTCCAGACGGCCGCGTTCCGCGACTCCGAGGTCGAGGAGATCCTGGGCGTCGACGGGTTCGCCGAGGGCGCGCTCTACGTGCTCGGCGCCGGCCGGCCGGTGCCCACACGGGAGGGCATGCCGGCGGACTTGCGGTACGGCGGAACGCTCACCCCGCTCCGCAGCGGTAAGGCCGCGTCATGACGACGCGGTGGAGCAGCCGGCCGGTCCTGGGGCCCGGCCCCTGATCATGACCGTCGCGGCTGACCCGGCGCTCTCGAGCCCGTTCCGGAATGCCGGGTTCCGTTGGCTGTGGGCCGGGCAGAGCGTCAGCGCGATCGGCGACCAACTCCTGCCCGTCGCGGTCGCGGTGCTCACGCTCGACCGAGGCGCGGGCGCGGCCGGTCTCGGCGCCGTGTTCGCCGGGCGCGCCCTCGCGATGGTCTCGGCCTTGATGGTCGGCGGCGTGCTCGCCGACCGTCTCAGCCGTACACGGGTGATGCGCTACGCGGACGCGGGGAGGGCCGCCACGGTGCTCTACCTGGCCTTTCTGCTCGACGACGTCTCGGTCCCCGCACTGGCCGCGTTCACGTTCGTCATGGGAGCCGGCGAGGCGCTGTCGCTACCGGCCCTCCAGGCCATGGTCCCTGCGGTCGTCGGGCCAGCGCTGACGCAACGGGCCAACGGACTCCTGTCGCTGTCGCTGCGCTCCGCCGCGGTGCTCGGGCCGGCGCTGGCCGGCGTCATCGTCGTCACGCTGGGGGTCTCGGCGGCGCTGCTGGTGGACGCGGGGACGTTCGCGATCAGCATGGCCACGCTGCTGCGCGTCCGCGAGCCCGCTCGGCCCCACGTTCCCCGCAGGTCCGTGCTCGCGGAGGCGCGGGAGGGGGTCCGCGCCGTGCGCGAGCGCCGGTGGGTCATGGCGGTGCTGCTCATGGGCTCCTCGCAACTCGTGTTCGCCGTCGCGCCCACGCTCGTGCTGCTGCCAATCGTCGCGCGCGACCACCTCGGCGACGGCGCCTACGGCACAGTCCTGGCCGCCTGGGCCGCTGGCGCGCTGCCGGCCGCGCTGCTGGCGACCCGATGGCGGCCCACGAGGCCTGGCCTGGTCGGCTTGGCCGGGCTGCTGGCCTTCGCCGGCGTCCCGCTGGCGCTGCTGCACCCGGTGTCGCTGCCATGGGTCTTGGCGTCGTTCGCGATCGGCGGCTTCGGTCCCGAGCTGTTCCTCATTCTCTGGCTCAGCGCACTCGCGCGAGACGTGCCCTCCCACCTGTTGGGCCGCGTCATGGCGCTCGACCAGATCGGCGCGATGGCCCTGCTGCCCCTCGGCTTGGCGTTGACCGGCTCCCTCGTCGAGGTCGCCGGCCGCCGTCCCGTCCTGTTGGGGGGCGTCGCCGTCGTCGTGGCGACCACGGTGGCCGCCCTTGCGGTCCCTGGGGTCGCCCAGTTCACGACACCCGCCACCGGAGAGGAGCGCTGATGCCCGACACCAGCGGTGACTGCTGGCTCGACTGGATCGTTCACGGCCGCGACGTCGACGACAGGGAGCTGCAACGCCGAAGCCTGGAGCACCTGATCCCGCTGAGGGACACCGTCCTGGACCAGGCCGCGCTTTCAGCGGGCGACGTGTGCCTCGACGTCGGATGCGGGGACGGGCTCATCGGCATCGGCGCGTTGCGGCGAGTCGGATCCTCGGGAGGTGTGATCTTCAGCGACATCTCCGCTGGGCTGCTCGAGCGGAGCCGGCAGGCGGTCGCGGCGCTCGGCTTGCCGGGCCGCGCGGACTTCGTCCTCACCTCGGCCGAGGACCTCGCGGGCATCCCGGGCGGGTCCGTCGACGGGGTGCTCATGCGATCCGTGCTCATCTACGTCCAGGACCGGGCGGCGGCGTTCCGTGCGTTCCATCGGGTCCTGAAGCCGGGCGGGCGGCTTTCGATCTTCGAGCCGATGAGCTCGTTCTTCGCGCAGACGCCAGACGGCGAGTACTTCGGCTGGGACGTGGGCGGGGTCGAGGACCTCGCCACCAAGGTGGAGCAGGTGTTCTTCTCCACCCAGCCGCCCGGCGAGGACCCAATGACCACGCTGACTTTCGAAGAGCTCGCCCGCTCAGCCGAGGAGGCAGGATTCCGAAAGGTGGCCGGGAGGCTGGTCGTATCCTCGTCGCCCCCACCGCCAGGGGACGAGGCAGACGTCACCTACGTCCTGCGCAGCCGGCCCAATCCAAAGCTGGTGAGCACCGAAGAGGCCGCACGCCTGGCCTTGTCTCCCACGGAGGCGGAGACCTTCCTTCGGGCGCTGCGCGCCGCTGTAGCGAAAGGCCTGGGCCGCCTCCGCTCCGCCCACGCGTTTCTCAGCGCCACACGGTGAGGCCGGGGTCCCGCGGCCTTGTCCGAACCCACCGACTAGCCGGGTGTTCCGCACATGTCGGGCCGCAGGGTGTTCCCGCAGTGTGTGCCAGCGCGGTCGTATCCAATCGGCGGACGGGAGCAGCAACGAACTGTTCCCGCGTGACCCGTTGCACGATACACCGACCTGGCGGCAGAGCCTCGGAGGCACCCGCTGCCCAGCGTCTGCTCACCC
>JBOGEA010000009.1:9317-39803 GCA_050743205.1 Egibacteraceae bacterium | reverse complement strand
GTGGCCAGGACGCTTCCGCGAATGTCGCCCGCGCCTGAGTCCACCCCCGCGCGTCCACCGTGACCTTGCGAGCCCGGCCAGCGGGGTTGGTCCACTGGGCCGATGACCGGCTCGCCTGTACGCGGCGTGACACGGCCGGAGGTCGTCTCCGCCGCAGAGGGCGAGCAGGCCTCCGGCATCGTCGCGGCTGTCACCGGAGGCGCTGAGACACCACAGCGGTCGAGAAGACCAGGAGGCGAGCATGCCTATCGGGCGGTGCTGGTCGGCGGGTTGCAGCGCACCCCGGCTACCCACCCACCCGTGGACTCGCGGCGCTCATACGGACTCTGGCGCGCGACCCCAGCGCGAACAGAGCGCCACCAAGCAGCGTGACGATCTGTGCATACCGGATATATTGGCTACCTAATCCCACACCATCACCTATTAACATGCGAATGTCCTTGCGCGGCAGCCTTCCCCATGCCATAATCAAACATATGTACGAGGCAGCAGTGTTGGGGGAGCACGAGGCGGCGCGCGGCGCCGTCGACGCGCTCGCGCCGCCGCTCGACACCCTCGCCGCCGTTAGGTGGGACACCCTCGACGGCGACACGCTGAGCCGCTGCGTGATCGACCTGACACGCCACCGCGACCGGCTCGACGGGCTGTGCACCCTCGCCATCGCCGCCCACGACCGCGCCCAAGCATGGAAAGCCGACGGCTGCCGGTCAGAGAAACAGTGGCTCGCGGCCCGCTGCCGGACCAGCATGGGCGAAGCCGCCGGGCGGGCCGAGACCGCCAGACGGCTGGCCCAACTGCCGGAGACGGCGCGGGCTTTGGCCGGCGGGGCGATCACGCCGGCGCACGCGCGGGTGGCCGCCAAGGCGATGCGCGACCTGCCCGACGAGGCGGTCGAAGGGTTGGACCGGCTGGTCGCCGAGCAGGGCGCCCACACCGACGCCGGGCAGCTGCGGGAAGCGCTCAGCGACTACGCGCACACGGTGGCGCCGGAGAGTTTGCAGGCGCGGCAGGAGCGGGCGTGGGCGACCCGCCGGCTCAACGTCACCCGCACGGACGATGACGGCGCGCTGCTGGAGGCCAAGCTCGACAAGGTCGGCGCTGAGACGGTCCTGACCGCGCTCGCGCCGCTGGCCGCCCCCCACGGCGAGGACGACGAGCGCACCGCCGAGCAGCGGCGCGCTGACGCGCTGGTCGAGCTTGCCCGACGCAGCCTCAACGGCGGCGACCTGCCCGACACTGGCGGCGTCCGCCCCCATATGACCGTGATCGTCGACCTGCCGACTCTGCTGGGCCAGCAGGGAGCGGCGGCGGCAAGGCTGGACAGCCTCGGCGCGATCAGCGGCGAGACCGCCCGACGGCTGGCCTGCGACGCGGCGGTCAGCAGGGTCATCACCAACGGGCCGTCGCAGATCCTCGACGTCGGCCGCGCGACCCGCACCGTCACCCCCGCGCAGCGGCGCGCCCTGGTCGTGCGCGACAAGGGCTGTGTGGGCTGCCAGGCTCCGCCCGCGTGGTGTGAGGCGCATCACATCGTGCCGTGGGCAGTCGGCGGGCTGACTGATTTGACTAATTTGACCTTGCTGTGCTCTGTGTGTCATGGGAATGTGCATGAGCGGCGGTGGCGGCTGGCCCAGCAGGCCGACGGGCGGTGGCGGCTGCACCCGCCGGACCGCCAATGACCACCCGCCGGCCGGCAGCGGTCGCGGATGTTACCGGTGGCCTCGCCGATGCGCGGCCACCGGGTCCTACTGCCGTCGCGGTCAGGACGCAGTATCCGTCGCCACGGCCAATTATGTAATGGAGGAAGCCTCGTGTTCATGTTCCCGGAATACGCCGCTGGCGCCCTGGGCCGCTCGGCACGGTTCTGCCGAAACGTCTGCAGAACGCTGTGCAGCGCACTGCTGTATGGCCGCCGGACGGCCTCGGGGGATCGACTTGGCGTGCATGAAGGCGCTGCCGCGGCCAGCACGGACGCCGTTGGCGATGACGAGCACCTCGGCCAGCTCGTGGATGGCCACGACCGCCGCGAGGCCGAGGAGACCGAGTGCCGCCAGCGGCACGAGGACCGCCAGGATGCCGCCCGAAAGCGCGAGGTTCTGACGGACGACGCGCATGGCGCGCTGGGCGTGATCGAGCGTCGCCGGCAGCAGCCGGAGGTCGTCGCCCATCAGCGCGACGTCGGCCGTCTCGATCGCGACATCGGCGCCCGCCGCGCCCATCGCGACACCAACATCGGCAACCGCGAGCGCCGGGGCGTCGTTGACGCCATCACCGACCATCGCCACCCGGCCGCACCCCCGCCGACCCACCGGGAACCCCCCACGCACCCCACCCACCGGCGACTGCCCGCACCCGTGACGCAGCAGGGCGACCGCGGCGGCTTTGGCCTCGGGCAGCAGCTCGGCGCGCACGTCGTCCAGCCCGGCGGCGTCGCTGAGGGCTTCGGCGGTCCGCCGGTTGTCGCCGGTGAGCATCACGACACGCGTCACGCCCAGGCGGCGCAGCGCCTCGACGGCTTCGGCGGCCTCGGCGCGGAGGTCGTCGCGGACCGCGACCGCGCCGATCGTGTGGCCGGCGCGCTCGACCAGCACCACGGTCGCCCCCTCGCCTTGCAGCCGGATGACGGCGTCGCCGACCGGGGCCGCGTCGATCCATCCGGGCCGGCCCAACCTGGCTGTATCGCCGCCGAGCCGGCCGACCAGGCCGTGCCCTGGTACGGCCTGGACCTCACGTGCCACAGCCGCAGGCAGGCGTGCGGCCAGGATCGCCCGGGCGAGCGGATGCTCGCTGTGACGCTCAAGTGCCGAGGCTACGTCGAGAACCTCGTCCGCGTCGTGCCCACCAGCGGGGACCACGGCCACGACGGCGGGATTGTTGCAGGTGAGCGTGCCGGTCTTGTCGACCGCGACCACGCGCACGCGCTCCAGGGCCTCCAGGGCCCGGCCACCCTTGATGAGCACACCCGACCTGGTCGCGGCGCCGATGGCCGCGACGACGGCGACCGGCACGGAGATCGCGAACGCGCACGGCGCGGCGGCCACGAGCACGACCAGCGCGCGGGGGACCCACACGCCGGGGGCGCCCAGCAGGCTGCCGGCCACCGCGACCAGGGTCGCGACCACGAGCACCCCAGGGACCAGCGGCGCGGCCACGCGCTCGGCGAGACGCTGGCTGGCGCCCTTGCGCTCCTGGGCCTGCTCGACGACCCGGACGATCCGCGCGAGCGAGTTGTCCCGGGTCTGGGCGGCGACCTCGACCTCCAGCACCCCGCCGCCGTTGATCGCGCCCGCATGGACCTCGTCGCCGGGTGCGTGCTCGATCGGGATGGACTCGCCGGTGACGGCCGACAGGTCGAGCGCCGAGCGGCCTCGGCGGATCACCCCGTCGGTCGCGACCCGCTCGCCGGGACGCACGACCATGCGGTCCCCGACCACGAGCTGCTCGGCGGCGACGGTGACGTCCTGGCCGCCGCGGCGCACTGTCGCGCTCGGCGGCACCAGCTCCAGCAGCGCCCGCAGCCCGTTGCGGGTGCGCGCGAGCGCGTAGGCCTCCAGGCCCTCCGAGATCGAGAAGAGGAACGCCAGCGACGCGGCCTCGCCGACCTCGCCGAGTGCCACCGCGCCCGCGGCCGCGATCGTCATCAGCAGCCCAACACCCAGCTGGCCACGCGCCAGCCCGCGCAGCGACTGCGGGACGAACGTCGCACCACCCACCAGCAGCGCCGGGGAGAACACGAGCGGGCGCCACCCAGCCGGCGCCAGCGGGGCAGCGAGCAGCCCGGCCGCCAGCAGCGCCCCGGACAGGACGGCGGCTCGGATCTCGCCCACGTCGCGCAGCCGCTTCGGCGGCTGAGCCCTGTCCCGCTCGTGGGCGCAGCAGGCGCTCACCACGTCACCTCCTCACAGCCGACGTGGTCGTCGGGCTCGACCTGCAAGGTGGCGTGCGCGACCCCATACCGCTCGCCGAGCAGGTGGCGGGCCCTGTTGATCACGCTCGTGGGCGCAGCAGGCGCTCACCACGTCAACTCCTCACAGCCGACGTGGTCGTCGGGCTCGACCTGCAAGGTGGCGTGCGCGACCCCATACCGCTCGCCGAGCAGGTGGCGGGCCCGGTCCAGGACGCCGTGCGCGTCGGCGCCGGCCCGGATCATGAGGTGGGCCGAGACCACCTCCATATCGGAGGTGAGCGTCCACGCGTGCAGGTCGTGCACGTCCACGACCCCCTCCAGGCAGGCCAAGTCGGCGCGCAGATCGTCCAGCGGCAGGTGAGGGGGAGCGGCCTGGATGAGAATGCGCACTGCCTGCCGGCCCAGCCGCCACGCTCGCGGCAGCACGAACAGGCCGATGGCCGCGCCGATGACCGGGTCTGCGTAGGGCCAGCCGGTGACCGCCAGGATCACCGCTGCCACGATCACGCCCACCGAGCCGAGGCTGTCGGCCACCACCTCCTGGTAGGCGCCCTGGACGTTGAGACTCTCTTTAGCGCCTTGGCGCAGCAGCGCGAATGACACCAAGTTGGCCGCCAGACCCACCACTGCCACCACCAGCATCGGCAGGCCGAGCACCTCGGGCGGATGCCGGAAGCGCGCCGCCGCCTCGAACAGCACGTAGATGGCGACGCCGAGCAGCAGCGCGGCGTTCGCCAGCGCGGCCAGGATCTCCAACCGGTAGGTCCCGAAGCTGCGCTGGGCATGCCGCCGCCCGCCCGCCGCCAGCTGGATCGCCGCCAGCGCCATGCCCAGACCGACCACGTCGGTGAGCATGTGGGCGGCGTCGGACAGCAGCGCCAGCGAGTTCGTCACCAGCCCGCCGACGACCTCCACGCCAAAGAGCGCGAGCGTGATCCCGAACGCCCACAGCATCCGGACCCGGTAGCGCGCGCCAGCCGACAGCGCCCCGGCCGTCGAGGCGTGCGCGTGCCCGTGTCCATGCACCTGCCCGTGGTCGTGGCGCCCGCTCACGCCCAGGCTCCCGTCGGGTGACGGAGCCGGCCGAGGCCAGGCAGGAAACGGCCCGTGGCCGCCGCGTACGCGGCGTAGGCCGGGCCGTGGGCGGCGCGCAGGTACGGCTCCTCGATGAGCCGGGCCTGGACCTGCACAGCGAGGATGGCCAGGGCCGCGCTCACAAGCGCGACGGACGTGGCAAGCGCGAGGGCAGCGCCCGTGAACACGGCCGTAAACGCGGTGTAGATGGGGTTGCGGACCCAGCGGTAGGGGCCGGCGGTGACGAGCGCGGTGCGCTCGTTGGGGTCGACGCCGATGCGCCACGAGTCGCCCATGGCGAACTGCGCCGCAGACGAGGCCACCGCGCCGGCAAGCAGGAGGGCGACACCGATGACCTGCCAGAGCGGGCGGAGCAACGCCGGTATGGACCCGACCACGCCAGCGAGGTCCAGGATGGGCGCGGCAAGAGCCGTCACGATAGCGGCACCCGACAGGATGCCGCCGAGCAGCTCGACGATGCCACCGCGCCCCAGCCGGAACCCGATCGAGCCGGTGCGCCGCCACTGCACGGCGCCGCGGAGCGGAATGGCCACGGCCAGCCAGACAAGCTCAACGGCGAGCACGAACGCCGCCATCACTGGCCCTCGTGACGCAGGTGCTCGCGCGATATGTCCAGCAGCATCCGCACGTGCGCGTCGTCGAGCCGGTAATAGATCATGCGCCCGTCCCGCCGGTTGCGGACGACCCCGGCGGTGCGCAGCAGCCGCAGCGCGTGCGAGACGCCGGTCTCTGACGCGTCGACCACAGCGGCCAGGTCACACACGCACAGCTCGCCGGCCTCAAGCAGCGCGTACAGGATCCGGGTCCGGGTGGGATCGCCGAGCAGCCGGAACAGCTCAGCCAACCGGCTTGCCTCTTCCGAAGAGATCAGTGCCGCCCGAGCGGCCGACACCCGCCCCGCATCAACGCACTTCACCGCACATGCGTCGATACCCACCACCTCAGCGTCCTGACTCATCGCCCCTCCTGAGGAATCGATATCTGAACACCTATTCAAGTTAGCTCATAGGCAAGGCCACGGATAGCCCGCTCTCGATCCCCACCAGCCGGACCGCCGAAGCGGCAGCGGTTGCCCGCAACACCTTGATACGGCAGGGTTACCTACGGCTGTCTCCATCCTCGACGGCAGCGCTCGGATTCCGTCGGGGCGCGAGCACTCCCCACCCAACCGCGAGCACGCCCCACCCAACTTCGTTTGGAGGCGGGGGAGGGGGCGGCCTCGGCGTTACCGCGGCTATGCGTCTAGCTGGCGGATGTAGTCGGCGGCCCGCTCGACCAAGGGGCGGAACAGGTCCCAGGCGCTGACCCCGCCGGCCCACTGCGGCGGGTCGCCGAGCTGCTTCAAAGGTGCTGCCGACGTTGACGGGAGGCCCATCTCGGGCAGGCTCAGCCCGTCCAGCGGCGCTCTGGGACAGGCCCAGCCCTCGACGTCCAACTCGGCGACTGGGACCCCGGCCTGCGCCCGCTGCTGACCGGGGTCCCCGCGGGCGCCGGCCAGGTCAGCCAGCAGCCGGTCGCGCCCTCGGCCACGCAGCCGCAGCAGCAGGAACGGATCGGACTCCAGCGTGGCGGCGGCGGCCTCCCACACACCCGCCGCATGGGCGCAGACAGCGGCGGTGTCGCCGCAGGCGCACGTGACGTCCAACTCGTCCAACTTCGGGAACAGCGCGACGCCGGCCGCGTCCAACTCGGCGTCCAAGCACTCCGGCACCAGCCCGGCCAGCAGCCGCGCGCTGTGAGAGACCTGCGCCGCGAGCACGCTCACGACACGCGCCCACCCGTCGCCGTCCAACTCCTCGACCGCGACCTCGACCAGATAGGGCGTGACGCGGTTGCCCTGCGCACGGCCCGACAGCAGCCCCGCGCTCGCCCGAACGCCCGACACGCGCCCCGAGCGGTACAGCTGCCGGCCCTGCGCAACCCGGCGCGCCAGCCGCGGGGCGTCCACGACTCGGCGCCACCGCTGCACCCAGCCGCTCATACGGACCCCGACCAGGCCTCGACGAGGTCCTCGTCGTCGGCAAGATCGATCAGCTGCGCGTCTTCTGACAGGGCGACCAGCTCAGCAAGCGCGGCGTCGTCCAACTCCGTCACCCAGGCCTCACCCGCGCCGACGACCGCGTCGGCCAGGGCACGCTTGCGCTCCAGCAGCTCGGCGATCCGCTCCTCCAACGTCCCGGCGGTGACCAGCTTGTGGACCTCAACCGTGCGGGTCTGGCCGATCCGATGCGCCCGATCGGTGGCCTGGTCCTCCACAGCCGGGTTCCACCACCGGTCGTAATGGACCACATGCGTCGCCGCCGTGAGATTCAGCCCCGTGCCACCGGCGCGCAGGCTCACGACCAGCACCGGGCTGGCGGCGGGATCCGACTGGAACCGCTCGACGATCCGGTCCCGCCCCCCGGCCGTCACACCGCCATGCAGGAACGGCACGTCGACGCCGAGGTCACGCCCCAGCTGTGCGACCAACAGCCTCCCCATGGCCACGAAC
This sequence comes from Egibacteraceae bacterium, assembly GCA_050743205.1. GTDB lineage: Bacteria > Actinomycetota > Nitriliruptoria > Euzebyales > Egibacteraceae > JBOGED01. Next base: position 32,310 of record JBOGEA010000009.1, on the reverse strand, counting down.
TGCGTGAACACCAGCAGCCGATCACCGCCGCTTGTGGCCTCCGCGACGATCTCCTGCGCGGCGGCGAGCTTGCCGGAGCGGCCGGGCAGCACAGGGTCAGGCTCGCCCAGATACTGCGCGGGGTGGTTGCAGACCTGCTTCAGCTCGGTGAGCAGCGCGAGGATGCGACCGCGCCGCTGCATCGCCCCCACGCCCGCCAGCGTCTCCAACGCCCGGTCGACAGCCGCCTGATACAGCGCCGCCTGCTCGATCGTCAGTGGGCACACCACCGTGCGCTCGATCTTGTCCGGCAGATCGGCGATCACGCTCGGGTCGCTCTTCGACCGGCGCAGCACAAACGGCGCGACCAGCCGCCGCAGCCGCCTTGCCGCCGCTTCGTCCCGCTGCCGCTCAATCGGCGCGGCGAACCGTCGGTTGAAGCCGGCCCTGGTCCCCAGCAGCCCGGGATTCGTGGCGTCCAGCACCGACCACAGCTCCGCCAGCCGGTTCTCCAGCGGGGTGCCCGTCAGCGCGACCACCTGACGGGCCCGCAGACGGCGCACCGCCCGCGCCGCGGCGGTCGTGGGATTCTTCACATACTGCGCCTCGTCAAGGGCGACGACGTCCCAGGAGATCTCCGACAGCAGATCCGCGTCGCGCCGCAGCGTCCCATACGTGGTCAGGACGGCCCCGACCGGCTGCCCCAGCGCACGCGACCGCTCCGGACCGTGATGCCGCACCACGGGCAGCCCCGGGGCGAACCGGTTGACCTCACGCTCCCAGTTGCCCACCACCGACGTCGGGCACACGATCAGGAATGGACCGACCTCACCACCAGACGACCGCTCCAGCATGTGCGCGATCAGCTGGATCGTGTTGTGGCACAGCACGCCCTCAGCCACGAAGCTGTGATGCTCGGGCACCTCGAAGTCGTACACCCAGCCCTCAAAGTCGACGTCCTCGACAGCCGCCACGCGCTTCCAGCGCACCTGGGGGAGCCGCCCGGGCACGGCCACGCGGTCACCGGGCCCGATCTCGTTCGTCCACCCCCGCCGACCGCGCAGCTTGTGCCGCCGGGTCAGCGTGAGCGCACTGCCGTCCTCCAGCACGACGCGGCGCAGCGGCTCGCGAACATACTGGCGGTACAGGCGCGCGATACGCGCGGGCACGATCTGCTCGCCCGGGCCGAGCGCGTCGGTCAGCAGCTCCTCGACAGGCTCGGCCCACTCGCCTGTCCCATCGCTGGCCGGCGCACCGGCGTAGCGTTTCCACAGCTGCTCGGCTGGGACGAGCGCGCCGTTCACGAAGACCCGCGTGTCCGGAGCGACGCATTTGCCCAATCCCATGTCGTCAGCGAGGACGGCTCCCAGGCCGAGCTGGCCCATGCCGGCGAGCCAGGCAACACCGCGACGCTGGTAGCCGCGCAGCTCGCCCTCGAAGCCCTCGGGCGTCTTCGGGGCGGGCGGATGGTCGCTCGCCGCGCGGATGCGGTCGAGCAGCAGCGCGACACCGCCGTCGACGACGACCTCGATCGGCTCGACGCCAGCGCCCGCCACCGTCTCGGCGCGCACGCCGTCGGCGTACCACTCGGCAGCCGCGTCGCCCTCCAAACCGAGCGCGAGCGCCTCCGCGAGCGACAGCTGGCCCGACTCCCCCAGCCGGCCGAGACAAGCGACGGTGGCGGGATCGATCCGCACCCAGCGGTCGCGCCATCGGACGAGTGGTTGCTGGGCGGCCACAAGGGCCTCGAACTCCGCATGGGTGAGCGTCTCGTCGCCCAACGCGATCTCCCACCGGAACTCTGTCAGCAGGCCGGAGAGCGCACCCTGCCATGCGCCGGTCTGGCCAGTACGCGGGCGGATACCCGGCAGGAGGGACAGGTCGGGCGTGACCTCGACCCTTTCGGGCGTTGGGGCGCCTGCCGTCGGAATCCCGATGCGGATGCGGGGCCGGATCCGGTGGTAGGCGATGTCGCCCGGCAGCCGCACCACCACGCCCACGGCTGACAGCAGGGCGGCCGTCTCGCTGAGGAGTTGCCAGGCCTGGCTCAGGTCCAGGTGCACGTGCTCGGGCGCGGCCTCGTGCAAGACCCTCTCGATCGGCGCGAACACACGGGCGCAGCGCCCCAGCCCGCGCAGCAGCGTCTCTTGGAGGGCGACGGACTCCGGACCATCCCCCGCGGCGGCCCAGACCTGTCCGGCGGGATGCAGATGGCCGTCCGGTGTGCGCACGCCGAAGTCCAGCCGCCACGGGCCCTCCAGCGCATCGGGGGCAACGAGCTGCAACTCGGGCATTCCCGGACCGCCGTGCTCGTGCCCGCCCGCATGCCACCCGCCCACGCCCGCGACCAGCTCCGCGGCGTCCTCACGCAGCGGGACACGAGAGTCCGCGGGGTCAGCGAGCGCCTCCGCCCACCGCGCGGTCCACGGCAGCAGCCGGGCGCGCGGCCGACCCACGGACGGCGAGGGCGCACCCTGACGAGCCGCGAGGTCGGCGACCGCGTCCAGCATGGCCCGGAGCAGCATGGCCGGGCTCCATACGGCGTCCTCGCCGAGGACCACCGCATGCGCTGCCCGAGGCATCGCGGCGGCCAAGCGCGCGAGCAGCCCGCTCGCTTCGGCGTCGTGGTCTACGAGCGCCCGCCAGACGCCGTGGACCCGGCCTTCGGTGCCGCACACCAGCGTTGGCGCCAGGTGATGGGAGCCCACGAGCCGCACCGCCAGCCTGGCGGCCAGCGCCCACAGCCGCACAGAGGCGGAAACCTCTCGAGCCCATGCGTCTTCGCCGTGGGGCGGCAGCCCGACCAGCACTGGGAGCGCCTGGCGCAGCGGCACGGCCCAGACCGGCACATCCTCGATCGTGACGCGTCCGTCGCGCGGACGCGCCAGCGCGACCTGGTCGGGGATCCCGTGGGTCAGGCCCAGCGCAGCCGCCGCGGACCTCGTGTCTCCGTGCTCGTGCATCAGGTAGACCACGACCCTGCCCAAGCCCGGCGTCGCCGGATCAGGGCAGAACGTGACCTGTGGGGCCGAATCGATCAGCATGCACCTCCAGCTCGCGGCATTCTGCCAACGCTATCGCAGGAGGCGCGCTGGGCTCTACTCCCACCCGCGGCAGGCATCTGCCGGCTGGCCGCGAATCAGGGGTCGCACGGATAAGGCCGCGCGACCCCTCAGGACAGCTCTCATGGCTGCTGCTCACCGTCGGCTTGGGCGAGCAGCGATCGCAGCGACCCCGGCCAGCAGCTGGCGCTCGCTGGCGCCAGACCGCGGGGCCTCGGGTGCGGGGCTGAACAGAGGGGAGAACGTCCAGCGGCTCCCAGCCTCGGCACAGGCTCACGTCTGTGGCCGGACCCCTGTCAAGGTTAAAAAAGGGTGAACGGGCGATAAAGGATGAGCCGCCCGCGCACATTCTTGGCTTGAGAAATGACACCCCTTGACCGCGGCTGGTCAGAAGCGTTTGATCGCAGCAGCCCCCTCCACCGCCTAGAGCCAGCGGGGTGAGCGCCGTGCCCAGCATTTCCCACGCGTCACAAGACCGACGCCACGACACGTTGATGGCAAGCAATCCATGCGACGGCGGGCAGCCGAAGAATTTTCTGCGCGCCTGCCTGCTGCTGCTGCTGAAGGAGCAGCCGGGCCATGGCTACGATCTCGTGGAGCGGCTGAAGGATTTCGGGTTCGACAAGGACGCCGGCGGCGTCTACCGGGCTCTTCGGGCACTCGAGCGGGACGGGCTCCTCCACTCCGCGTGGGAGGCGTCGTCCGCTGGCCCGGCCAGGCGCGGCTACGAGCTGACCTGGGAGGGCGAGGAGATGCTCGCTGCCTGGTCAACGACGCTGGCCGGCAGCCGTGCCGTCCTCGACCAGTACCTCAGGCGCTACCAGGGCGCGCGCCCGCCGCGCTCCGGCCCGGGACACCCGCTCAGCTGAGGACGGCCGCTGGGCCCGGATGGCGGAGGCGCTCGTTGGTCATGCGGAGCGTCTGGGCGGTGTAGGAGAGCAGGTTGTGCAGCTGGCGCCGGCTCAGCCGGTCGCAGACCCAGTCCCAATGGAGCGCAACCAGCTCGCCAGGGCGGAGGTCGGTCACAAAGCCCCGTCCCGCAACGGCCCCAGTCACGACTTCGGTCTCGACCGGGCCGAAGGTGAGCTGATTGCCGTCCCACCGCAGCGGCCGGGACCGCACGGTCACCTCGTCGCCGCGGGTCGAGACGACCATCCCAGGCCTGATGCGGCAGCGGTCGAGGACGCGCAGCGGCTGGCCTCCGTCGCGCTCGCGCCGCAGGAGCCCTACCCAGGGGTAGACGCAGAACACGTGGAAACTGTGGTGGGGACGGCCCCCGGCGGGGACGGCCTCCGCGAGCCGGCTCCAGGCCGGCCCGGCGCTGTGGCGGAACCGCCGCTCGAGGGACTGCCCGAACACCTGCCCGTCGATCCGGTCGAGCAGGTGGTTGCCGATCCAGTACGCCTCGACGACCCGGTGGTCCAGCGGGTCGCCCATGCCGGTGGCCTCGGCGATCAGCGACAGGTACGGCCACGCGCCGCGGAACGACTGCTCCAGCTGGATCAGACCCGCATCGACGAACCCCCTCGTGCCGTACTCCAGCAGCGTCGCGTGCTCGGCGGGCCCGCAGTATCCCTGCGCGTTCGGCGGGTAGGCATACCGGGCGAACAGCAGCGGCCCGTACCCGCCGGCTCGAGCGGCCGGGGGGGTCTCGGGCGAGGTAACGGTCCGCGGACCAGGGTCCATTCGCATACTCCTCGTCTACTCTTAACGCTCACGGTAAGCCTGGAATGAGACCAGTTGTCAAGAGCCTGTCCGCAAAGAGCGCGCAGCGCCACAATGTTTGTGGGCATCACCGGTGGGTACGGGTGCTACAACGATTCCAAGGAGGCTCTATGCCACGCCTCGAATCTGCGAACGGGTTGCAAGAACGCCCGCTCAAGGATCTCGTGAGACTGCTCGCCGACCAGGCGACCATGCTCGTGAACCAAGAGATTCAGCTCGCCAAAGCCGAGCTGCTCGAAAAGAAGACCCATGCGAAGCCGGCGCTGACGGCCCTGGTGGCCGCTGGCGTATTCGGCGTGATCTGCCTCGCGGCATTGACGGTGCTGATGATCACCGGGCTGTCGGGGCTCGGACTGCCGCTCTGGGCAGGGGCGCTGCTGCTCGCCGTCGTGGCGGGGATTGTCGCTCTCGCGCTCGCGATGAGCGGAAAGCGCAAGCTGAAAACGCTGTCACTGATGCCCGAAGAGACGGTGCTGACACTGAAGGAGGATCTGCGATGGGCCAAGCTCCAGCGGATATCCGTCGCGAGATAGCCGCCACCCGTGAGCGGATGAGCACGACCATAGAGGCGCTCGCCGAACGGCTCGACCCCAGGGAGCAGGCTCAGGCGGCCTTGAGCCGGTCTCAACGGTGGGGACGCGGCGTCGTCGAACTCGCCCGCGAGGTCGCGCACGAAGCGGCCGCCCAACGCGCCCGCCAGGTGAACGGCCGCGGAACCGCTGCCTGACATCGGGGCCCGGCTGACGGCCGGGCCCATCTGGATGGGTGGGTCGAAGGAGCCGTGACGCATACACCCGCGGATGCGCACACGTCGTTATGGTCGGAGGCCGCCATGGGGCCAGGGGTCGTCGAGGGACCAGCGACAGCGGTCGGGCCCCGTGCGCGTGGCCATGGAGTCCAGCTCGGCGAGGAAGTCGGCAAAGAACGCGGGCCAGCGATCGTCGTCATCGACTGGCCATTGACCCGTGTAGTACATCCACGCGTCAGGCAGCTGAGCGGTCGCAAACATCTGGCCGCGCGCCCACCCGTACTCGTCGCCGCGCCGCTCGACGTAGACCAGCTCCCCGGCCTCAGGCGCGGCGGCGCGCAGCTCGGCGCTCAAGCGCTCAGGCGTCATGATCGCCTCCCGGTCGAGGCAGGCGTTGGCGCTCACGGGCTCGTGACTCCATCGGCATCGCTCCTCGGCTCATGCCCCATGTGACGCCCCCCAAGCGGCCCTCCTCGACCCGCTCCGGCGGGCGCGGCCTGTACCGCGCGGCCAGGATGGGCCCGGGATCCTCGCCCGCGCTCAGGGCGAGGCAGGGGCCGCAGCAGTCGCAGGTCCGGCAGTGCGCGGGCTGAGGGTTGGGATAGACGCGCAGCTCGGGATCGACCATGTCGAGCGCCTCCCACGCCAGCTGCTCTCCCGCGCGGTCCAACTCCGCCCGGCCTCGGGCGATCCGGGTCCGCCGGAACGGGCCGTCGCCCTCCTGGATCACTCCGGGCACGGGCTCCGACGCCGCCTGCGCATACATCCGCCGGTGGCCAGGGCCCACAACGGCCGCAGCCTCAGCGACAAGCCCATCTGTCCCCCGCTGTGCGGGGGCACTCCCAGACTCTTGCGCCAAATCGACCCGCAGCTCGTTGGTGATCGTCCCAGCCACCCTCATGCCCATGTAGAACAGCTCCCAGGCCCAGCAGGCCGCCACGCCCACCTCGTCGAGGAGCAGCTGATCGACGTCCGTCCAGCTGTCCCAGACCACGCGGTGCTCGATGAGCCAATACGCGTCCGCCTCATCGACGACGAGCATCGGAATCCGGCCCTCGTAGCGGACCTCCCCCGCCTCCGGCGAGACCAGGTCGTGACCGGATGCCCGGGGGTCAGGGACATTCGCGGTGAAGTCAGTCTCGACCCGGACGGGCCAGAAGCGGTCGGCGGACGGGGCCCAGGCGAAATAGCTCTCCAGCAACTGGAGCCCCAGCGCCCGCTCCTCGACGGCGCCGTCCACATCGGGCCCGACCTGCCGCGCCACCGACTTCTCGAAGGCGCTGCGCGCGAGCGGCAGGACGATCGCCCGGTTCCACTCCCACATACCCGGAAAGTAATAGACGGCCAAGGCGTCGCGGATCGCCTCGCCGAGGTCGAGATCCCGGGGTAGGGCGTCAGCGCGCTCCAGGCTCTGCCGAGCGCGGGAACTCATGTCCCACTGACGCCGGCAGCGCTTGAACGACGCGCGCTCGGCCGGCCGGATCACATACGCCATATGAGTCGATGAGGTCGATGAGGTCGGGTTCGCTGGGGTCCAAGCATGGGCCTGCGCCCCAGCCGGGACTAGGTGCGCGCGATACCTAGTTGACCGCCGCACTTACCGTGCTGAGAACCGGCCTCACAGACTGGGCCCACCTAGGAGGACGAGCCTAATTCGGGCGCCCACGGGCAACCGTGGACCCGGAGGAGAGGTGGAGCGTGTGACGGCCACGGAGCAGGAAGAGACAGTCATCCACATTCTCTGGTGCAATGGTGGCCTCGGCTGCGACGGTGACTCCGTCGCGCTGACGGCCGCCACCCAGCCGAGCATCGAAGAGATCGTGCTCGGCGCGCTGCCAGGTCTGCCCAAGATCGCGGTCCACTGGCCGCTGATCGACTTCGAATGCGGCCCCGAGACGGGCGCCGACAACTTCATCGAGTGGTTCCACAAGGCCGACCGTGGCGAGCTGGAGCCCTTCGTCCTCGTCGTAGAGGGGTCGATCCCCAACGAGGCGATCAAATCCGAAGGCTACTGGTGCGGGTTCGGCAACAACCCCGCGACCGGCCAGCCGATGACGACGAGCGAGTGGTTGGATCGGCTGGCCCCCAAGGCCCTCGCGATCCTCGCCGTCGGCACCTGCGCAACGTACGGGGGCATCCACGCGATGGCGGGTAACCCGACCGGCGCGATGGGCGTGCCCGACTACCTGGGGTGGGGCTGGAAGTCGAAGGCCGGCATCCCGATCGTGTGCGTGCCGGGCTGCCCGATCCACCCCGACAACCTGTCCGAGACGATCCTGTACCTGCTGTACATGGCGACCGGTCAGGCCCCGATGATCCCGCTCGACGACGCGCTCCGCCCGACCTGGCTGTTCGGCGCGACCGTGCACGAGGGCTGCGACCGCGCGGGGTACTACGAGCAGGGCGAGTTCGCGACCGAGTACGGGTCCCCGACCTGTCTCGTGAAGCTCGGCTGCTGGGGTCCGGTGGTCAAGTGCAATGTCCCGAAACGGGGCTGGATCAACGGAGTCGGTGGCTGCCCGAACGTGGGCGGCATCTGCATCGGCTGCACGATGCCGGGGTTCCCGGACAAGTTCATGCCGTTCATGGACGAGCCGCCAGGCAGCAAGGTCTCGACGGCCGCCAGCGGCCTCTACGGCAACGTCATTCGCACGCTTCGGACCATCACCGGCAAGACGGTCGATGAGGAACCGAAGTGGCGGAAGACGGGCACAACGCTCACGACGGGATACCGCCCGTCATGGTGAGGCTATGGAAAACATCCGGCCGAGGCCCAGCTTCGTCTGAGGAGGGCACGATGGGCAACCAACCCGGCATCGTCGATATGGCATGGGACCCGGTCACCCGTATCGTCGGGAGCCTCGGGATCTATGCGAAGATCGACTTCAACAACAAGAAGGTCCTCGAGTGTCACTCGACCTCGTCGATCTTCCGTGGATACAGCATCTTCATGAAGGGCAAAGACCCTCGGGACGCGCACTTCATCACCAGCCGCATCTGCGGCATCTGCGGTGACAACCACGCGACCTGCTCGGTCTACAACCAGAACATGGCGTACGGCGTCCGTCCGCCGCACCTCGCTGAGTGGATCATCAACCTCGGCGAGGCCGCCGAGTACATGTTCGACCACAACATCTTCCAGGAGAACCTGGTCGGGGTCGACTACTGCGAGAGGATGGTCGCCGAGACCAACCCCGGCGTCCTGGACCTGGCGAACCGGACCGAGGCGCCGCACGCCGCGGATCACGGCTACAAGACCATCGGCGACATCATGCGGACGCTGAACCCGCTGTCCGGCGAGTTCTACCGCGAGGCGCTGCACGTCAGCCGCTACACCCGTGAGATGTTCTGCCTGATGGAGGGCCGGCACGTCCACCCGTCCACCCTGTACCCAGGCGGCGTCGGGACCGTGGCGTCGATCCAGCTGATCACCGACTACATGACCCGCCTCATGCGCTACTGCGAATTCATGAAGCGTGTCGTCCCGCTCCACGACGACCTGTTCGACTTCTTCTACGACGCGATGCCCGGCTACGAGATGGTCGGGTACCGGCGCACGATGATCGGGTCTTGGGGCGCCTTCCAAGACCCTGAGCACTGTGACTTCACCTACCAGAACATGACCCACTGGGGTCGGAAGTGCTTCGTGACTCCAGGCATCATCGTGGACGGCAAACTCATCACGACGGACTTGGTCGACATCAACCTGGGCATCCGGATCCTTCTCGGTCACTCGTTCTACGAGGACTGGGAGGACCAGGAGATGTTCGTCACCAAAGACCCGCTGGGCAACCCGGTCGACCGGCGCCACCCATGGAACCAGCACACGATCCCGCGCCCGGCGAAGCGTGACTGGGACGGGGCGTACAGCTGGACGATGTCCCCGCGGTGGTTCGACGGCAAGGACTTCCTCGTCATGGACACCGGCGGTGGCCCGCTCCCGCGTCTGTGGGTGGGGGCGCTGGCCGGGCTGGTCGACACCCCGTACCTGGGGTCGACGGGCTCGAGCATCCGGTTCCACCTGCCGAAGACGGCGACGCTGCCCGCGGCGGACTACGAGTGGAAGCCCCCGAGGTGGAGCAACGCGCTGGAGCGCAACCGCGCCCGGACGTACTTCCAGCTCTACGCGGCCTGCATGGGGCTGCACTTCGTCGACAAGGCGCTGGCCGAGGTCCGCGCCGGACACACCAAGACATGGGAGCCGTTCACGGTTCCCGACGAGGGCATCGGCTGCGGCTTCACCGAGGCCGTCCGTGGCGTGCTGTCGCACCACATGGTCATCCGTGGCGGCAAGATCGCCAACTACCACCCGTACCCGCCCACCCCGTGGAACGGGAGCGTCCGGGACCACCTCGGCCAACCGGGTCCCTACGAGGACGCTGTCCAGAACACGCCGATCTTCGAGGAGAACCCGCCCGAGAAGTTCAAGGGCATCGACATCATGCGCGCGGTGCGCAGCTTCGACCCGTGCCTGCCGTGCGGGGTGCACATGTACCTCGGCAACGGCAACGTGGTGAAGAGGCTGCACTCGCCGACCATGATGAACACGATCTAGATCGGTAATCGAAATGGCGCAGGCCCGCAACCTTCGCGAGGTCGGCGACCGGGTCGAGACGCTGCTCGGCGAGCTCCGCACTGTCGCGGAGCCCGCCGTGCAGCGCAAGGCCGAAGAGGTCGTCCGGATTCTGATGGAGTTCTACGGAGCCGGTCTCGAGCGCATGATCGAGCTGTGCGCCGACGAGCGCATCACCTCCCTCGCGGCGGCCTTCTCGGAAGATCCCCTGGTCGCAAGTCTGCTGTCGCTCCACGGCCTCCACCCGATTCCGGTGGAGGTCCGGATCCAGGACGCGCTCGACAAAGTCCGGCCCTACCTCGGCTCTCACGCTGGTGGGGTCGAGTTCCTCGGCGTCGACGCCGACGGCGTCGTCCGCCTCAGGCTGCAGGGCAGCTGCGACGGCTGCCCCTCATCGACGGTCACGGTGAAGCTCGCGATCGAGCGAGCGATCGAGGAAGCCGCTCCCGAGATCTCGCGGGTCGACGTGGAGGGCGTGACCGCGCCCGCAAAGACCGGCGGCCTCGTACAGATCCAACCGCTCCGGTCCACGGCGGATCCGGAGCCCACACGCTGGACGCACATCGGCACGCTCGACACGATCCTTCCCGGTGAGATGGCGGCGCTCGATGTCAGCGGCAACTCGATACTCCTGCTGCGCACGGCGGACAGCTTCTTCGCCTACCGCAACGCGTGCGCCTCATGCGGGGCAGCCCTGGACGGCGGAAGCCTGAACGGGACCGTCGTGCGGTGCCCGACCTGCGGCGCCGCCTTCGACGTGCGGGCCGCCGGCAGAGGCGTCGACGATCAAGGGCTGTACCTGGATCCGATCCCGCTGCTCGCCGACGAGCACAGCGTGCGGATCACGCTGCCGGTGGCGGTGGTCTGAAGATGAGCGTGAACGCCGGGCAGTTCGGGATCCCGCAGCTCCCGCCGGAGGGACTCCAGCGGTTCCTCCGGCCGCGGCCACCGCAGCCACGGCCGGGTGAGCTCTGCGAGATGTGCCTGGAGCCCATCCCGCCGCACGGGTCATTCGGCCACGGGCACGTCGTGAACCTGGAAGGCCGCCAGGTCATGTGCACCTGCCGGCCGTGCTACCTGCTGTTCGAGCCCAAGGGAGCCAGTCGGGGCAAGTTTCGATCGGTCCCGGACCGCCATCTTTACGACCCGGCGTTCGCCCTGAGCGAGGGGCAATGGGACGCGCTGCAGGTCCCGGTGCGCATGGCGTTCTTCTTCTTCAACTCGATCGAGGACCGGGTGGTCGCCTTCTACCCGAGCCCAGCGGGCGCGACCGAGTCCCTGCTGCCGCTGGACACCTGGCAGGAGGTCATGGACGCGAACCCCGCGTTCAAAGACCTCGCGTCGGACGTCGAGGGCCTGCTCGTGTACCGGGAGAGGGGCGCGCCAGGGTTCGAGGCGTTCCTCGTCCCCATCACGGTGTGCTACGAGCTGGTCGCACGGGTCCGGATGCGCTGGAAGGGTTTCGACGGCGGGCAGGAGGCCTGGGCCGAGATCAACGGATTCTTCCAAGCGCTGCGGGACCGCGGTGAGCGGGTCCATTCGGGAGCTGGGGGCGGAGACGGGCATGACTGACCTCGTCTTCGACTGCATCGGGGCCTCGGCGGACCGCTACTCGGCCGAGCCGACGCTGCGGCTGCGGCTGCGGATCGCCGAGACGACTGGGACGCCGATCCACGCGATCGTGCTGCGGTGCCAGATCCGGCTGGACGTGCACCGCCGGCGGTACTCCCCTCAGGAGGCTGAGCGGCTGCACGACCTGTTCGGCGAGACCGCCCGGTGGGGCGAGACCCTGAAGCCGTTGCAGCTCATGAGCGTCTCCACGATGGTCCCGAGTTTCGAGGGAAGCACCGAGGTCGACGTCCAGGTGCCCTGCTCGTACGACCTCGACGTGGCGACGACGAAGTATTTCCACGGCCTCGACGACGGTGAGATCCCGTTCGTGCTGATGTTCACCGGGACCATCTTCTCCAAGCGCGGCGACGGCTTCGCCGTAGAGCTGGTGCCGTGGCATAAGGAGACGACCTACAGCGTCCCAGTGGCGACGTGGCGCGAGGTCATAGACTCACACTTCCCGAACAGCGGGTGGGTCCGCCTGAGCCGCGATGTGCTGGAGCAGCTCCGGCAGTACCGGTCCACGCAGGGGCACATGAGCTGGGACCAGACGATCGAGCAGCTGCTGAAGGTCGCGCGGACGGGTGGGGATCATGAGTAGCTTCGCGCGCTCACGCAGGATCGCCGATGCGGTCCTGTACGAGGGTTACGTGCTCTACCCCTATCGAGCGTCGGCGAAGAAGAACCGTGCCCGGTGGCAGTGGGGCGTCGTGGTGCCACAGGCGTACCAGGAGGTCGCCCAGAGCGACACCTGGGACCTGCAGACGGAGGTCCTGCTGGAAGGGCGCGACGACGACCGCCTCACACTGCAGGTTCGCTTCCTGCAGGTGCAGGCGCGGGTGGTCGAGCAGGGGGGGGGGCCCGTTTCACAGGCGGAGGTCGGCGACGAGATGTTCGTGACCTGGGACGAGGGCGTCCCGCACGAGATCGACGCCGTGGTGCGCTTGGGTGACCTGCCCGCCGAGATCCCGCTGGAGGTGCCCGGTGGCCTCCAGGTCGAAGACGTGAACGACGACGTGCGGATCGTCCGCGAGCGCTGGCCCGTGACGGCCCGCCTGCTGCTGGCCGCCGAGGTGCTGCCCGGGCCCTATGGTGTGCGCAAGCTGCAGGTGCGAATTGAGAATGTGACGCCGTGGGAGAATCCCCCCCAGGACCGGGACATCGCGGCGCGCCGATCACTGATTGCGACCCATACCCTGATCGCGACCGACGGCAAGTTCGTGTCGCTGCTGGATCCTCCGGAGTGGGCGGCGCCATACGTGACGCTGTGTGAGAATGCGCACACCTGGCCGGTGCTCGTCGAAGAGGAGAAGGGTGACGTCGTGCTGTCCTCCCCGATCATCCTGTACGACTACCCGCAGATCGCGCCCGAAAGTCCGGGCGACCTCTGCGACTCGCTGGAGATCGATGAGATTCTCACGCTGCGGACGATGACGCTCACCGACGCCGAGAAGCGCGAGGCTCGCGCCACCGACCCCCGGGCACGGGAGATCATCGACCGCTCGGACGCGATGCCGCAGGATGTGCTCGATCGGCTGCACGGCGCGATCCGCTATGTCCGCTCGGTCACCGGCGAGGTGGTACAGGAGTCCCAGGCCCAGCCCCAGTCCCAGCCGCTGACACTCGAGTCCTCCCCATCCGACGGCAAGACCGTGCCCTGGTGGGACCCTGGCATGGACGCCTCGGTGTCCCCGGAGACGGACCGGGTCTGGATCAACGGCGTCTCGGTGGGCAAGGCCAGCCGGGTGCTGCTGCGGCCCGGCGCCCAGCGGGCCGACGCGCAGGACATGTTCCTGGCCGGCCGCATCGGGGTCGTCGAGGCGGTGCTCTTCAGCGTCGATGCCGACACCTACCTGGCCGTGACCCTTGAGGACGACCCGGAGGCCACCGAGGCCATGCGCTGGCATGGCCGCTACCTCTACTTCTCCCCAGACGAGGTGGACCCGTTGAAGCCGGGTGAGGCGTCATGACCAGGAAGACGCTGGTCGCCGGCTGCGGGAACATCTTCCTGGGCGACGACGCGTTCGGGGTCGAGGTGGCCCGCCGTCTGGCCAAAGAGGAGATGCCGGAGGGGGTCAAGGTCGCCGACTTCGGCATCCGCGGGGTGCATCTGGCCTACGAGCTGCTCGACGGCTACGACACCGCGATCATCGTGGATGCGACGCCACGCGGGGAGCCGCCGGGCACGGTGTACCTGATCGAGCCGGAGGCCGAGGGCGGAGTCCGCGCGGCGATGGCCGAGCAGGCGCAGGCGCCGCTGATCGACGCGCACGGCATGGCCCCCCACGAGGTGCTCGACCTGCTCTCTTCACTCGGGGGAAGCGTCGAGCAGCTCTTCGTCGTGGGGTGCGAGCCCGCCGAGGTCGCGGAGCGCATGGGCCTGTCAGAGTCCGTGGAGGCGGCGGTCCCACATGCGATGCAGCTCATACACGAGCTGCTGCGCGAAATCTGCACCCAACAAGATAGTGTCCGGAAAGGAGAGTGACATGGGAAAGTTGATCGGTAGTGCGCTGTTGGTGGCCGTTGTGGCGCTCGTGGTGACCTCGATGCCTGATGTGGCACGTTACCTGAAGATTCGAGATATGTAGCTAGTGCCCAAATACCGGATCAACCCAGCGCGCTCGCAGATCTGGATGGAGGCTCAGTCGAGCGTTCATCCCATCCACGGCGAGGCGAAAGGGCTTGAGGGCGAGATCGTCGCCGAGGTCGCCGATGGGCGGCTGGATCTTTCCTCTCAACCGACGATGCGGATCGAGCTGCCGATCGAGGTGCTCAAATCCGGCAACGCGCTGCAGGACAAAGAGCTGCAGCGTCGAGTCGACATCCGTCGGTATCCCAAGGTCATCGGCGAGTCAAAGGATGTCTCCCAGCAGGGAGACTCAAACCGGTATCGGGTGCGGGGGGACCTCACGTTCCACGGGGTCACACGCCCCGTGGACGGCGAGATGGACCTCAGCATCCCTGACGAGCGCACGATCGTGCTCGAAGGCTCACAGACATTCGACATCCGTGACTACGGTGTCACTCCCCCCAAGATCCTCATGCTGCGCGTCCACCCCGAGGTGAAGGTGCGCGTGCGGGTCGTTGGGGAACTCCAAAGCTAGAGAGGAGGTTGCGCATGGGCGCGATCGCAGGTTTCGTGGTCGGGTACTACATCGGCATGAAGGAGGGCCGTGAGGGCCTGTCCCGGTTAGTGGAGTCCTGGCAGTACATCTCCAAGTCCGACGAGTTCAAGACCCTTCTCAGCAGCGCGACGTCCATGGGCGGCGGGCTGTTGAAGCAAGGCCTCGCCTCACGCGGCGGCGGCGTCTACCCGGCGCTCGCCGAGGGCGTCGTTGACCTGCTCGCCCGCCGACGCGCCGCCTGAGCTCAAAGAGCAGGCTGATGCACGAGCTGGGTCTGTCGAGCGCCGTGACCAGCGACGACGTGCGACGGAAGTGACGGTGCGTTTCGACATCTTCCATCGCGTCGTCGAGCCGGCGCTCGACCAGGCCTTCGCCCCCGGCCGGCGGGATGAGCTGATGCTTGAGCCCGTCACCGGGGCCGACACGTCACAGCAAGGAGCCCTGTCCCATGTGCCTCGGAATACCCGGCCAGATCCTCGCGCTGTCACCCGACCATCCGCATATCGCGTTCGTGGATGTCGTAGGCGCGCGGCGCCAGGTGAACACGGGGCTGTTCGAGGGTGAAGGGCTGCAGGTCGGCGAGTGGATCCTCATCCATATGGGTTTCGTCCTGGAGCGTATGACCGAGGCCGAAGCGCGTGACGCGCTGCGGTTCATGTCCAACGACGAGTCCTACATCGACGAACTGCTGGCGGCTCGCGACGCCGGCGAACAGCTGACGTGAGCACTCTTGAAGAGCGGGTAGCAACGCCCCTGAGTGGCGCCACCCTGTTCGCCCGGTATGCCTATCCCCCCAACGCCCTCGGCTACTGCGGCCCAACCGACGACGGCGCCCTGCTGCAGCGCGGAGCCGGCGCGCCCGGCGAGGATCTGACGGCCATGGCCAGGGCGTTCGATGGCGCGTGGCCCTACCTGGAGTTCATCGCGCATCGAACGGGCCGCGGCCCGCTGGACCATGCGGTCGTCGAGGCCTATTGGCTCGGCACTTCCCTGCTCGACCAGATCGACCTGAGCGAGCACGGCCCTGAGCTGCTGGACCGGCTCCGCCGCCGGGCCGGCCCGGTCGCCAGGATTCCTGGCGTCGTTGCGCCCGATGCAAGGTGCGACCACAACTTCCACTGCTTCGAGATCTATCCCTGGATGGGACTTCTGGCGGCTGGGCGCGGCGGCGACCGCCCCCGCGAGGTACTGGACCGCTGCCGGATCCGGTGGGGGGAGGTTCTGGCGGTCGACGGTGACCGAGTGGAGATCCGCTGCCAGCCGTTGGCGTGGGACGGCAACGCGCTGAGCCTTGGTGACGCGGTGGTGGAAACCGCGATCCGCGGACGTGGGGGTCTCTGCCTCGTCGACGGCCTCGCGCCCGGCGATCGCGTCGCCCTGCACTGGGAGTGGGTCTGCGACCGCTTGGATCCACACCGACTCGACCATCTGCGCCGATCGACCATCAGGCAGTTATCGACCGTGAATCGCCGATTGGCCTTGACTGCGCAGGGATAGAAGCAGAGGCTAAACGACCAGAGGTGGCCAGCACCTCTCCAGTCTTGGAGCCCTTTCACACGATGAGCCGACGTGTCCCAAGCAGCGTGTCGTCAGCCGCGGACGAAGCTTTTGATCGACGGATCCAACCAACCCAGGCGCTTGCTCGCGATGCCGAATCCGTCGCACGCGCCTGTTACGACATGGCAGTGCGCTTTCACCGCGGCGCGAAGCTCGTGACGTTCGGCAACGGCGGAGCCAGCACAGACGCCCAGCACATCGCAGTCGAATTCGTCCACCCGGTGATCGTCGGCAAGCGCGCGCTTCCAGCGCTGTCGCTGGCCAGTGACATCGCGACCGTCACTGGAGTGGCCAATCGGGACGGCTTCGACGAGATCTTCGCCCATCAGGTGCGCCACCTCGCGTCGTCGGCGGACATCGCGTTGGGCGTCTCAGCCGACGGGAACTGCGCCAGCGTCCTGCGCGGGCTCACGGCGGCCCATGACATCGGCCTTCTCACGCTCGCGCTGACCGGAGGCGACGGCGGTGAGATCGCGCGCAGCGGCGCAATCGACCACGTCTTCGTCGTCGCGTCAGACGACCCGTTGGTGGTCAAGGAGGTCCAGGTCACCACCTACCACGTCCTCTGGGAGTTGGTGCACGTGTTCTTCGAGCAGCCGGGGCTCTTGGGACCGGGGCTCTTGGGACCGGAGATGGCGCGATGAGCCTGTTCCCCGAGCCCTTATGCGATGGTGAGGTCTGCATCACCTGCTCCGACCAGGGGATCGAGGTGCGGGTCATCCACCTGCTCGCCAACGACCTCGCGCTGGTCGACACCGGCGTGACCGAGGAGGAGGTCAGCGTCGCGCTCGTCGATGTCAAGGTCGGCGACCTGATCCTGGTCCACGCGAAAGAGGCGATCGCGGTGATCAGCGCATGAGCTTTCAATCGCTCTACCCGTTCCTCTACTCCGACGAGAGCGACCTGGAGGCGGTGCTCGCCGAGGTTCGCGAGTCCACGACTCAGAAGGTCGCGGAGATCGTCGCGCTCCGCAAAGAGGTGGCGCGGCGTGACAGCGCCCGGCTCGTCGAGTGCGCGGCGGCGATGGCGCGCTCGTTCGCGAGCGGGCGGAAACTCTTCGCGTTCGGCAACGGGGGCAGCAGCACTGACGCGCAGGACGTTGCGTCGCTGTTCCTCAGCCCGACCTCAGGCACGCCCCTCCCCGCGCTGTGCCTCACGAACGACATGGCGGTCGTCACCGCCCTGTCCAACGACATCGGCTTCGACGTCGTGTTCGCGCGGCAGCTGGCAGCGCTCGGTCACGCCGGCGATATCGCGCTCGGGCTGTCGACCAGCGGAAACTCAGACAACCTGATCCGTGCGTTCGAGGAGGCCAGCCGGCGTGGTCTGATCACGGTGGGACTGGCCGGTTACGACGGTGGGAAGATGGCGGAGATCGACACCATCGATCATCTGCTCGTCGTGGAGTCCGCCTCAGTGCACCGAATACAGGAGGCGCAGACAACGACGTATCACATCCTGTGGGAACTCACACAGAGGTCCTTGTCCGAACTCGTCCCCACTGTATAGGAGGGACCGCTATGTGTTTAGGCATTCCGGGAAGGATCCTGGAGGTGCTCGACGAAGCCGATCTGGCGAAAGTCGATGTCAGCGGTGTACGGAGAAAAGTCAACATCGGACTGCTCGAGTACGAGCGGGTCTCACCCGGCGACTGGGTGTTGATCCATGTCGGCTTCGCGCTGTCGAAGATCGATGAGGAAGAGGCAGCGGCCACCCTGGTGATGCTCAAAGGGATGGGACAGGCGTACATCGACGAGATGGACGCGCTGCGCGAGTCGATGATCGAGTGATTCTGACCCGACACGCTACAGGTAAGGGGTAGCAGATGCGCTTTGTCGATGAGTTCCGTGACGCAGAGATGGCCCAAGCACTCTCCTCCCAGATAGTGCATCTCTGCGAGCCGGGGCGGCAGTACAAGTTCATGGAGGTGTGCGGAGGACACACCCATACGATCTACAAACACGGGTTGGAGGACTATCTGCCCGACACAGTGACGCTCGTCCATGGACCCGGTTGCCCGGTCTGCGTGATCCCCATGGGCCGCGTCGATGACGCGATCGCCATCGCGACCAGGCCGGACGTGATCATGACGACATTCGGCGACATGATGCGGGTGCCAGGCGGTCACGGCTCGTTCTTCGACGCCAAAGCCCGGGGCGCCGACATCCGGATGGTCTACTCGCCGCTCGACTCGTTGAAGATCGCAAAGGCCAACCCGGACAAGCGAGTGGTCTTCATGGCGATCGGCTTTGAGACGACCGCGCCCAGCAGCGCGATGACGGTGCTGCGCGCGAAGGCGCTGGGCCTCGACAACTTCTCGATCTTCTGCAATCACGTCACGATCATCCCGGCGATCAAGGCGATCCTCGATTCGCCGGACCTGCGCCTGGACGGCTTCATCGGCCCCGGCCACGTCTCGACCGTGATCGGCTGTCGGCCCTATGAGTTCATCTCACGCCAGTACGCCAAGCCTCTGGTGACCGCCGGATTCGAGCCGCTCGACATCCTGCAGTCGATCAAGATGATTCTCGACCAGATCGTCGAGAACCGCTGCGAGGTCGAGAATCAGTACACGCGCGTCGTGCCGTGGGACGGCAACCCGAAGGCGTTGGAGGTCATCAGCGAGGTTCTGGAGCTGCGCCCCTATTTCGAGTGGCGTGGTCTGGGATTCATCTCACACTCCGCGCTGCGGGTGCGTGACGCGTACGCGTCATTCGACGCCGAGCGCATCTTCGAGCTGCCCGGCGTGCGCGTCGCCGACCCGAAGGCGTGCCAGTGCGGCGAGGTGCTCAAAGGCGTGCTGAAGCCGTGGGAGTGCAAGGTGTTCGGCACCGCATGCACGCCCGAGACCCCGATCGGCACCTGCATGGTGTCCTCCGAGGGCGCCTGCGCCGCCTACTACAACTTCGGCCGCTTCACGCGGGACCGGGTGAAGGAGGCGACCAGGACATGACCAAACGGCCCCGAGTCGACTTCTCGCTGATCGAGACCGGCGGCGAGGGGCCCCTCGACGTCGCGGAGGAGCGCAGCGCGGACTGGGCCGAAGAGGCCCTGCGTGAGCACGACGACTTCCAGGAGTACACGCCCGGCACAGAGCATCTGACCAAAGAGCAGCAGGTCCTCCAGCGGATCGACCGCGCCCGCGCGCGCAAGGCCCGGCTGAAGGAAGAGCGGATCACGCTCGCCCACGGCGCGGGCGGCAAGTCGACGCACACGCTGATCGAGGCGCTGTTCCTGGAGCAGTTCCGCAACCCGCTGCTGGAGCCGCTCGCCGACCAGGCGGTGTTCAGCGTGAACGGAAGCCGACTCGCGTTCACGACAGACTCGTTCGTCGTATCGCCGCTGTTCTTCCCAGGCGGCGACATCGGCGACCTGGCGGTGAACGGCACGGTCAACGACCTCGCTATGTCGGGCGCCCGCCCCCTGTACCTGTCCGCGGGGTTCATCCTGGAAGAGGGCTTCCTGATCACCGACCTGCAGCGGATCGTTGCGTCGATGCGCCGCGCCGCCGAGGCGGCTGGCGTGGTGATCGCCACCGGCGACACGAAGGTGGTCGAGCGGGGCAAAGGCGACGGCTGCTACATCAACACCTCCGGTATCGGGGTGATCGAGCGCGATCTCGTCCTGTCCGCGTCGGCGTGCCGTCCCGGTGACGCGGTGATCGTGTCCGGGCCGATCGGCGAGCACGGCATCACGGTGATGCTGGCCCGCGGTGAGCTGGACATCGAGTGCGACGTCGAGTCGGACACCGCGCCGCTCCACACGCTGGTCGACCGCCTGCTCGACGCCGCGCCCGGCGTGCGCTGCCTGCGCGACGCCACCCGCGGTGGCGTCGCGACCATCCTGAACGAGCTGGCGGTGGCCTCCCAGGTCGCGATGGTCGTCGACGAGGCGACGGTGCCCCTCCGCGAGGACGTCATGGGCGCATGCGAGCTGCTGGGCATCGACCCGCTCTACGTCGCCTGCGAGGGCAGGATGGTCGCCGTGGTGGACGGCGCTCAGGTCGACGACGCGATCGCCGCGCTGCGATCGCACCCGCTGGGGGCCGGCGCCGCGGTCATCGGCCGCGTCAAGGACGACCCGCCAGGCCTCGTGCTGCTGAAGACGACGTTCGGCGGGACCCGCATCGTCGACATGCTCGTCGGCGACCCGCTCCCCCGCATCTGCTGACCCGGCCGTGCCCGCCTCCACCCGCCGATCCCGCACTGTGGCTGGCCCCAACTTCGACTCGGGGGCGTATGTGCCCCGAAGTCGAAGTTGGGGTACCGGCCCGTGAGCCGACGGCGTCATGATCACGCGGACGCGGCTGCGGGTCGAGGGGATCGTGCAGGGGGTCGGGTTCCGGCCATTCGTGCACAGCACGGCGACCGGCCTGGGGCTGGTCGGGTTCGTCGGCAACGACGCGCAGGGCGTGTTCGTCGAGGCCGAGGGCGACGCGGCGGCGGTAGAGAAGCTGCTGCGCACGATCGAGGCGGATCACCCACCGCTGGCCATGATCGAGCGCATCCGCGCCGAGCAGATCGCCCCGGTCGGCGACGATGCGTTCGTCATCGTTGACAGCCAATCCAGCGGCGAACGCCAGGCGCTGATCTCCCCCGATGCCGCGACCTGCCACGACTGCCTGCGAGAGCTGTCCGACCCGGCCGACCGCCGCTACCGCTACCCGTTCACCAACTGCACGAACTGCGGGCCGCGTTTCACGATCATCACCGACGTGCCCTACGACCGGCCCTTCACCACCATGGCCGGCTTCGCGATGTGCGACGACTGCGCGCACGAATACCACGACCCCGCCGACCGCCGCTTCCACGCCCAGCCGACCTGCTGCCCCGCGTGCGGACCGTCGCTGCGCCTGCTCCCGGCCGCCCCAGGCGACCCGGTGCTGGCCACCGCCCAGCTGCTGCGCGCGGGCAGGGTCGTCGCGGTCAAGGGCCTCGGCGGCTATCACTTGGCCGCCGACGCCACCAGCGAGCAGGCCGTGGCCGCGCTGCGCTCCCGCAAACACCGCGAGGACAAACCGTTCGCCGTCATGGTCGCCGACCTGGACACCGCGCGGACCTTGGCCGCCGTCAGCGATGCGGAGGCGGCGCTGCTGACCAGCCAGCAACGGCCGATCGTGCTCCTCGCACGCTGGGACCAGGCGCCCTTGGCGCCATCCGTCGCCCCGGGCAACCGGGACATCGGCCTGATGCTCCCCTACACGCCGCTGCACCACCTGCTCGCCCGAGCAGTGGGCAGGCCCTTCGTGCTGACCAGCGGCAACGCCTCCGACGAGCCCATCGCCTACCTCGACGATGACGCCCGCGACCGGCTGGGGGGGATCGCGGACGCGTTCTTAGTCCACGACCGGCCGATCCACATGCGCACCGACGACTCGGTCATGCGAGTGGTCCACGGCGCTGCGCTGCCGCTGCGCCGCTCTCGGGGCTTCGCGCCCCAGCCGCTGCGGCTCGCCCAGCCGGCGCCGCGCCCCGTTCTGGCGTGCGGCGCGGAGCTCAAGCACACGTTCTGCGTGGCCAAGGGCTCCCGCGCGTTCGTGTCCCACCACATCGGCGACCTCGAGAATTTCGAGACGTACCGCTCGTTCACCCAGGGGGTCGAGCACTTCTGCCGGCTGTTCGACGTCACCCCCCAGATCGTCGCGCACGACCTGCACCCGGAGTACCTGTCGACCAAGTACGCGCGGGATCTCGACGGCGTCGACCTGGTCGGGGTCCAGCACCACCATGCCCACATCGCGTCATGCCTGGCCGACAACGGCGTGGCCGGGCCGGTGATCGGGGTCGCGTTCGACGGCCTGGGCCTGGGCACCGACGGCACGATCTGGGGCGGGGAGTTCCTCATCGCGGACCTGGCCGGCTTCACCCGCGCCGGCCACCTCGCGACCGTCCCGATGCCCGGCGGAGTCAAGGCGATCAGACAGCCGTGGCGGATGGCGGCGGCCTACCTCGGGCCCGACGCCGCCGACCTGGACGTCGCGCGCCGCCAGGGGCGCGACTGGGACCACGTGCTGGCCGTCGCCCGCGCCGGCGTCAACTCACCGGTCACGTCCAGCGCCGGCCGTCTGTTCGACGCCGTCGCGGCCATCCTGGGGATCCGCGACCGCATCAACTACGAAGGCCAGGCCGCGATCGAGCTGGAGCAGCGCGCCGAGGTCGCCGAGCCCGGCGCCTACCCAACCCGCATCCAGGACGACGATCCGTTCCGGGTGCTCGGCCACGACCTCGTCCACGCCGCCGCCGCCGACCTGCGCGCCGGCCTGCCCGTCCCCGTCATCGCCGCCCGCTTCCACCACGGCGTCGCCGCCGCCATCGTGCAAGGCTGCCTGACCGCGAAGGCGCGCAGCGGCCTGTCGACCGTGGCCCTGTCCGGCGGGGTGTTCCAGAACCAACTGCTGCTCCACCGCACCATCGCCGGCCTGGAGGCCCACGGCTTCACCGTCCTGCTCCACTCCCGCGTCCCCCCCAACGACGGCGGCATCAGCCTCGGCCAAGCCGCCATCGCCACCGCCACCGCCAGCAGATCAAAAGGCTAACGGGGCTTCGCCCCAGCCCGACGAGCCATGGACGGGTGGGACGGCGGCGCGCGGAGTTGACCGCGGTGTGTGCTGGAT
>JBOGEA010000009.1:0-9307 GCA_050743205.1 Egibacteraceae bacterium | reverse complement strand
ATCCAGCACACAACCTCCCCCGACGCGACCCGCGACGCGTGCAACTGCTCGTGATCCTCTTCGTCGACCATATAGGCCCGTGCCAGAGCGGAAGTGTCCGCGTAGAGGATGCTCACCTGGCCGCTCGTTCGGCCTTCAGGGCCTGGCTGACGGCATCCCCAGCGCCCTGCCCGGCCTCAACCACCTGCTCCCACGTCGGCACTCGAGCGGGTGGTGGCGGCTCCATGAGCCGGCCTCGGGCCCGCAGCCGCTCCCGCATAGCCCCGCGGGCGTCGAAACCCGTGACGGCCTGCATGAGCGCCTCGGCGACGAGCGCGTTGAGTGAGCGACCCCAGTGACCTCCCCTGTTCACCACCACAGCGTGGCCAGCGAGCGGTGGGGCCGGGGCAGGCCGAGGTCGGGCAGGGCGGCGCGGATGTCGGGGTCGCGGCTGGCGGGAAGGCACAGGCAGGTCCGGGCGAACGTGACGAACTCGTCGAGGTCCTGCCAGGGTGAGGGCTCTTCGTACCGCTCCATTTTCGCGTCCAGGCCCAGGGCGCACAGCGCGGCGAGCGCGTCGTCGCCCGTCGGCCCACTGGGACGGTCGAGGTCCCAGAAGCGCCGCCACAGCGGGCCGAGCCAGGCGAGCGGGTGCTCACCGGTCACCTCGACGACGACACGCCCGCGGGCGTGGACCGTCAACGCCTGCGCGAACGGGGCGAGCGCGGCGACGTTGTACAGGACGTTGCGGCAGACGACGACGTCAGCCTCGGGCGCCTCGTCCGCCACGTCCGGCCAGCGGCCCCGCACCTCCTCGTGGGCGATCCCCAGCCGCTCAGCCCGAGCGGCGAAGGCCTTGAGCATCCTCTCCTGCTCATCCACGCCGATCGCCTTGCCGATCCAGGGCGCGAGCGACAGGGAGGCCGCGCCGCCCCCACAGCCGACGTCCAGCACGGTGCCGGCAGGCGGCAGCGCCTCCAGAGCCCGCCGCCGCGACGGGGTGTCCTTGTCCAGCGCCTCCTCGGCGAGGCGGTCGAACAGCCCAACCCTGAACGCGTACGGCGACTCAGGCGCGGCGGCCAAGATCTCATCCGGAATCGCCCAATCGACGAGCGATCTGTCCCAGTAATCCAGCGGCTCCATAGGAGCAGTCTTGCATTCGTCTCGCCGCAGACGTGTGTTGACGATCAGCAGCGCGCTCAGGCTTACCGCAGCAGTGTCGTAATACTGACGTTGTGTTTCGCGGAGAAGGCCTTGTGAGCGTCCCAGATCCCGGTCCGAAGCCAGGGCTGTTCGAGTTCCCGTTCGCGCAGGGTCGAGCGGCGATCAACGCGATCGACGATGCCGTCGTCGACCTGCGCGGCCTTGTCGGCCAGCACGAGGCCGCCGCGGCGTACGCCAGGGTTGGGTTCGAGGGTCAAGTCCGTGAGCAGTTCGACCAGATATTCAACGAATCGATGGGCGCCTGGGAGGGCAAGACCGCGATCCTCGAAGGCCAACGAGACGAACTCGAGGCCGCGCTGGCCGAAGCCCAGCGGCGTCTCCAGGCGAGCGAGGACGCGATCGCCGAGTGGCAGCAGCGACACAACGCCTTCCTCTCTGATCGAGCGGGCGAGTGATGCTGGGCTCAGCCTGCCGTGCTCACGTGAGCCCGCGCCCACAGGATCAGGCGCTGAAGATCCTGCCCCGAGCCAGCGGCGCCAGTTCGCAGTGGCACCCGTCCCGGCCCGAACCACGACCGGTTGGTGCGCCACCACCGTGCCCTCCAGCCGCGCAGCTCCCGATCCGCACGGATCGCGTAGGCGTCCGACACACGGATCTCCACGTGCTCGACGGTGCCGATGCGCCTGAGCGAGACGTCTTCGATCTCGGACCAGGCGATCGTGCATCCGAGGCCGGGCACCAGGCAGTGCTGGTTCAGCCTCGCGATGAGCATCGGGTGCCGTGCCGATCGCGCGCCGACCGCCACGCCCACCGCCCCGAGAAGCACGCTGAGCACCCCGGCCAGCGTCACAAGGCCGGGCAGGAGGCGTGCGAAGGCGTTCCCGAAGGGGACCGTCAGCAGCAGCGCCCCCACCGCGACGAAGGCGGCCCCCATCAGGGCGACGAGCAGCGCGTGCGTTCGCGTACCGTGGATGCTGACCTCGCCATCGCGCTCGAAGGCGGTTTTCCACGTCTCGTACATCCGTCCTCCCGAGAAGCCGCATGATGGGTCAGGCAATGAGCAGTGCGCAGTCGATCACGGTCGGCGCTGATCGGCTAGGCGTTCCGGTGCCGGAAGGCTGGGAGCGGCTCGACCCGCTGCCCTTCGTGCCGTTCGTCGCACGCCAGCCCGACGGCGACTGGTTCCGGGGCAACGTCACGGTGGCCCTGGACCATGGCGGCTACCAGCATCTCCGGGGGAGGCTGGCGCGCTCCTGGCATCCCAGCTGCGCGGCGGAGTCCTCCTCGAGGCCCGGCCCGACCACGACGACCCAGCCAGCTACGTCGTCACCGTCGCCCACCTCACCGACTCGCGCGATGTGGTCACTGTCCAGCGCCAGCTGCGTCCCCGCGACACCACCTGGGCGGTCTCCTACACCTGCGCAGTCGAGCAGTTCCCCGGCTGGCGTGAGCAGTTCGAGCGATGGATCGGCCAGATCAGCAGCTCGTTCCGAGAGCAATGACGACATGGGTGATTATGCGAAGGTCACGGGTGAGCCCGAACGGCTGGAGGCCTACACAGCAGACATGGCGCTCACGATCGCTCCAGCCCGAGCCGCCATCGAGGAGTACGCCGAGGCTGTCCAGGCCTTCAACGCCGCGAGCCCCAACGATCTGGGAACCCGCATCGAGGACGTGAGCCCGAGCCTGTCCGCCGAACTCAACGTCATCGCAGAACTCGACCAGGCTCCCGCCGCCTTCGCCTTCGCGCTGCGCAACCTCGACCGCCTCGACGGCTGGGCTGGGATCCGGACCGGTGAGCTGGAGTGGTTCAACGCGCTGGCCAAGGCTCGCCTGGACCTGCCCTACGCAGCGGACGCCGAGGTGCTCGCGACCGCCGAGGGCATGCTGGACAACTCGTGGGACTGTCCATGGGAGCGCAGCTGGCTCGAAGACCGGGCGCAGTCGTGGGGTTGGTGGACTGGCGGTGGGCTGGGGTCGGCCACGGGAACCGTGACCGAGATCGACAAGCGCATGATCACGCGGGTCGCGGGCTATTTCCGCCAGAGCGGTCGCTGGGTCGACCCGTACGTGCGCTGGCACCGCAGTACGGCGCCGGCCATGCGCGCCGTGGCGTCCGCGGGAGCCTGGTCCCGCATCGCTCCATGGGCCAAGCGCCTCGGATACGCCCACCATCGTCGTGCCGGGAATCGACCAGATCGTCAAGGACTGGAACGATCCCACGCTGACCACGGGTGACAGGCTCGCGCGAGCAGGCGCGGCAACAGTGCTGGACGGGGGACTCGGCTTCGCCGGCGGCGCCGCGGGCGTATGGGCCGGTGCGGCGGCGGGCGCCGCCATCGGATCGGTGTTCCCCGGCCCCGGCACGGTTGTGGGCGGCGTGATCGGTGGCATCGTCGGGGGAGTCAGCGGCGGCATCATCGGCGGCGAGGTTGGCCAGAACATCCGCGAGAACGTCGGCGGCGCGGTCGACTGGGCAGGCGAGCGGATCGACGACGCGATCGAGTTCGGCGAGGACGTGATCGGCGCGATCGGTGACGCCGGTGAGGCGGCGCTCTCAAGGATCGGAGGTCTGTTCAGTTGATCCGCGAGCTGTTGTGGATGGCGCTCGTGATCGCGTTCGTGCTGGGAGTCAACGCGTTCGTGGTCGCGCAGTGGCTGGGCAAGCTGCCGCATGGCGACCCGGACTCGCCTCGGGAGCGGGTCTACCTGCTGTTCCCCGCGACGTTGGCCGCGCTGCTCCTGACCGGGTTCGCGATCATGGGATCGTTTGGGATCGAGCCGCCGAGCTGGACCGTGTCGCCTCTGGTTGCCCTCTGCGCCGCGCTCGGGACGCTCGGCGTCGTGCTGTGGCTGTGGCACCCGCCCCGCCTGCGTCCCCGGTGGCAGAAGGAGATGATCGCTGAGGCGGGGCTGCGGGAGGAGCGCAGGGTCGAGCGGGTCCGAGCGCGGGCGCGTTACGTCCTCGACCTGGTCGTGGACGGGCGGACAGAGCCGCTGCCCGCCGCCTTCGACGATCTTCAGGCCGCCGAGCGTGCCGCCCGCTCGGCGGTGAAGCGCAACGCCGGACACGGCGAGCAGGTGTACGCCATGGTCCTCGATCGCCACGCCCCCACCGCGGTCCGAACGGTGGATCTGACATGAGTTCGGCCCAGGTGGATCTGGACGCGCGCCGGCTGCGCCTGTCCCGCCGGCACTTGGGGCTGATGGCCAGGATCTGCAAGAGCCAGCCACGCGCGGGCGACGATGCGATTGCCGCCGAGCTGGCCGCGGCGGGCGTGGTCGGCAGCGACGGGCAGGTCGTCCCCAGCCTGCGTCCCGTGGCGTTGGCAGCCGCTCACGTGGTGTTCGAGTTCGACATCGGCCGTGCCCGTGGCGGGCGTACCTGGAGCGTGCAGGCGTGGTGGAGTCCCGCCGGTCTGCTGGTCGTCCCTCAGGGACCGGATGACGCCGTCAAGGACATCGCGTTCCTCCACCCGAGCGCCCTTGCCCGAACACTCGTGCGCCTGCTCGGCCTGCGTGCGCGGCCCTGCCCGTCGAGGATCGGGCCAGGCCCGCTGACGCTCACCGAGCTGCTCGACCCGTTTCGCGAGGGCAAGCTCGGCTGGTTGGACGCGATCACCGATCACCCCTCCCGCACGACCCTCGATCGGGTCGATGTGCGCACCGCTGTCACCGGCCAGCCGGCGACGCTGCTCCTCGTGGACAGCCCCGACGGGCTCTGGCGGGTCACGAGCGTCGACCGCGGCGCGTTCCGACTCGACTCCACCACCCTGACCTTGGTCTTCGCCATATTCGCGACCTGGCAGCGGTCCGCCATGGGTCAAGGACGCGGGGTGAAGGACGCGACGAATTCGTCGTAGCCCTCGATCGTCCCGCCTCCTCGAAATCCGCGCAGGGCGATGCCGCTCAAGCTGTAGAGACGGCCGCCGACCAGGACGTTGCGGGCCATGACAAAGAAGAGGCCGGATCGAGCCGCGAAGTCAACCGCCGGGTACCCAGCGACGACAGCGGGGGCTGAGCTGAGCAGCTCGGCGTCCACCGCCTCGACAGTGTCCCGCACGGACTCGTCCAACGTCACGGCAGGATCCTCGCCGGCCACATCAGGCGGCTCGAGGTATGCCAACGTGAAGGCCCCCGAAAGACTCGCGTACGTGTACTGCACGCCGGTCAGCGGAGGGGCGCCGGGGTCGGGGTTGGGGACCTCCGGCTCAAGCCGTTGGGGCTCACCAGGAAACGCGATGGAGAAACCCGCCTCCTCGACGACATGGCCGCTGCTGGCCGCCTGCACCGCCGCCTGGGCGGGCGGCTGCCCGAACGCCGCCACCATGAGCCCACCGAGCACAAGAACGACAACTGCCTTGGACCTCATCGAGCGCTCCTCCCGCACCGCTTCCCCGAGTGTGGCCCGCCTCGGCCTCACGCGCGATGTGTGCGCTGGATCATGACGGCACTCCGCCACCTTCCAGTACACATCAGCGGTCCTCGGCCGCGCCCGTCCTCGACGCACTGGACAATTGCTCACCGACCCACCACACGACAAGAATCAGGCCAGACGCGCTGCGGTGGGGTGTGCCAGGTCGTCTCGGGGCCCCCATCGCGGATCTCTTGAAAGAGCTGTGCGAGGCCCAAGTAATGGGCAGCCCGTCTCGGGCAGCAGCCAGCCCTGCCAGCGTCCGCAGTCACGCACTCGGGCAAGCATCACGCCCGCAAGGGGGAAGACATCAGCACGATCATCGTCACTGTGGGGTACGAGCCGGCGGCCTTGGTCACCGAGGATCGGGTGGTCACCTGGTTCGGCGACACCCTGCGCCGTGAGGGCCTTGAGGACCTCACCGACGCCACGGCCGAGGCGATTGTCCAGGACCGGCATGTCCTGGTGATCTATCCAGCATGGTCGGCGGAGCCGACGCTCTCGCGCATCCAGACCGTGCGCGCGTCACTGGACACTACGCGCCTGGTCGGCTACGCCGCCGCCGCGCCACCGCTCGCGGGCGCGGTGCTTGCGGCGCTCGCCGACGCGCTGATGCAGTACGTGTCGCCCGCGGGGCTGCTGCTCGCCGCGCTGCCCCTGGTCGAGCGTCAGCTCGTCACGGTGACGTGGCTCGCCCGGGTCTCAGGACGTAAGTATTCGGTTTTCCCGTTTGTTTGAGGGTGTGTCCGGCCGGTGCCTGGGCTGTTAGGCGTGGTCAGGGCATGGTGAGGAGCGTCCGCAGGGGGACGTGTCCTGGGCGGTGTGGCCGCCGGCTAGGGGTCGGGGTGGGGTGGGGCCGCTGCGCTGTTGGGGTTGGCGTGCTCGGCGAACGTGTCAGTCCAGGGGAGGAGCGCGTCGAGCGCGGCGCCCTCGGGCGCGCGCCCACCGGCGGCGGCGCGGGTGTGGAGGTAGTCGGTCAGGTAGGTGAGCGGGTTGAGTCCGGCTTTCTCGGCGGTCGCGGTGATGGTCCAGGCCCGCGCGGACAGCTCGGCTGCCCAGACCGAGCCTGAGCCGTAGTAGCTCTCTTGCGTCCTACTACGGGTTCGCACATCAGGTCTTTGGACACTCGCGGGTGGCGCTGGTGGGGGTGATGCTGCGGGGCAATCACGTTGGGGAGGGAGGGTATGAGCGCAGTGGGGGAGGAGGGCAGGGTGTTGCCGGGGCTGCTGCTGGTGGTCGTCGGGCTGCTGGCGGGCGGTGTGCTGCTGTTTCGGATCGGGTGGGCGACGGTGCTCAAGGCGGAGGCGGTGACGGCCGCAGACTTCGCCGCGTTGGCGGGGGCGGACGGGCTACGGGGCCAGCTCGTCGCGCACGTGCTGCGCACGGGCGTCGATACGCCGCTGGTGCCCGACTGCGAGCGCGTCGAGCACGCGGCCGCCGACGCCGCCGCGCGCAACGGCGGGGAGCTGCTGCGTGTCACGTGCGAGGGGCTGTCAGTCCAGGCGGAGGTCACGAACGACGCCCAGCACCGCCTGGGCGGGCTCGGCGCGCACACCGCCGCGCGCGCCGAGGTCGGCGCCACCTACGCCGCAGGTCTTCCCAGCCTGGTCGGCGCGTCGATCGCCTCAGGCGGTGACTGCCCGCTGTCGGAGGCCGAGCTTGCGCAGACGGCGGACCACGCCGGGCGGCACGGTCCGGGCGGACTCCGCGCTGCGGCGCTACCGCGGCTGCGGGGACGGGGCTGGGGTGTCCGTCGCGGGGCTGGCGCCCGCGATGCAAGCGTCGATCCTCGATCCTGCGCCTGGAGCGGGCAATGAGCTACCCGTTGCAACTCTCCTCGGGGTATCGCAGCGCGGGGTATCAGGCGCAGCTGTGCCGGAGAATCAGCGGCCCGTGCGCGCCGCCGGGCCGGTCGATGCATCAGTACGGGCTCGCGATCGACACCGAGAGCTACCGGGCGGTCGCCGCGGTCGTGAACGCCAACCCCTCGATCGGGCTGTGCCAACCGCTGCCGAGCATCGACGCGGTGCCCTTCTCACACGTCACCGGGTCTGAGTGCGCGGGCTCGACGGGAACCCTGGGCCCGGGCGGGCTCTTCGGTGGAGACCTCTCCGGGTTCGCCGTGTTCGACGTCCGCCTCGTGGAGTGATGCATGCCAGGTCACTGGCTGGCCCGGGACGGGCAGGTCCTCGCGCCGCTGGAACTCGCGACCACCGCGCGGGCGCGCAGCCGCGGGCTGCTGGGGCGTGACGGGATCGAGGGCGCGATGCTGCTGCGCCCCGCCTGCTGCGTGCACAGTTTCGGGATGCGCTTCGACCTCGACGTCGCCTTCCTCGACCGCCACGGCGTGGTCCTGCGGACAACACGCCTGCCGCGCAACCGCATGACCGCCGTCGTGCCCCGCGCCCGCGGCGTCGTCGAGGCGCAGGCGGGCACGTTCGTCGCGTGGAAACTGGGGGTCGGCGACCGGTTGGCCGTCGAGCCGCCACCCTGACCCGCGAATTCCCGGACACACGCGGATGCGCGCACCGGGCAGATTGGCGAGGGGCGACGTGGCCGAAGTGATCAACGCCGGACGTCGTCCCCCCGATGCGCGGTATCGGCGAGCACTGAAGTGGCCGGCGTGCGCGAAAATCCCATGATTCCGGCTCGTCGCCTTCTCCCTGATGCGCTCAGCGACACCGACAAGTGGGTCGGGCCGTTCGATGGGAACGTCGAGCAGCATAGAGGACTGGTATAGTGTCCGCATGGCCAGAACAATGACCGCTACTGAGGTCAAGGCAACCATCCTCGCGCTGCTCGACGAAATCGCCGCGGGCGACGAGGTGCAGATCACCAAACATGGCCGGGTCGTAGCCCGGCTCGTCCCTGCCGCCGGGCCGCCGGCTCTGCGGGGAGCACTCACGGGCACCGCGCGGAGCGCTGAGGCAGACGAGGACCTGTTCAGCACGGGCGAGGCATGGGAGCTGCCGTGACGTGCGTGCTGCTCGACACGCACGCGCTCCAGTGGTGGTCGGCGGAGCCTGAACGACTCAGCGACGCGGCAACCAAGGCCATCGCCAGCGCGGACGAACTGGCCGTCGCCGGGATCACCTGGTACGAGCTGGCATGGCTCGCAGCGCATGAGCGCATCGTCGTCACCATCCCGATCCCGTCTTGGCTGTCCCAGCTTGCCGCGGGCGTCCGGACCGTCGGCGTCACGCCTGCCATCGCGCACACTGCGGTGACGTTGCCCTCGACGTTCCCGGGTGACCCAGCGGACCGGCTGATCTATGCCACAGCGGTGGAACGCGGCTGGCCGTTGGTGAGCAAGGACCGGCGGCTCCGGGAGCCGCGCTACCCACGCGAGATCGTCATCTGGTGACCGATGATCTCACCTTGCCCCGCAAGAAGACGCGCGGGGCCCCCGGCGGGCGTCGGGGGCCCCGGCGTCAGGGCGTCGGGGGCCCCGGCGTCAGGGCGTCGGCGGTGGGCCCTCCGCCCGGGGAGCGGAGGGTGAGGGTCCGCCGTCGCCCAGCCTGGCGATCCTGATCACGATCGCGGCGTCGCGTCCGCGACGCCGGCAGCGGTCCTGGCACGGCTGCGCCGGCCAGTCGCCGACCGTCCACAGGCCGCGGATAACAAATTATGCCGATGTTCGGGTTATGCCGATGTTGTTGTGACGCTCCTGGTCAGGGCGGTGACTGGCCGGGATAGTTCGGCATAATCAGGCCGGGCTGGTCGATGCTGGCCCTTCCGAATCGATGGAAG
>JBOGEA010000008.1:0-41377 GCA_050743205.1 Egibacteraceae bacterium | reverse complement strand
CCCCCTGCAGATCACGGGTCATCGCGCGCGCGTACGCCAGGCCGCTGGCCAGCCCTTTCGTCAGGCGCAGCCAGGTTTCTTTCTCCTGGCGCGAGAACTGCAGCCCGACGAGACCCTGTGCCGCGTCAAGGCCGTAACCGTACGCCTCGACGGCCTCGCTCCATGCCGCCCGCTCGGTCGCCCACGCTCCCCACCAGGTCGCCGAGCCCAGCACGGCCCTCGGATCCGATACGCTGCCGAGTTTGCAGGCTCCCTTGTAGTGCTTGACCGCAGCCGTCAAGTCTTTGTCGTCACCATCCAGCAGGTAGCGCAAACGCAGGCCCGTCGCGAGGTTGTTCCGGAAGCTTGGGAGATGAGGAGAACTCTCTGGGACGGCCCTCACCGCCTCCTCGAACAGGTCTATCGCCTCGTCGAGGTCTCTGCGGTCGTTGCGGTTGCCGGTCCGCTCGTAGCGGTTCGTCAGGCTCCCACCCAGGCTGGAGGACAGGCCCGGCCGGTCGGGCGCGCTGGCCGGAGTCAGGACCAGCGCCTCTCGATAGTGACCGATCGCTTTGTCGAGGTCGGGCAGTGCGTCGTCCTCGTCGCACCGGTCGTCGAGCGCGTTGGCGAGGCCGGTCAGCCGGTTTGCCCGGTTGGGTGAGCGCCGAGGGGTCGCGTCCACCGCCTCCTCGTACCGCTGGATCGCTTCGTCCAGGTCGGCCCGGTGGCGAGTGTTGCCGTATCGGGAGCGGAGGCTCGAGCCGAGCCCCATAAGGAACTCCGGCCGATCCGCCGAGCCGGCAGGGGTCTTCACGGCCTGGCGGAACGCGGCGACGGCGCCGTCCAGGTCCCCCAGGTCGCCAGTTCGCCGGTAGCGCTCTCCCAGCGCGCCTGCCCACCCGGCGAGAAAGACGGGAAGGTCCTTGGAGTCTTTCGAGGTTGCCGACACCGCCAGCGATTCCGACTGGATCGCGCTGTTGAGGTCGTTCAACTCGCCGGTGTGCTCGTAACGCTTCCGCAGGCCGATGCCCTGATTGTGCAGCCATCCGGGAAGCTCCGGTGAGCCCGCTGGCGCGCCTTTGACGGCCCGTTCGTACCAGGCGATGGACTCTCTCAGATCAGCGACGTCGCCGCCGTAGAGGTAACGGTCCAGGTAGCCGTTGCCGAGCGAGCTCATGTAGCCGGGCATGTCCGGGGAATTCATCGGTGTCTGGGCGATGGCCTCTTGTCGGGTCTCCAGCGCCGCTTCCAGGTCGGCAACGGCGCCGTTGTGCTCCCACCGGTCGGAGAACGCGTTCGCGAGCGCTTCGAGGAGCCCGGGCAGCCGTGGGTACGCGCGGGGGCTCGCCTCCACGGCGTCCTCGTACGCCTGGATCGTCTGGTCGAGGTCTGTGACCTCTCGGAGCAGCCTGTAACGGTCGATCAGCGCGTTCGCGAGGTTGATCAGGCGCTCCGTGGGGTCGGTCGACCGTGGCGCCACGGCGACCACGCGACGGTACGCCGCGATCGCCTGCTCCAGGCTTGAGGCTTGCCCGTCGTGCCGATACCGACGGCGCCACGCGTTCCCGAGGCCGGTACAGTGCATCGACAGCTGTTCCGGGTGCCCCGAGAGCCGGGGAATCGTGCGACCGAAGACAGCGATGGCCTCGTCGAGATCGCGAATGTCACCCTGCAGCCCGAACCGGTCTACCAACAGCACGCCGAGGTTGTTCTGGAGATCGAAGACCTGCGGGAAGCCGAGCCCACCTGCGGCGACTGCCCCGCGGAGCGCGTCGATGGCGCCGTCCAAGTCGGCCGCATCCGATTTATTCAAGGGTGAACCGTTTTCTCAACCCCTCGGCGAGGTTGCCGAGCAGGCCCGACAGGTTGTCCGCCTCCTCACCGGCTTGTTCGACCGCGCTGCGGTAGACAGCGATCGCCTCGTCGAGGTCAGCTCGGTTGCCGATGTGCGCATGCCGGTCGATCAACATGTTCCCCAGGTTGGTCATCAAGCCCGGCAGGTCCTCGAAGCCCGGAGGGCAGGCCGCCACCGCGCCACGATGGGCCTCGACCGCCGCCTCCAGGTCCTTGAGCTGGTTCGTCAGGGCGTAACGGACCGCCAGCGCGACGCCGAGGTTGTTGAGGTGATGGGGGTAGTCGGGGGAGTCAACGGGCGCGAAACGTACGACATCGTGCCGGGCGCGGATAGCGGCGTCGAGATCGTCTCTCGCTCCCGTGGCGTGATGCCTCACCATGAAGCCAGAGGCGGCGTTCACCCGCAGCGCCAGCTTGTCTTCCTCGGGTGCTCCTAACCTGTCCATTCTCTCGAGAGCGGTCCGAATCCCGGCTTCCACGTCTCCGGCCGAGCGCCACCCGCTGGGCCGGCGGATCTCCTCGAAGGCGCGAGCGATGCCCACCTCCCGGCAGAGCCGAAGCAGTTGACGCTGCGCCTTCAGCGTCGCTGCGCCCGCGGCGTCCTCGTGCTGCTCCGTTTCTGCTTCCAGGTAGCGCAATATCTGATCTGCGGCCTCGGTCAGCAGCTCCGGGTGCTCCTCGATGACCCGCTGGGACGCCTGCGGAGAGTCAGCTCGCAGGAACTGGCTTACCGCCGACGCCAACGGCGAGACCTCGCGGTCCTGCTCAGCGGGCTCCTCTCCCCGCGGTGATGGTGCCCATCGCTCACGGTATTGCCGAAGGAACGTCCCGAGCTCCTCGAGCTTGGCCGCGACGCTGGCTTTGCCGTCGGCCCGAGCGGTGGCGATGAGGTCGTCGAGCGCCCGCTCCGCGTCGTCGCCCAACAGCTCGGGGTGCTCCCGCAGCATCCGCGGCCACTCGAGCAACGGACGGTCCATCAACTCGAACAGCAGCTCGAGGGCCTCCCGTGGGTTGGCGCTCCGGTCCTCCTCGAACGCGGTCGCCATGCCGCTCCCCACGCACCGGCTCAGGAGGTCGAGCCGGGCCTGCAACTCCTCGGCGATGTCCTCGGGTACCTGCCCTCGGGATTCCTCCACGAGCCGCTTCAGCGTGTCGACCGCGTGAGCGCTCACCAGCTTCGGGTGCTCCTCGAGGACCCGCCGCGCCTCCCGCCGCGATTCGACGGTGACGAACTCGAACAGCCGCGGACGGAGGTCCGCCTCTTCTGGTTCTGCGCGGAGGCTGTCAAGCTCCTCGAAGGCTGCATCGACGCCGACCTTTTTGCACCGTTGCAACAGACGGTGACGGCGTCGCAGCGACTCCACTTCCAATTCGACACGCCCGCCATCCGTGAAGGGCGTCATCTGTTCGATGATCCCGCCAACGCCCGCGATCGCCTGCTCGAAGAACGCGTCCACGGAGTCGCTCAGCAACTCGGGATGCGCTTCGATCAGGCGCCGCGACTGATCCCGGGTTGGAGCGGCGACGAACTCGACCAGCACCAGCTTGAGCCGGACCTCGTCGGGCGTGCCAGCTTCTTCCTCATCTTGCGTGATGCCCGAGCCGGGAGCGACTTCCTCGAACGCTGCTGCAACCCCGATCTCGCGGCACCGGCGGAGCACTCCCTGATGCTGTTCGAGTCTGGCAGCGACGCTCGTGTCGCCGCCCGGGACTGTGGAGATCGCAAGATCCAGGGCTGCATCGACTGCCTGGGTGAGCAGTTCAGGATGGTGCTCGACCATCGCCCGGGCCTCACGCCAAGTTTCCGTTGACAAAAACTCGACTAACAGGGACATGAGCTGGAGCGTGGACTCGTCCATCGCCTGTCGCCCCCTTCCTCCCCGAACGCCCGCGCGCCCGGATCACCCGCTGAAACCGCAAGCACAGAGTAATCCAACAGTCAGCTGCCCGCCTATCAGACGCCGACGTGCGCGAAAAGCGCCCAGTTTGCGAGGGCCGCGAAGTCGCGCGCGTCTGGCGGTCGGACCGCCAGCGCCCGCCAGAGGGCGCGAGCGGCGTCGAGGGGACGCCCGACTCGCTGACGCGGTCGGGGTGGAGAGACGCGGCCTTCTCGGCGTTGGTCGTATCGCGTACCCACTGCTGAGCCGAGCGCAAACGCCTCTGCGGGCGAGGCTCCGTCGGTCCGCCAGCAGGCGGTGAACCGTGTCATCACCAACACGGCGGCCAAGTCGGGCACGGCGAACTGGCTGGCGACGATCCCGGCCACTCCCGCCTGCAGCAGCCATGTGGGCAGGCTGATCACCTCGTCGCACAGGTCGGTGCCGGGCAACATCGTCTCACAGGCGCTGAGCACGGCCAGCCGCACCCCACCGTTGGGCCCCTCGTCCAGACGCAGGCCGAGCACGTCGGCGAGGGTGAGTGGCTCATCGCCGGCCAGCGGCACCGCGCTCCCCAAGGGTCCTCAGGCCTGGCGAAGCCGTGGCAGGCGAAGTGGTGGACGCGGTGCAGCGCCAGCGCTTCGAGGACCGCTCGCTTGGTCGCTTGGTCGCTTGGTCGCTTGGCCGCCTCGCAGCCGCCGCACCGACAGGAATCGAGCGGCGACCGCGTCGATCTCCGCCTCAGCGGGCCGCAGCGCGGTCTGCGCGGTCGGGCGGGGCTCGACGACGGCGAGAAGCACGTCGCCCTCGACGCGCTGCGCGACCCGGTTGGCGGCGGTGACGGCCCCGGGCGTTGGGGGCGTAGCGCGGCGTGAGCGCGTCCAGGGCGTAGCGCCGGCCGGTTGGGCGCGACGGGTCGGGCGTCCACGCGGCGTGGAGAGGGAGCAGCCAGAGCAGGCCGCCGGGCATGAGCAGCGCCTCCTGCCGGTCCGCGAGGACGTCGAGGACTGGGCGTATCGCGGCCGGCCACAGCCAGCGAGTGACGGCATCGAGGGGTGCCGTGCCAGCGGCCGGGCGTGTCAGAACGAGCGGCGTAGGCGTCGCGCGTCCGAGCGACCTGGGCGCGGACGGCATCCTCGGTAAGCCGGGGCAGCGGGACTGGGGTCACCTCTCCCCCGGCCCTCGGCGACGAGCGCCGTGCCTCCCGCAGGCGGTGACGGCGATGGAGACGACCGACACGGTCGCGGCGACCTGGTCCAGGTCCGCCATGCCGGGCGAGTCCAGGAAACGTTCGAAGCCGGGGACGCGCCGGATCGCCGCGGAGCCGTCTCGAACTCTTCTTCCGCTTGCTGGCGCGCCGTCGTCGAGGCGAAAACGGCGAGCGCCGGGCGTCCGGGCCGGCTACCCAGCGGGGTACCGACGACTGGCTCGCCGGGCTCCTGCAGCGCCGTCGCCCGGGAGGCAGCCCGGCGATAGGCCGCGACGAGGTCGGCATGCCCGCGCTCGGCGAGGCCATGCAACGCCGCACCGCTACGTTCCAACGCTTCGGTGAGCAAGAGGGCGCGCCCCGACTCGAGGGCGACCGCCGCCCCAGCGGCGTCGCCCGCCGCCGTGCGCGCGTATGCGGCCCCCGCCGGCACCAGGCGTGCGGCGCGGAGCCAATTCTCCTTGTCTTCACGGCCGGCTTGCGCACGGAACAGCCGCTCCATCGCGCGCAGCCCGTGCCCGTACGCCTCTGCCGCCTCCGTCCAAGAACCCCTCGACGAAGACCAGACACCCCACGCCACCCCTGCCGCCAGAGCCCACTTCCCCTGGTCAGCGTCACGGGACCAGATCGAGCGGTACATCGCCACAGCCCTGTCGCGGTCCTCGGCCCCTCCGAGTTCCTCGTGTCGCTCCTGCAGGGCGCGCGCGAGGTTGTGCAAGCGCATTACAGAACCCCGTAACCGAGGATGCCTACGCCGGTTCCGAGACTGCGCTCGGAGCCGGTGGCCCCTTCGGAACAGCACAGATCGGCCGGTGTCGGCTCAGGTCTGGAATCCGGACCTCAGCCGACACACCCCACACTTGCCTCCCCAGCGTAATCCTTCAGGCGCCGACCTGCGCCGAAGAACGTCCAGTAGGCGGGGCACCCGTTCCTGCGCCTGTCACGTGGCGCAGTGGCCAGTTCGAGCACGGCGAATACGACTGATAGCGGTCCCGTCCACCATGGTCAGGCTGGGATGATCACCCGTCGTACGAGCGCCTCGTAGTCCTCGAGCGCTCCTGGAAGAAGCCGAAGGTGAACGACTCTGCCAGCCGGCCTGTCGATCAGGTCCACGACTTCCGCGACTGCGGGGGAGTCCGGGTCACCGGCGACGACGATGGCGCCGGGCGTGATCAGTGCAGGATTCCTCGCCTCGTCCAAGAACGTCCACACATAGCCGGTTTCGTCCTCGTCGTTGAGGTCTGCTGCGATGTCGATACTGATCACGGCCGTGTTCACCTCCCTCCGCGCTGGAGGCCACCATGGTACGGGTTGTCTCTTGCCTCACCGAGGGCAGCCAGCAATCGGCTCACCTCCGCTTCGGTGCCGCTTGTGAGTCCAAGCGTGTAGTGAGGCCGATGGAAGGTAGGCAACAGGCGAAAGCCGGCTTCGTGACAGTCTCCGACAGTGGGCGTGTAGACGATGCGATACGTGCTCATGCGCCCGCCGAGCAGTCCCTCCAGCGACGCCGGGCCGATGTCGTCGAGGGCGAGGAACACGGACACGCCCCAGAGCGGGCGACCGTCCAAGCAAAATGCGCGATGTGTACGGCGAGTGTGAGCGGTGAGCTTCGCCAGCGTGTCAGGTCC
This sequence comes from Egibacteraceae bacterium, assembly GCA_050743205.1. GTDB lineage: Bacteria > Actinomycetota > Nitriliruptoria > Euzebyales > Egibacteraceae > JBOGED01. The sequence goes on along the minus strand of JBOGEA010000008.1, from coordinate 34,832 downwards.
ACCGCGGAGTACGGCGACATGGTCGGAGCTGGGCCACTCGTTCCGCACGTGTGGGCGAAGTTCTCGGCGTTTAGCTGACCGGATCACCCCGCGATCATCGCAGCTGGCTGCGACACGTCCCGTGGACCCGGGCCGGCGCGCGGAGAACCACGACGCTATTACCTCACTAGGACCCGTTATGGCATGGGCGATGGTGCTTGCGATGCGCCGCCGCTCCAGGCGCGGTTCACCTTGGCCGGGTGGGCGCTCGGCCTCCCAGGGCAGCTTGCGCCGGTGTATCAGCTGTGGAAACTCATCACGCAGCCGCGCGTGGGCACGGTCCCGGGCCCAGATCTGCGCCTGGCGCAAGGCCTCGCATGGCTCGAGCCCATCGGCGCGCCACAGCTCGCAGAAACGCACCGCGGCACTGCGGCACTGCGGTCTGGGGACCCGATGACTCCCGCAACCCCCCTTCGACTAACCCCGGTTGGTAGGCCCATCACCTCGTCGGGCAGGTCGGGTCCCGGGCATCGACGTCTTACACGCGGACAGGATCTGCCAGGCGCGCCGGGGTCTCGCGCGGCCCAGTCATATGCCGCACCGTCAGCACCCCTTCATTGGCCAGGAGTATCACCCCGCCCGGCAGCGGCCCACGAGAGAGCGAAGGCATGACAGCACAGGTGGATGACGGTGTACCTGGCGAGCGCGGGCTTCACGGCCTCGCGCGTAGCCTCCTCGAGTCGCAGATGCTTGATCGGGGCTTCTTCACGAAGGCTCCACGATCCAGCAAAGCCGGCCTTGACTGCCGCCGCCGCCTCTACCTCTGCATGGGTAAGTGGCCGCGCATCGACGGGTAGCGGCTGCTCGACGATGAGGATCGAGTAAGGCGTGGCCTCTGCCGACATCCGCCGGGCCGCGTTTAGCGCGCGGGCATTGGCGCTGTAGCGGATGCGCACACGGTCGAGCGCACAGCCGGGATCAGCGCCGAGGCGGCGCTTTGCGCGGCCGGCGCCGGTCGTGAACACGTCATCGAGGAGCAACACTCGCAGCCCGTCGACCTTATGGACCACCCGGAAGCGGTCGTCTGCCGCCTCCAGATGGCGATCGGGCGCCGCTCCTCAATGCGCCGACCGACTTCAGGGCTCGGGCAAATGGGGATGCACCTCTGGCCTGCCGCGACCAGATGGGACCGGTCGCGACGGCGTCCCACTGCGCCCGTGCGCTTCCACCACCACGGTCCCCAGCGCGATCCCGCTGGTGACGACGTTGCGCATCGGGAACGTCGACTTCGTCGCCGGCGCGTCCGGCCAGAACTGGGACACGCACGCCCCGCTGGTGAGGATGCGCTCGGCCAGCCGCCGGTTCTCCGCCGGGTAGAGCGGCTGCCTGATCCCGGCGCCGAGCACCGCCAGCGTGGGCCACCGGTCTCCAGCGCCCCCTCGTGCGCGGCGGCGTCGATCCCCAGCGCGAGCCCGGACACCACCGTAACGCCCCGCTCCGCGAGCCTGCCCGCAAGCTCGTGTGCCTGCTGCCGGCCGCGGGCAGACGCCTGACCGCTGCCGACGACGGCCACGGCCCGGCTGTCCTCCGGCATGAGCTGCCCGCGTGCGAACAGGAACGGCGGCCGGTTGTACACCTCACGCAGGTTCAGCGGGTAGCCCTCGTCACGGACGGTCAGCAGCCGCACGTCCCCGCGGGTCCAGTCCCGGAGAGCCTCGACATAGCGCACCACCGCACCGCCCGGGACGGTGCGGTGCGGTGCAGCGTAGTCGCAAGCTCGGCGTCCGCCGCGTCGAGGAACCCCCACTCTCCCGACACGACCCGCAGGGCGCTGCCGATGCGCTCGACGAGATCGGCGACACGGTGCCAGCGAACGTCCGCTCGCTCCAGCAGCGTCGCCTGCTCCCACACGTCTGGCGCGAGGTGTGGAGGACGTTCTCCAGGAGGCCGCCGAAGCCTGCGCTTCACCGTACGCGCGGCACTCGAGGTCGCCGGTTCTCTTGTAACGCTCGGCCAACGCCGTTCCCCAGTTCCCGAGTTGGACGGGAAGGTGTTCGGAGTCCTGGGATGTTGCGGCCGTGGCGCGCGCTTGCGCATTGATCACCTGGTCAAGATCCTCGAGCTGAGCGACTGTGTCCGCGTCGCCGCCGTGGTCCCGACCTGCCGAGATGAGCAGGTCCATGGCGGCGTCGGCCCCGGGGCCGAGCAGCTCGGGATGCTGCTCGAGGACGGCTCGGGACTGGCGCCACGTGTTCTTGGACTTCTTGGACATGAACTCCATGATCAGCGACATGAGCTGGATGGTGGACGCGTCCATCGCCTGCCGTTCCCTTCCGCTCCGACCGCCCGCGCGATCGGATTACCCGCCGAGACACCGCGCGCCCAGCGTAATCCTTCAGGAGCAGACCTGTGATCCGCGCGTTGGTTTCGCGGCCTATCCTGGTGGCGTGACGACCCTTCCGCTTGCTGAGGTCGAGTCGCGCCTGTCGGCCGTGCTCGACGAGGTGCGCGCGACTCATGAGCGCGTGGTGATCACGCGACGGGCGCCCCGGAGGCGGTGATCCTCTCCCTGTCGGACCTCCAGGCGCTCGAGGAGACGCTCGACATTCTCTCGATCCCTGGAGCTTTGGAGGAGATCCGTGAGGCCGAGGAGGAGATCGCGCGCGGCGAGGCGATCGGAGCCGATGAGCTGCGCGAGGCCATGGCCCGTCGTGCGGAGCTGGAGCACGGACGGGGGTGACCGAACGCGAGGGCGGGGACGACCATTCTGACGCCTACGAGTTGAGGCTAGCCCCTGTCGCCGCCCGCGCCCTGACGATCGGGCCTCCCCGAGGGCTGCCCCTTGCGGTCGCAACCGCGGTCGCTGAGTTTATTACCGGTCCCCTTCTGGACCACCCCAGCGGATCGGCAAGCCAATGACCCGAGAGCTGGCTGGCTACTTCTCCGCCCGCCGGGGGCCATACCGAGTGATCTACCGGATCGACGACGACAAACACGTTGTCCACGTGGTCCGAATCGACCACCGCGCGAACGTCTACCGGCAGCACTGACGGCCTCGTCGCCGTCTCGCACGCACGCCCATGGCTATGCGCCGGTGTAGGTGAAGGCGGCCCAGGCGTTGGGGCGGGCGAAGGGGCGTTCGGAGTCCCAAGGCGGCCAGAGCACGTTCGGGAACCGAGCGCGCAGCTCCACGCTGGTGGCGTCTCGGACCCATCGCTGTGCGTGACGCAATGCCTCGCGCGGCTCGAGCCCGTCGATGCGCCACAGCTCGTAGTAGCCCATCATGAGCACGGCGGTGCTGAGGTCCGGTACCGACCACAGGGACCCGATCACGCCCGCGACTCCTGCTTCGATGAGCCCGGTCGGCAGTCCGATGACCTCGTCGGGTAAGTCCGCTCCTGGCATCGACGTCTCACATGCCGAGAGGACCGTCAGGCGCGCCGGGCTCTCGCGGCGTTCCATCACGTCCCGCACAGTCAGCATCTCGTCGTTGGCCATCAGCAGGCCACCGGCGAGCGGCTCACCCGGGTTGGCGGATCCGTGGCAGCACAGGTGGAGGACGGCGCACTTGTTGAGCACGGCCTTCACGGCCTCGCGTGTGGCCTTGCCGTGGCGGAGTGTGTGGATAGCGCCCGCGTCGCGGAGCGGCTGCGAACTGGCGAATACACGCTCGACGGCGACGGCCTCGACCGAGGCGTTGTCCAACGGTCCCGCCTCCACGGGTCGGGGCTCCTCGACGATCAGGATCGAGTCGGCCGTCACTTTCTGCGCCATCTGCCGAGCGGCTGCCAGCGCGCGGGCGTTGGCGCTGTACGTGATACCGATTTCGTCCAGCGCGTAGCGCCGGCCGGTGGCCGTCGAGGGGTCCTCGGTCCAGGCCGCGTGCAGGGGAAGCAACGCCAGGTATCCGGCCGGGATCAGCACGATCTCGGCCGCGGGGCGCACGGCGTTTAGGACCGGTCCCATGATGTCCCGCCACAGCCATCCACCGAGTATGTCGAGCACGGCGTCCCATCGATCGTCGCGCCCGAGCACCAGCCGCTCGATGTTGGCCAGGTAATAGCGTCGCGTCTGGTCCACAAGCGCGTCGGCGGTCAGGCCGGGGAGCCGCACCTCGGCGACCCCTCCGTCCGTCCCCACGACCAGGGCGACCCCGCCAGGTGCGGCCGCCGCGACGTAGACCAGCGGCGCCGTTCGGGCCTGTTCGGCGATCCGGTCGAAGGAAACCACCCCGGCGGCCTGCCCGGAGCCTCGCTCCAGCGCCTCAGCCAGCAGCACCGCTCGGCCACGCTCCAGCGCGACGACCGCCCCCTGCAGATCACGGGTCATCGCGCGCGCGTACGCCAGGCCGCTGGCCAGCCCTTTCGTCAGGCGCAGCCAGGTTTCTTTCTCCTGGCGCGAGAACTGCAGCCCGACGAGACCCTGTGCCGCGTCGAGGCCGTAGCCATATGCTTCGACGGCCTCGCTCCATGCCGCCCGCTCGGTCGCCCACGCTCCCCACCAAGTCGCCGCAACCAGCACCGCCCTGGGATTCGACACGCGGTCGCGTTGGCAGCTACCCCTGTAGTGCTGCACCCCAGCCGCCAGGTCCTCGTCGGCGCCGTCCAACTCGAAGCGGAAACGAAGGCCCATCGCAAGGCCATTCAGGATGTCGGGGAGGTGAGGTGAAACCTCTGCGGTGCCGCTCACGGCCTCCTCGAATAATCCGATCGCCTCGTCGAGATCGGCGCGATGTTCCCGGGTGCGAGTCCGCTCGTAGCGTTTCAACAGGCTCCCGCCGAAGTTGGAGCACAAGCCAGACCGGCCAGGTGAGCTGGTCGGAGTCAGTTCCAGTGCCTCTCGATACAGGTCAATGGCTCTGTCGAGATCGGAGGGGTTGCCATCCTCGTCGGACCTCTGATCGAGACTGGCAGCGAGGCCGCCCAGCCACTCCACCCGCTTCTGCCATTGAACCTGGGCCGCCTCGCGCGCCTCCTCGAGCACCCGGATCGCCTCGTCCAGATCGCCACGCTGGCGGGTATTGCTGTAACGAGCGCGCAGGCCGTGAGCCAGGTCCGCGAGGAGCGCGGGGCGGCCAGGCGAGCCCACCGGGATGGCATTCTCAGCCCTCCGGTATGCGGCGATGGCTTCGTCGAGATCGGTGAGGGCGCCCGTGCGCTCGTAGCGCGCCTCCAACGCCGTTCCCCAGTTCATGAGATACGTGGGTAGGTGTTCGGATCCCTCCGAGGCTGCGGATGTCGCTAGCTCTAGTGCCTGGATCGCCCTATCCAGATCGCTCGATTCGCCAACGCGGTCATACCGTGTTCGCAGACCAAGTCCCCAATTGTTGAGGTGCGCGGGGAGTCCGGGTGAGTTTACTGGTGTGGCCGTGACGGCTCGTTCGTACCACTCGACTGCGGCGTTCAGATCTTTAAGGTTGCCGGCGGCGCGGTAGCGGGCCAGGTAGCGGCTGCCGAGCGTGCCCGTGTGGGCAGGTAGGTCGGCGGCATCGGCCGGGAGTAGCTCCACGGCCTGACGCTGCGCCCGCAAGCCCGCATCGAGGTCTGCGGTCTCCCCGATGTGCTCGAACCGGTACGAGAATGCGTTCCCGAGAAGGTGGAGAAGACGGGGTAGTTGGTGATCACCGGGAGGGCTCGCCGTGATGGCACTCGTGTAGGCCTGCACCGCCTCGTCGAGATCCGCGACTCGCTCGCCCAGTTTGTGCCGTTCGATCAGCGCGCCCGCGAGGTTCGCCACACGCTGCGTCGGGTTGGATGATCGCGGCGCCTCGGCGATCGCGCGACGGTAGGCGGTGATCGCCTGCTCCAGGCTGAACGGCTGATGGTCATGCTGGTAGCGGCGGTGCCACGCGACCCCACAGCCGGCCAGGTGCACGGACAGAAGCTCCGGCTGTTGCGACAGCTGGGGGATCGTGCTCTCGTAGATGCCGATGGCCTCGTCGAGATCGCCCACGTCACCCTGCCGTTCGAACCGGTCGACGAGGCAGTCCGCCAGTCTGCTCTGGACATCCAGGAGGTTGTCGGAACGCTCGCCAGCCGCCTCTACAGCGCTGCGATACATGGCGATCGCCTCGTTCAGGTCAGCCGCGTCCAGTTGCAGGTCGAACCGCTTCCACAATGCCCCGGCCAGATTGCTGAGCAAGCCGGTGAGGTTGTTCGCCTCTTCGCTGGCCCTTTCGACTGCGCTGCGGTAGACGACGATTGCCTCGTCGAGATCCGCGTGTCCCCCCGTGCAGTCATGGCGATCCATCAAGACGTTGCCCAGGTTGCCCAACAGGCCTGGCAGATCCTCGAAGCTCGGCGGGCAAGCCAACACCGCGTGGCGATGGGCGTCGACCGCCGCCTCCAGATCCTCAGGTTCGTTCGTCAGGGTGTATCGGGTCGCGAGAGCAATACCGAGCTGGTTGAACTTGTGCGGGTAATTCGGTGAGTCCGAAGGCGCGACACGTATGAGGTCACGCCAAATGCGGATAGCAGCGTCGAGATCTTCTCCCGACCCCGTCGCGCGATGCCTCGACAGCAGCGTCATCGCAGCCCGCCCGAGAAATGCAACCCGGATCTCGGGGGGCGCACCTGATTCTCCCAGCTCCTCGACAGCTGCCGCCAGGGCCGCATCCAAGTCATCACCCGACGCATCGTCCCTGTGTCGTCGAATCTCTTGAAAGGCAGACGTCGTCCCGATTTCCCGGCAGCGGCGAAGAAGATCACGATGCACCCGGAACATCTCCACGGCCTCGCGGTCGCCCTCCAGCTCCGCAGCCGTCACCAAACTGCTCATAGGCTCATCGACGGTGTCACTGAGCAGCTCAGCGTGCTCCTCGACGATCCGCTGTGACTCGTTCCACGAATCCGCCTGGATGAACTCGTACAGGATCTGCAGCAACGCCAGATGGCGCGGCTCGTGTTCATGACGCTCTTCATCCGAAGAGGCAGCTCGAAGCTCGCGGGTGCGGAGAAATACTCGTAGCTGCTCGAGTCTTGCTGCGATGTCGAGATGACCATGGGTCTTTGTAGTAGTGATCAGGTGGTCGAGCGCCTGATCCGTATCGCCTTGCAACAGCTCCGGATGCTCTCGAAGTAGTTGCGCAGACACCTCCCAGGAGCTCGCCTCCATGAGTTCGAACAGCAGCTCGAGGACATCCTCTTGAGATGGCGTGGTCCTCCGGTCCTCGTCGAAAGCGCTCTCGACACCGATCTCGACGCACCGCCGGAGGAGGGTAAACCGGGTTTGCAGCATGTCGGCCGTGTCGTCCTCCGCGAGCCTGCGGGCCTCTTCGGCCACACGTCCCAGTATGTCCAATGCATCTGCGCTCAAGAGTTCCGGGTGCTCGCCTACGACACGTTGGGCCTCGTGGCGCGACTCGGCCGTAACGAACTCCAAGAGCAGGAGGCGAAGGTTTTCCTCATCGGAGTCCCGCGCGGCCTCGTCCGTATCCATTTGACCAGTGCTCGGCGCGACCTCCTCGAATGCGGCTGGAATTCCCACTTCAGCACAACGGCGCAGTACCCGCCGGTGCTGCTCGAGTTGAGCGACTGTGTCCGCGTCGCCGCCGTGGTCCCGAGCAGCGGTGATCATCAGATCCAGCGCCGCGTCGGCCGCAGACGTGAGCAGCTCCGGATGGTTCTCGACTACCGCCCGAGATTGGTGCCATGTCTCCTCGGAGACGAACTCCAGTAGGAAGAACTTTAGCCGAGTTGAATCGTCCATCCTTGATCTCCTTCCTACTCTGCGTCCACGGACCGACGCAGCCGATTAGAGCCTACGAGCGGCTTGCTAACCAGAAACGACCACGGGCAGAGAAATTCTTTTGCGACTGTTCCCCTGTCCGTGCAACGAACGCAGGCAACCAATGTCCGAGAGCACGCTGCAACGTGGAAATGATCACCCTTGTGTCACCCGCCAAGGGATTTCTCGCTGCTCTGTTGAGTACGTCTAGCATGTGGGCCACCTGGCGGGCGCTGCACAAATGGCGATGTATGGTCTCGAGCGTGTCTGGATCCAGAAGACGTCTCACAACGAGGCGCTCGGTCAATATCTCGGGCTCGACCGCGTTGATGTAATGTTCTCCAGGGTAGAGGTCGGCTAGCGCGCTCGCGATTGACCCGAGACGTTCTTCTGAGGAGTCCTTCAGGTCATCTAGGCTTCGGAGCAGCTGTTTGGCATCCTGGTGGGTGTCTGCCGTTGCCAAGCTCGCTAACGCTACAATATCCTCACGGAGTCTTCGGTCCAAGCTTAGGGAGGCGAAGGCTGTTTCCCAGCTTTCGGACTCCCTCCTGAGGAGCGCATCGATAAGCTGACGCCCACGGGGTGGATATTCATCATCGTCGTCCTCGGCCAGAACATGCAATAGCGCTGTAAGGTGAATGAGCAACGGTGAGGAAAGGGCATCTTCTGGAGCGAGCGAGGGAGGGTGTATGAATGGCTCACGGATCCCGAGATGGAAGGCGAAGCTCTTCATCGCTGTGTTGAAATGGGCCTCGCGTTCTTCCGTATTCAAGGGAATCTTGTCGAGCGTCATCGTCTCGTCTGCTAGGATGCCTGTTTTTTCGACGGATTTCAGGATGGAATCCCACCAGCTCTCCATGCTGCGTGCCACTATGACGATGCGAGCAGGAGGTCCCGGCGGTCGATGTGCGAGATGCTCGACGAGTTGGGCGACAAAATTAGTGTTCGACTCAGCCGATTCCACTACGAACAGCGTCGGTCGATCCTGAGCAAGCGGCGTGCTGGCCCAAGGGCGCTGTATTTCTACGATCCCCGCATCCCAACCAAGACAAAGGACGCGACGGCACAACTCGCTAACCAGTCGAGACTTCCCTGTCCCACCCCGCCCGGTTATCAGCCGGACCCGGACACGATGGTCTGTCAAGCACCACTCTGTAAGAGAGTCGAGCACGCCCTCTCGGGGTAAAAATGGAACGAGTGCGTACCTGCACTGAAGTGCAGCGCTCGGCTGGCTCCTAAAATCGACATCAACAGGGAGAGCTTCGTGAGTAGGTCGAAGGCCGAGCGCCAGCCCGTTGTCGAGCTCGTAGCGGAAGCGACCGTGAATTTCGACAAGCGGCGAGGACAGTACGGTCGCATCGAGAAGATGTACGAGACGCGGGTCTTTACACAAACTGTCAATCGGGGTAGCTACAAGTCGTGTAGCGCCAAAATTCAGAGGGTCTATGGTGATGACGCCGACGAGATACGGGCCGACAAAGACCGCAGCTCCAGACATGCCCGCCCACGGCGAGCGATCCGGTTCGTCCACAACTGGCGTGCTGTACATTACATGGACAGTGAGTAGTTCAGCGCGGCTCGTCGTGATAGGTGCGATGTGACCGACTACCTGCTCGATGTCTCGACTTTTTCCGTGCGCCTGTGCGCGTGGAAACCCAACGGCCTGACACTGGACTGGGGTTGGTTTGGTGATTGACCCGAACGGCGGTGGACCCAACCATGCCATCTCAGGAGTAACCTCAACAGCTTCCTCGGGCAACTCTAGGAGAGCCAGGTCAGTTACTTCTGAGCATGCTACGTGAGTCACGCTGACCCACAGACTGGACTCGCGTGGGCGATGGAGCCGCACTGAAATCGATAAGGGTCCGCCGCGGTGTGCCACCACGTGCGACGCGGTCAGGACCAGCCGCTCTGTGAGTAGATAGCCCGATCCATACGCACATTCATCCTGGTCTTCGCCATAGACCTCGACAACTCGGGCTGGGTTGAAACCCACGGTCAGTCGGGGCGCTCGGCAAGGCGGTCACGCACTGTCGCTCGCTCTCCTAACGCGTTGATTGGCTCCAAAATCAATCTGACGCGATGTACTCGGGCAGTGCTCATTCCGCCATGGGCTCCGATTGTCACCACCCCCAAGCGCACCCCGCCATCTCCGCCCCCTTCCCGGCTGATCTCAAGTTCGAGCTCCAACTCGACCTGTCCCAGCCTGAACCGCACATCGTGGTTTTTCCCAGAGGCCATTGCGATAGCGAGGTCGTCGCGTATCTGCGCTATCGCCTCGGCAAGGCCTACAACCACCGAATCCGACATCCGGCCTCCTGTGGTTACCCGCCGCCCGTCACTCGTAGTTGAGGAGCAGTATGGCATCCAGGCCGCTCGCAAGTGGAGTGATCAGACGAACTTCGGTCCTGCGTGCTTGGCCCAGGGGAAGCGAGGCCACTGCGCGGGGGAACCGCGCGTGTGGCGGGCAAGCGCGTACTATGCGGGAGTGCCGCGGCGGGCGTGGCGGGTCACAAGGGGTGGGCATGGGCGACGGCGAGGTGTCGGCGATTGTTGCCGCGGCGGAGGTGATCCGGCAGGAACTGCCGGAGCTGCTCGAGGCGGGGACCGCTGAGGTGGACCGGCGGCTGGCCGAGTTGATCGCGGCAGCGCGGGAAGCCGAGCCCGAGGCGCGCGACGAGGTCGAAGCCCGGATCGTGCGGCTGCTCGAGGAGCAGCCCCCGACTCGGGAGCGCCTCGCCGAGCTGTTGGACGTGGTCCCCACGCTCGGCGGCACGAGGGGTTACCAGCCGACGGCGGGCGGTGGGCTCGTGGGCGCGCTGCGGTTCGCCTGCCCGAAGGACGGATGCGAGTACGTGGAGGCATGGGTCGACGTGAGCGAGGCGCTGCCAAAGGAGTGCAAGAAGTGCCACTCGCCCCTCACGATCCTCCTGCCGGGCTCGTAAGGCGGGCTGGGTGCTCGGCCAGTTCTGGAGCGGGCTCGGCGGCAAGCTCGCCGACCGCTGGGTCGCGGCGGTGTTCTCACCGGCGTTCGCGTTCTGGGCGGGTGGCCTGGCAGCCTGGATGTGGCGGCACGGCTGGTCCGTCGCCGCGGTCGAGCGCTGGGCGGCGTCTCTCGGCCTGCTGCCCGCGGTGGTCCAGGGCGGTCTCGTGGTCGGCGCCCTGCTCGCGGTCATCGCGTCCGGGGCGGTGGTCCGGGCGTTGGCGCCCTCGGTGCTCCGGTTGCTCGAGGGCTACTGGCCGTGGTGGCTGGCTCCTCTCCGGTGGGTCCTCGTCGGACTCCGGGCGAAGGCGTTCGAGCGGCGGTGTGATCGACTTCGCGAGCTGCTGAGCCGGGACCTGGCCGATCTCAGCGCCGGCGCAGTAGCCGAGCTGGTACGGGCGGACGAGAGGCGGTACCGCACCCCGGGACTTCCAGGCCTGATGATGCCGACCCGGCTGGGCAACATCCTGCGGGCGGCGGAGCGCTGGCCGGTCCAGCGCTGGGGCTTGGAGACCACGGTGTGCTGGCCGCGGCTGTGGCTCCTCCTCCCCGAAGAGGCGCGGAAGGAGGTCAGCCGAGCCCGCGCTTCCCTGGATGTGGCGGCCGAGCTGTGCTTGTGGGGGCTGCTGTTCGCCGCCTGGACCGTGTGGGCGTGGTGGGCGCTGCCGGTCGGCTTCGCTGTCGCGGTCGCCGCCGTCTGGCGGGCGCACAGCGCCGCCGCGGTGTACGGCGACCTCGTCGAGTCGTGCTTCGACCTGTACCGCCGCGCGCTCTACGAGGCGGTGGGCTGGGCCCCGCCGGACGCGGAAGGCGACGAGCGCGCCCGCGGCTATGCGCTCACGCTCCTGCTGTGGCGTGGGACCCGTGTGCCGTAAGCGGACCGTGGTCCGGAGCGTCCAGCTGTAGCTGCACCGGGGCGGCCCATACGAGCGGGCTTGTCGCGGGGCTCGGGCCGGTGTGCCAGCTGTCAAGCCGGTCGAGGAGGAACGCGCGGTGGGCCTCGGCGGTGTGGGTCCGGAGGAGGTGGACGGCTAACTCGGTGGTGGCGCCAGGGGTATACAGGTCGGTCGGCAGCGCCCACCGGGTCGCGGTGACGCGGGTGGCGCCGGCGACCAGCGCGGCGACGGCCAGCCCGAGGTACTCGGGGGTGTGCCCGCCCTCGGTGTGGCAGGCGACGAGGTCCACCTGGGGCGGGGCGGGAAGCTCGTCGCGGTGCAGGATCCAGTCGCGCGCGGTGAAGGGGCCGTCGGCCAGGGTCAGCGCCGCCGACGCCGGGTCGTCAGGCGCCGCGAGGCTGGCATGCCCGACGTAGAGCAGCTACGCGGGCCGCTGGCCGAGGAGGCCGCGCAGCGCCGCGCGCGTGGCGGGGGTCTCGGTGTGGCCGCCGATGTGGACCTGGGCATGAGCCGTCAGCTCGTCGGGCGGCCGGTAATGAAAGGGGTTGTGCGCGCCGTACAGCCCCGGGGTAGGGTCGACGACCAGCGCGGCTCCGTGGCGGGGGGCCTGCCGGTGCATGTGCAGCGCGGCGCCGGCCAGCGCGGCCGAGACGCCGAGGCTGGTGGTGGCCGTCTCGACCATCCGGCGCCCGTCCGGCAGGGCGAGCAAGTCGAACGGCACGCGGGACAGCAGCGGCCCGGGCGCGATCACGAGCCGGGCCGGCCGCTGCCGGCTGCCACGGTCGAGGAGCCGCGCGAGCGGATCGCCGACCAACGCGCGCCCGAGCGCCGACGCCAGCTCCCGCTCTCGGTCGGGGTCGGCGAGCGCCCCGTCGAGAGCACGCAGCACCGGGCGGGAGGGGCGCTCGCCCGCCAAGCGGGTCGGCAGCGAGATGTCCAGCCAGGCGAGCAGCGGGTCCAGCCGCCGCCGGGGGACATGCCCGGTGTCGAGGGTGCCGTCGTGGCCGAGCAGGCACCAGTGGACCGTGGTAGCCGTCTCCCACAGCCCCCACCACCACCAGTCCGCCGACCCGGCGAGCATGCGCGCCACCGTCGAGAACGCGACCACGCCCGCGCGACCCGTGTCCGGCGGCGCGAGCTCTCGCAGCCGGCAGCCCCACGGGAAGACCAGCCAGGGAGGCGCCGCGACCGCGAGGTCCCCGACCGCCTCCAACGCGGCGGCTTCGACGCGGTCGGCCAGGACGGCGGGCGCAACCTGCGCCGCTTGCTCCGGTGGGTCGAGGACAGCGATGGTCCGGGCGCCCTCCGGGCCTGCCGCGCCGAGGGGCGCGCCTTAGGCGCGGGCGGTCTCGATCAGCTCGGCCTCCAGCTGCCGCCAGTCCGCGCCGCCCATGGAGGCCAGGCTCAACGCCAACCGGTAGTCGGCCGCCAGCTGCGCCGACCACGAGTGCCGCAGGACGGGGGAGCGGAGCCGGTGGCGGACCCGGTCCAAGGCCAACACCGCGGGCACGACCAGGTCGACTGCCTGAGTGACGTCACCTGACTCGGCGAGCAGCTACCCGACGCTGAGATCGCAGCGCGCCACGCGCAGCGGCAGCCCGAGCCGCTCGAAGACGGCCCGAGCTGCCTTGTGGGCAGCCTGCGCCTCGTCCTCGCGGCCTTGCCGCCGGAGCACGTTGCCGAGGTTGTGGTCACAGCCGGCCGCCTGCCGGTCCAGCCCGAGTTGGCGGTAGGCTGCCCGCGCCGCCTCGTAGCGCTCGCTCGCCTCGTCGAGCCGGTCGAGGCTGTAAGAGACGTTGGCGATGCCCAGGTCGCTGCCGGCCGCCTCTCCGGGAAGCTCCAGCCGCGCGTACGTCGCGCGCACCTGCCGGTAGGCGTCGAGCGCCTCGTCGAAGTCGCCGAGGCTGTGGTTCGCGTTGCCGAGGTTGTGCGCGCACTCCGCGGCCTCGCGCTCGAGCCCGAGCTCCCGGTAGCGCCGCCCCGCCGGGCCGTAGACGTCGCGGGCCTCCCCGTGGCGGCCGAGCGCCGCGTAGGCGTTGCCGAGGTTGACCGCGCAGTCGAGGGCCTCCCGCTCCAGCCCGAGGCCCTCGTAGGTGGCGCGGGCCGCGCGGTGCGCGTCGAGCGCCTCGCCGAAGCGGCCGAGTTGCTCCCAGACGACGCCGAGGTTGGCTCGGCAGTCGGCGGCGTCCCGCTCCAGGCCCAGCCGCTCGAACTCGCTCAGGGCGGCCAGGTGAGCCTCAAGCGCCTCCTCGTAGCGGCTCATGCTCTCGTAGACGGCGCCGAGGTTGTGCGCGCAGACGGCCACGTCCCGCTCCAGGCCCAGCCGTTCGTAGACGTCACGGGCTCGCCGGTGGGCCGCGAGCGCGTCGGGGTACTGCCCACGGCGGTCGAACAGGTTGCCGAGGTTGACGTCGCAGTCGGCCACCTCCCGCTCCAGCCCAAGCCCGCGGAAGACTTCCCGAGCCTCTGTCAGGGCGGTGAGCGCATCGTCGTAGCGGGCCTGGTTCATGGAGACGACGCCGAGGCCGAGGTCGCAGTGCGCCGACTCGCGCTGCAAGCCCAGGTCCCGATAGGTCTCCGACGCCGACCGGTATGCCTCGATCGCGTCGTCGAAGCGGCTCATGCCCTCGTAGACCGCGCCGAGGTTCAGGTCGCACTCCGCCACGCCCTCGACCACGCCCAACCGGGCGAAGACGCGCCGCGCGGCCCGCAGGGCGGCGAGCGCGTCGTCGTGACGGCTCTGCAGCGTGGAGACGATCCCCAGGTTGACGTCGCAGTCGGCCACGTCCTCTGTCAGGCCCAGCTCTGCGTAGACCGCCCTCGTCGCGCGGAAGGCGTCCGCGGCCTCGGCGTACCGGCCCAACGCCTGAGAGACGTTGCCGAGGTTGTGGTCGCAGTCGGCGACCTCTCGGCGCAGGCCCAGCTGCTCGTAGACCGCCTTGGCCCGCTCGTAGGCCGCCGTCGCGTCGGCGTACTGTCCTCGCGCCTCGTGCACGTTGCCGATGTTGTTGTCACAGCTCGCGACGTCCTCAGGGGACCCCAGCTCCTGGAAGAGCGCCCGGGCGGCCCGGTACGCGGCGAGGGCATCGTCGTAGCGGCCGATGCTGACGTACGCGTTGCCGAGGTTGTTCGTGCAGCTGGCAAGCTCTTCCGTACGGCTGAGCCGCCGGAAGATGGCCCGCGCCTCCTCGAGCGCGAAAGCGGCCTCGGCGTAGCGGCTGACGCCGTTCAGCGCCGTGCCGGTGAGGAACCGGCACGCGGCCACCAGCCGGTCAGGCGCCGCCGCCTCGCGGCCCAGACCCCCTTCGGCTGCCCGGAGGACGTCGAGGGCGTCGCGTGCGCGGCCCTCGCGCAGGAGGTCCTGCGCCCGTTGCAGCAGCTGGGCCAGGGCATCGGTCCGTTCAGCCATCCTCCCAGGATGCACGGGATGCTCGGCGAAGCGGGCCGTCGTGTGGCATCCTGCGGACGGGCGGATCAGCGCCGTGCGCGACTTGGGCGAGTACGAGCTGCAAGAAGTCATCGCGAAAGGCGGTATGGCCACCGTCTACAAGGCCTACCAACCGTCGTTGGCGCGGGTGGTGGCGATCAAGGTGCTCTCCGCCTTTTGGGACCCCGGTTCGCGGCCCGGTTCGAGCGCGAGGCACAGATGATCGCGCGGCTGCAACACCCCTACATCCTGCCGGTCTACGACTTCGGCACGTCCAGTGGCGCCAGCTACATCGTGTTGCGGTACGTCGAGGACGGCAAGACGCTCGCGCACCGTCCGGCCGAGCCGATGCCGGCCGGGCGGGCGGGCGGTCCAGCTCGTCATCCGGTTGCTCCATGGTGGCATGCGCACGCCCACGGCTTCGTGCACCGCGACCTGAAGCCGGGGAACGTCCTGTTGCCCGAGGCCGACTGGCCGCTTCTCGCGGACTTCGGGATCGCCCGGCTCATGATGACGGCCGCGACGAAGCTCACCTCGACGGGGCAGATCTTCGGGACGCCCCATTACATGGCGCCCGAGCAAGCGCTGGGGCTCCCCGTCGGTACCCGCTGCGACCTGTACTCGGCGGGAGTAGTCCTCTACGAGCTGGTCACCGGGGAACTGCCGTTCCCGGCCGCCGAGGATGGGGTCTTCTGGCCCTGCGCGAGCGAGGAGCACCCCGGAACGCCGCGCTTGTTCCTCCAGTCCTTCTCCACACCCGACGGCCGCGCGCGCTTCCATCCGGTCACGCACCGTCCGGCTGCCGAGGAGCCTGATGACACCTATCCCCTGTGGCTGACGACCGGACGGGTGATGCCACTACCAGTCGGGCACGCAGACCCGCCGGGTGGCCGCTTTGGTGGAAGCCGAGCAGCACGCCTTTCGAGATCCACCCCCCAGACCGCACGCGCTCTGGGCATCAGCGACACCGGGTTGGTGCGGCTCGTGACCCGCCGGGGCGCGGCGGTAGTCCGAGCACGCCTGTGCCGCACGATCCGCTACGACACCCTCTTCGCGCCGTTCCACTGGGCGGGAGAGGCGCGCGCGAACCTGCTGACAAACCCGGCGCTCGATCCCGCGTCGAAGATGCCGGAGCTGAAGGTATGCGCTGTCCGCGTCGAGCCGCTTGCCACCGGGTCCATGCCCTCGGTCCACAAGCACGACCACGTCTCCTGCGGTCATCACATGCCGATGCTGAGGTCGTCATCGCGCCCCTGTTCGCGATCGCGTTGGTGGCGGCTAAGCCCGCGACCTCGCCTGTCGGCTTCCTGTGCCTGGCGATCCCGGTCACCTCGGAGTTCCTGACCGGGCGGGCTGCTTCGGCTGGTGCGGTGAGCGGCGAGCAGACGAGCGCGCACATCGCCACACTCGCCGGCAGGCTGGTGGCCGCGTTGTGAAGTGAAGTGACGGCTGTGGTCGGGGGTGGGATGTTGGTCGCTGGCGAAGGTGTGCGCTTTGGAGATGCCCAGCGCTTCTTCCCAGCCGGAGTCGGCCACGGCGAAGATGTGGTTGGCGTAGCGGCCGCGGGACAGGGCGGTGTAGGCGGTCTCTTGGCTGCTCGACGGCGACGGCGCGAACAGGACGTGATCCACCCCGTCATGCCTTGGGCTTTGTTGGCGGTCAGCGCGTAGGCGTAGTCGACGCACTCGCCCACGTAGGCGGCGGGCAGGGTGACGTGGGTCAGGTCCTCACCGTCGTCGAGCCGCACGATGACGTGGCGGCGGGTCAGGGCGGTGATGGTGCCTTCCATGCCGTTGCGCACTTGGACCCGGGTGCCGTCGGGTTGGGCCAGGTGCCCGTCGTTGCGACCGAGGCGGACCCGGTCGCCCACGGCCAGGCGGAGGTCGCGGGTGTCGTCGCCGCTGACGTAGGTGCGACCGCGCCGGGAGATTTCGCCGCGTTGGATGAGGGCGGCGCGGGCGGCCAGGTTCAACCGCTCCACCACCGTGTTCTCGGTGGCCAGCATGCGTGTGTCGCCGTCCTCGCGCAGCGCGAGCCACGCGTCGATCATGGCGTCGGTGCGCTGGTCGGGCTGCCAGTACTGGTGCACCATGCCCAACTCGGCCAACACGGCGATCCCAGTCTCGGCGTGGCCGTCGCGGATCAGCTCGGCGGCGTCGCGCAGCTCGGGGAGTTTGAACCGGTGGTCGATGCCCAAGGTGACGCAGCCGAGTTCTCTGGCGAGGACGGCGTGGCCGCCGCCGACGTCCACCGAAGGGATCTGGCGGTGGTCGCCGACATCGGCGACCTTGCCGCCCACCGCGTCGATGAGCTGTTGCAAGGCCAGCCGGTTCCGCGTGGCGGTCATGCCTGACTCGTCGAGGATCACCGCGGCGCCGTAGGGCAGGTGGCGCACCTCGTGCTCGACCTCGACGAGCAGCTTGTCCAGCGTGCACGAGGGGATGGCCGCGGATTGTTCCAGTTGGCGGGCGGCGTTAGCGGTCGGCGCGACCCCGATCACCGGGATCCCGGCGGCCTCGAACGCTTGGCGGGCCACTGCCAGGGCGGTGGATTTGCCGGTGCCGGCTTTGCCGACGACGACGTCGACGCCGTTGCCGGAGGTGCACAGCCGCCAGATCATCGCCTGCTGATCGGCGTCCAGCTCCCGACCCGGATTCTCTCGGTTGTAGTCGTCGATCACCCTGGCCACCACCTCGTCAGGCACGACCGCCGCGCCGACGCCCTGCCGGCGCTTGGCGCGGGAGATCAGCTCGCTTTCGGCGGCGAGGAGGGAGGCGGTGGTGAAGCGGGGCTCTTCTTCCAGGCAGACCTCGCGCATGACGCGGCCGTGCTCGTCGCGGGGGCGGATCACCTCCCCCGACGTTTTGCGCACCGGGTCGAGCAGCCTCAGCACCCGCACATCGGTGAAGAACCGCTCGGCGACGCGGTCGATGCGGTCCGCAGCCGCCTGCCCGTCAGGCTGATCGGCGATGAGCAGGGCGCCGATGCCGGCGAGGGCGTCGCGGCGGCCGAACCCCGACGCCTTGGCCGTCAACCCCTCCGGGCCGACCAGATGCTCGACAAGCTCCTCATCGGAGGGGCCGGCCAGGCCACGGCCGTCGTCACGGGTGCAGGCGCGGTCCAGCACAAAGGCGAGGATGCTGTCGATGTCGAACCCGGCCTGCCTTGCCTCATCGACCAGGCGCTGGCGCAGGTCTTGGGTGTCTTCGATGACTTTGGGGTTGCGGGTGGCCAGGGCGGCGGCTTGGGCGGCCCGGCCGCCGGAGGTGCCGCGCTCGGCCATCTCGGCCTCGATCGCCGCCCGCCGTTTGGACCACAGCCGGCACAGCGCCGGGGGGATCCCGTCGATCTCCCACACCCCGCCGCGCAACGTCCACGTGAGGCCGAGGCGGGCGGTCAGCTCCGCGCGCAGCGCGGCTTGGTAGACGGCGTCGGCGGCCTGCTGCCAGCGGTAGAGCATGGTCCCGTCGAGTGCGGCGCGGCGTCCGTCCGCGGCCTCGACGGCGTTGGCGATGACCTCGTGGGTGTGCAGCTGCGGGTCGCCGTCGCGGGACAGCCGATGCTCATAGGCTGCGGCCAGGAACCCGAGGCCGGGTTGGCGGTCGATGCCGTTGCGGCCCAGCCGGGCGATGCAGGCGTACCTTTCGAACACTGCCAGCCCGATGCGCCGGGCCACCCGATCGGCCTCGCGGATCTGTTCGGCGATGTGGTCGGGGACGATGGCCCACAGCGCCGAAATCGACTTGGGTGGGGAGAAGGTGATGTCCCAGCCGGCAACCTTCTTGTTCGCGTGCTTCTTCAGCTTCTCCCCCGTGACAGGGTGGCGCTCTTCGAACATCGCCCGGAACCCGTCCTCGCTGACCTCTCCCGTGACGCCGAGGATGGGCGCCCAGGTGCCCTCCCAACGGCCGGGCGCCTCACCCTCGCCGGCCAGGTAGTCGTGACGGCCCCGAGCGACCTGGTCGATGTAGTAGTCGGGTGATCGCACCGGCGTCACCTTGATCACCACCCCGCCACCACCCGCCCGTGACCACCCGCGCTCCGCTGGCTTCCTGTCCCGCGAAGCTCGACCAGCACCCGCTTCATCTGATCCCGCCGCCCAGACGGTCGATTGCGCGCTGTCCACAAACCGTCGATCTGACTGTGAGGTGGCGTGTCCGCGTCGCCGTCCTGTTCAGCGTTCACAAAGGCGCAAGGTGCCCACACATATGCATCGCCCTGCGGGCAATGCGCAAACCAGACGTACCGGACACCACCGTAACGGGTCCGCCACCCCGCCCAGACCCCACCCCCAAAGCCGGGCAACGCCGACCGGGCAGACGTCGAGGGACCCCTCAGCGGGGTGCTGGGAGGGGCGGCGGACCGGCAATGGGCGCGGGCGGTAGCGCCCTGAGAGCACTGCGGGCGCCGCCAGGTCGGGCGCGGACAGGCGGAGGAGGTCGGGGTATGGGGTCCGGTGCCCGGACCCCGAGGCCCATGGTGAAAGGCGGAGGGTGACCGCGCGTCAAGGGCGCTGCGCGTCCCTACGGGACCGCCTGACGGCGGCCCTTGACCCGCTGCCAACCCGCCACCAGCCCACACAGACCCCTGCGGTGAGCGGCGAGGGCGACACCGCCGACAGCGCGCGTCGCGGCGTCCGGCATGGCTGGCAGGGTCGCTGGCCGAGCTCAGTCCTGCGCACGGCGGTCGCCGGCTCGCGGGCGCCGAGGTCATGAGGCGGCTGAGCGCCAGGCGCGGACGGGGTCGCGTCGCGCGACACAGATCTGGGCGCAGGCCGCTATCGCGACGCCGAGCAGCGCCGTCAACCCGCTGCCCGTCAACACGACGCCGCTGTGACCGGGCCAGCACGAGCGGCTCGGCGTCGGCGCGCACCGCGACACGGGCATGGGGATCATGGCCGGACCTCTGACAGGCGGGGCCGCCAAGAAGCGCGCACAGCGACCGCCGTTTGGGCGCGCCGGCGGTGTCATGACGACCCCTGCCGTGTCGGCTCCAGTGATGGCGGGACGGGCACACACGCGACAGGACGGACGGTGGGGATGCCGGGAGGGGGTCCCAGACGCACAGCCGCTCAGGCGCAGCCGCCAACGCCGCCCGCCAGCGGGGGTGGGCGAAGTGCGGCGCCAGGCCGATCAGCGACCACGACGCGCCCCACAGATACAGCGCCTGGTTGCTTGCCAGGCCGTAGATCGCGCCCGGGCTGATCCATGGCCGCCAGATCGTCTGGTCGTGGTTGGTCCACTCCCCGCACATGACGGAAAGCGCCTCCAACGTGCGCGTGTCGCGGATGCCGCCCAGCACGAGCACATGCCCGAACAGCGACAGGAACCCGTCGGCGACGTCGGCGCCCCACCGGCCCCGCACCTGCGACAGATCCTGAATGGCAGCCAGGACGTGCAGCCCCTGCCCGCCCGCTTCACTCACGAGGGCGGGGAGACTGGCGATGGGGGCGACGTTGGCGACCTCGTCCAAAATCAGCGACACCGGCGGCCAACACGCCTGCCCGGCGATCGTGGCCGCGCGGTGGCGGCGGTACTGGGCGTCGCGGACGGCTTCGATGAGGGCGACGACCAGCGGCGCGCAGGCGTTCTGCTGCTCGGCCGCCGCGGCGATGTAGACCGTGTCGGCGCTGTAGACAAAGCTGGCCGGGTCGAAATTGGAGCAGGTGGCCGCCTCAAGGGCCTCGGCGGTGGTGTAGACGTCGATGACATCGGCGGTCGCCGACCAGATCGACTGGCGCTCCTGATCCGCCGCCCGATCGACTCCTTCCAACACCTGTGAGGCGAGGATGGCGTCGGCCAGCCCGTCATCTGCGGCGGCGCCGAGAATCTTCTGGGCGGTTTTGGTGTCGCCTTTGAGGACCCAGCCGACGACGTCGACCATGTCCCGCCCCGACAGCGCGGCGGTGTAGAGCAGCGGGCCGAGCAGCGCTGCGGCGCGGGACGTCCAGTGCGACTCGTGCCGGGTGCCCTTCGCGGCGGGGGAGGCGGCGACCATCGCGCTGGCGAGTCGGCGGGCGGACTCCCAGGTGCCGGCGGCGTCCAAGGGCGACCAGCGCAACCTGATCACCCCGTCAGGCAGATCCGAGGACTGTCCGGTGGGGTCGAACGCGTACACCCGCCCGTACCGCGACCGCGCCGCCGCGGTCGCCATGAGCACGTCTGGTTTGGTGCTGGTGACGAGCGCGGCGCCGGGCGCGCACAGCACCGACGGGATGATCACCGCGGAGGTCTTGCCGCGCCGTGGCGGGCCCAGGACCAGACAGGCCGACTCCACTGGCGCGTGCACCACCCCGACCTCGGCGTCGATGCCGATGAACGCGCCGCCGCCACACCAGGCGGCGTCGGCGCGGACCGCGTCCAACGCGTCCACACCCGCGGGCAGCAGCCCCGACCGGATCCGCTGGCGGGCCGCGCCGCGGCTGGCTGTGACCGTGACCACCAGGACTGTGGCGGCCAGCCACCATGGTGGGCGGGCCAGCAGCGGGACGGCCAGCACCAGCAGCGCGACTGCGGCCCGACCGGCGGTCGCCAGCATCCGTGCGACGCGCCAGCGGCCGACTGCCTGCTCGTGCCCGGTGGCGGGCATGGGTACAGTCACGATGACACCTCCGTGGTGTCTTTGGGCCCGCCTCGTCTGGTTTGCGAGGCCGTTGCGAGGCGGGCCCGCCCTGCCGCCAGGGCTTACTGGACGGCGTGGATCCGGCGGTGGGGCGGCCTGGTCAGCGCGCGGCGCTGCCGCGCGGCGCGCCGCCGCGGCCTGGCGATGACCTCCTCTTGGAGCGCCATCCGCGGACATGCCCGGTCGAGGCGGCGCCGCGCGTGGGCCAGATCGGCGCACAGCAGGTCGATCAGCCCTTCGGCATCACCGACCTCACCGACCTCACCGACCTCACCGACCTCACCGACCTCACCGACCTCACCGACCTCACCGACCTCGCCGGCCAGGCCGGCCAGACGCCGCGCGAGGCTGTCCATCGCTGCTCTCCTTCGGGTCGGAGCGTTCACATCGACATCCCACGGCCGTTGGTCCGGTCCCGGGAGCGCGCCGCCTTCCGGTCGTCTGCGCGCAGCCTGTTGATCAGGTCGGTCATACGGTCGGCTGCTGGCGCGGTCCTGGCCGCCTCGGACCGCTGTGGGCGTAGTCGGCGGGCGTCTGACCGGGCCAGTCGCAGACCGGACGCGTCGGCGTTGGCCAGGCTCAGCGCCTGCCGCAGCGAGTGGCCGCTGATCCGCTTCGGTGTCAGATACCGGTCGCGGACCGCGACCGCGGCGGCGCGGCCGTCCTGGGCGGCGCGCTCTGACCGGTCATGATCGCCCGAGCAGAAGAACGCGCGTTGGGAGTCGGCCAGCCTCGTGTGGAACGCCACTGACCACTGGCCCAACAGCACCTCGGCGACCTCGCCGACCGTGACGACCTGGCCGCAACAGCGGCGACGCTCCAGCCGCTCGCAGCGCTCCCGCAGGTCCGCGGCCGCCTCTTCCAGATCCTCGACTTGGAACGCCGCGATCAGCGCGCGACGCTCCTCGGCCGCGTCAGGGTCGGCCCACCACAACGGCTCCATCATCAGCTCGGCCATGGCTTCAGCCCTTCCCAGGTGGGACGCGCGGCGGGCGTCGCCGCTGCGGGGTACGCATGCGCTACGCGGCATTGGGACCACCCCACTGGCTCATCGCCTCGTCCACCAGCGCCAGCACCGCCACGCATGGGATCAGCAGGCGTCCGCCGAGCCTGATCGAGGGCAGCGCCCCTGCCTTGACGTAGGCGTAGGCGGCGGAGCGTTTGATCCCCAGCCGCTCGGCGGCCTCAGGGACCGTCCACGCCACGGGGCCGGCCGCAGCGGCCAGTTGTGCACTACCATTGCGCTGCATCAGGACACTCCAAGATCTCGATGCGATGGCCTCGGCGCGGTCTGGACCACCACGCCGGGGCCGCTTGTCGTTCCCGGTCACCAGGACCAGGCTCCCAACCGTCCGCGAAACCGCCGGTGTGGAAGCTGAGACGAGCTGTGGCTGCCGCCGCCACGGCGCCCGTCGAGGGGCCTCGACCTGCGCATTCGACACGAGCGCCCGCCAAGCCGGTGACGAGCCCCCGCCGCGGGCTCCGCCGTCGTGGTGATGAGGGAGCGGCCCGGTCCAGATCCTCATGCAACCCGGCGCCGCGACGCGTCCCCTCCGCAGCCTGGAGCCGTGACGCCGCCTCCATCACCGCTTCCTCCATGGGACCAGTCCCCTGCGCGTAGACCTGAACTCCTTATAAGGAGACTGCCACGCTTGACCCTCACCGTCAAGCGCTTATGTTAAGGAGTTGTGGAGCTTCGTCGGGGCCGGGACCCTCCTCGCGCGAAGGCTAAGAGGATGTATCATGTACAGGACCTAAGGAGCAGTGTGCGATGACGGATCTCAGCACCGGCGGCGTGGCGAAGTACCACCGCCTCGCCAGCGAGCTTCGGCGCCAGATCGAGGCCGGCGTGTACCGCCCAGGCGATCAGCTCCCGTCCGAGTCGCAGCTCACGGAGCGCTTCGGCGTCAGCCAGCCCACCGTGCGAGCCGCGGTCCGTGTCCTGCGCGCCGAGGGCCTCGTCGTGGCCGTCCACGGCCGCGGGATCTTCGTCCGCGAGCGTCGCCGCCTGCGCCGCGTCTCCCGCAACCGTTACGGCCGCGCGCGAGGAGACCAGCAGCTTCTCACCGCACACCTGCGCCACGAGATCACCTGGGCCGGCCGCGCGCCCGCGCCCGAGGACATCGCCGAGCTCATGGGCATCCAGCCCGGCGACGACGTCATCGTCCGACGCCGCACGCTGTATGACCGTGACACCGACAAGCCCACCGAGCTGGGCGCCAGCTATCTCCCCCTCGCGATCGCCGCCGGCACCTACCTTGAGGAGCCCGAGGTCGTGGGCAAGGCGCTGTTCCTGTGCGTCGAGGAGCTCACCGGCCGCCGCTACCGCAAGGCCCGTGACCGGTTCACCGCCAGAATGCCGACCGTCGAGGAGGCTGTGACACTCGGGATCGGGCCCGCCACCCCGGTCATCAGCGTGGTCCACGCCGCCTTCGACGACGACGACGAGGTCCTTGAGGTCTCCGAGTCCGTCTGGGCCGCCGACCGTGTGATGATCGTCGACGACTACGACATCCCTGGGGAGCCCGTGACGCCCCAGGTCAGCTCGGAGCTGTGACGCGTGGCAGACCAGCGCTCACCGCGGGGACGCCACGTCGCCTGGATGCGCGACCACTTCGCCTCCCATCCGCAGTGGACACCCGGCCGGCGCTATTACACGTGGTTTTTGACCTTCGAGGGCCACGACGACGTTCGCCGACTGGCCCGGCAGTATCAGCAACACCTTCACCTTGCGAACCTCACACTCGTTCCCCTCGAATGGCTCCACCTCACGGTGCAGGGCGTCGGCGATGCCGCCGAGGTCACCGAGAGCGAGGCCGATCGCATCGCGGCTCACGCTCGCGTCTCCTGCGCGCGGCTCACGCCGCTCACCATCACGCTGGGCCCAGCCCGCGTCGCGGCCGAAGCCGTCATGCTCGACATCAGCCCACCCCAACCCCTCGCCCAGCTGCGCCAGACGCTGCAAACCGCCATCGCGGACGTAAGCGGAGCCGACCACGTGCCAAACCGCTCAGACAGCTTCACGCCCCACGTCAGCCTCGCCTACAACCGCGCTGAGCGTCCTGCGGCCCCGCTGATCGAGGTCATCGAACAGGTGTCAACCGCGCCGGCCGCCGCCACGATCACCGCCGCGCAACTCCTCATTCTGGAGCGCGACGCCTGCGTCTACCACTGGCATACCCATAAAACCGTCGCACTAGGTCAAAGCCCAACATGACAACCACATAGGGCAGGGTCTCACAATGCGCCCGCCGCGGCTGCGCACCGGAACCGCGCAGCGGCATACGACTCTGTGCTCGCTCACAAAGAAGGGAAGCGCACGTGGACGAGGCTGTCCGGGTCGTCACCGAGCTGCAGCTACGCCGGGAGGCCCTCGAACTGGACAGGACGATGCTGGTCGCGCGCCTGCAGCTGCGCTGCGAGCACGCGCAAGGGCTGGACGGGCGGACGCTGCGCGACTGGGAGCTGCGCTCGCATGTGCCCTCGGCCATCTACCAGGCGCTGCTGTGCGACTACTTCCAGGTCGACTCGATCGCCGAACTCGGGCTCGGGCATAGCCTTGAGGCTGCCCACCACTGGACGTGGAGGCCAAAGCCCGAAAGGAAACGAGAGGTGCAACGCCGCAAGCTGCTCCGCCTCTCAGTCCAAGCCACGACCGTCTCCTTCCTACCCGTCCCTGCGCTGACCGCCGCCGCGCAGATCCTGGGCGGACGCCGCCGCCTGGACCTGGTCGACCTGGACACCACCCAGCAGGTCGCCACCCATCTGGCCGCCAGCTACGCGGCCACACCCGACCAGGCAGTGATCAGCGCCGCCCAAGCGCACAGCCACACGCTGGCCGACCTGCTCAAGCGCGCCTCGATGCCGCCGCGCGTCCGGACCAAGCTGACCGCGCTGACCTCTGATGCGACCTCGCTGGCCGGCTACGGCGAGCTGAACGCCGGCCGGCTCGCCCAGGCCGCCGCCTGGTTCGCCGCCGCGCTGCGACTCGCGCGAGAGGCGAAAGACCCGCAACTGGAGGCATACGCGCTCGCCTCCTCCGCGTGGATACCGCTGTATGCCCCCAACCCCGACCGGGCCGCAGTGCTCGCCGCGCTTGAGGCCGCCGCTGAGCTTGACCGCTGGCTGCCGCACGCCGGACAGGCCTGGCTGCTGTGCTACCTGTCCCGTGAGCGCGCCGCGCTCGGAGACGACCTGGGCTCTGGCCGGCTCCTTGAGCGGGCACGCGCCGCCGCAGCCCGCGTCCCACACGATGATCCCGGATGGGGCTGGTGGTCCACCCACGGGGAGCTTGCCGGCTGGGACGGCGTCCGCTCCGAAGTGTTCACGGGGACGCGGCTGTTGCTGCTCGGCCGCCCCGGCGACGCGCGTGCGGTCTTCGACGGCGCGCTCGACGCCACCACCAGGCCAGTCCGCCGCGCCCACCTGCACAAAGACGTCATGGGAGCATGCGTCGCGCTGGATGACCCAGACCGGGCATGCGCCTGCGCCCACGCCGCCCTCGACGAGGCCGACAGCCACGAGCTCGGGCTCTATCATCAGCAGGTCCGCACAGCCCGCGCGACGTTTCCACCGCAGTGGCGGACACTGTCACCAGTCGTGGAGCTGGACGACCGGCTCGCGCTCACCGGGCGCTCCCCGCATGTCGGGTCGTAAGGTGTCCCAGCAGTCATCAGCCAGCGCCGCGTCATCCCCATCTCGCCCGAGCGACGAACGCCCAGCACCTGTACGACCTCGACCTCGGCGTCGCGCCTACGCTCCATCTGAGGTAGGTCCCCATCCCCCAACCAGGTGTTGACCAGAGCACTCGGCCTGTTCACAGCTCGGGGGATAGGTGTTAGCCTGAGCGCAGGAGGAGGGTGCCGGTGCTGGCGAAAGGGCCCAGGGGCCTTGCCGAAGAGGCTAGCTGGCTCAGGGCCCTCCTTGTTTTTCGTGCTCTCAGTAGTACGTGATCGGCCCGAACCTGAAGGGCTCGAACTCCGACTTGATGAGGTGTCGGATCAGCTCGTACGACCGTTCGTCGGCGCTTTCGTGCCTCCGCTGAATTGCCCAGGTGACATAGTCGGCGACCCGCAGGCACGGGTCGGTGCTCGTCTGGTGGAAGGCAGAGATGTGACGGCGTGTGCGAGCGACCCGTGCGACCACGTCGTGCACTGACTCAGCCAGCGCGGCTCTCATCTTCTTGATCCGCAGCGACGAGGCGACCACGGCCAAGTCATCGCGTCTGTCGGCCACCGCAGGGATCAGATGCTTGAAGCGCAAGTACAACGCCTCCCTGTAGAAGCTCGGATAGTCGGCTCGCAGATGATCCTGGGTCTTGGCCTTGTCCACAACGGTGGCGTCCACGCGGATGTCGCTGGCAGCGATCAGCTTGAACACTTCGTCTCTTGTGCGCTGGCGGTCCGCGGTGGCGTGAAACTGCTCCAGTACCGTGCCCTGCCACATCAGCTCTCTGCGCAGCGCGAGCAATCGCTCACCCAGGCCGCAGTCGCCCATCGTGGCAGTGCCAACGATGAAGTACCGGCTGGCGCCTTGTTTGCGCTCGAAGGTGAAGTCGCCAGCCTCATCCTCGAACACATACACCCGAGCCATCAGGCGCCTCCTCCCGATCGCCTCGGCCGCCTACGGGGTCTGTCCGACCATCTCGCCGCGTTCGACCTGCAGCGCTGCTCCGGGTCGGGGGCGGCGACCACCCGCCTCACTTGATTGCGCGATGTTGTACCAGTCGGAGTGCCATGACGTGCCCGTCAGCTCAGTCCTGGCCACGCCTGTGGGGGCGCTTGGCCGGAGGGAGGAGGCGCGAGAGCACCCGCGCGTGCGTGAGGGTGCCCTCGGCGTCTGCGGTGGCGGCTTCGACGAGCCGTGTCCGCCCGCGGGGCGCGGACAGGGCGCCGTCGCTCGCCCTGCCTCATCGCCGCGCGTCGCTCGCCCTGCCGCCGGCTTGTGCGCGCCGCATGCGGAGCAGCCCAGCGTCGGCGGGTGTGCGGTCATGTCGGGTCGGATCAGTGGACGCATAGACCCGTGGCGGCGCTCGGCGAGGAACGCGACCGCCGCAGCGCGGGCAGACGATCGGATGGTCGGTGAGCGGGTCGAGGTGGGTCGCTGCTCGGCGCAGTGCGATCGCGTCCGCAGGGGTGGTCAGGATCAGCCTGCGGTCGGTGACCCGGACACCGGCATGCGTCCCGACGGGTCGGGACGCATGCCGGTCATGGTCGTGGGCGGGTCTGCTCGCGCCAGCAGACCCACAGCCGGTCGTCGGGGTCGCCGAGGAGCGCGACGTCGTAGCGCAGCCCGCAGGCGAGGCAGTCGAGATGGTCGAGCGCGAGCGGCTCGGTGGTGTCGCGGGCGAGCAGGATCGGCGCGGTCGGGCAGCAGGGTGGGCGCAGGACGTAGCGGGTGGCCGTGACCTCGACCCGGTGCGAGCGGGTCGCCGGCTGGCCGGGGTCGGGCGGGCCGGCCGTGATCAGCAGCGCGTCGGCGACTTGGCGGATCGTCTCGACGGTGGCGCGGGTCTGGTCGGCGTCGGCGGGCAGCCCGTCGGCGACTTGGCGGATCGTCTCGAGGGTGGCGCGGGTCTGGTCGGCGTCAGCGGGCACCGCGGTCGTCTCCGACGCGGCGGCCCTGCACGGCTACGGCCACCTCGACGCAGGCCGGCTCGACCTGGCCGACGCCTGGTTCGCCAAGGCGGTGGCCCTGGCCCGCCAGGCCGGTGACCGGCCGCGGGAGGCGTACGCGTTGGGCTCCAGCGCGTTGCCGTCGTCATTGGCCCCTGCGCCGAGGCAGGCCGAGCGAGCCACGGGCATCGCGGCGCTGGAGGCCGCCGCCGGGCTCCAGCGGTTCCTGTCGCCCGCCGGACGCGCCTGGGTGTTCGGCTACCTCGCCCGTGAGCACGCGGCGCTCGGGCGCGACCTGGCCTCCGGACGGTTCCTCGAACAGGGGCGCACGGGCGCCGCTCGGATCCGCCCGGGTGGGTCCGGCTGGGGCTGGTGGTCCGCATACGGGGAGCTCCATGCGATTGAGGGCGCCCGGTTCGAGACGTTCGCAGGGGTGCGATCGGTGCGGCTGGGCCGGGCGTCCGAGGCGATCGAGCTGTTCGATGGCGCACTCGACGTCACGACCGTTCCCGTTCTGCGCGCTTCCTGGCAAGGACGTGTGACGGAGGCGTGCGTCGCGCTGGGCGATCCCGCAACAACCGGGCGTGCGCGTCCGCCCACGCGGTCCTCGACGAGGCCGAAGCGCACGGGATTGGGTTCTATCGCCAGAAGGTCCACAGCGTCCGCGTGATGTTCCCGTTCGAGTGGAGCCTGTTGGCGCCGGTGGCCGAGCTGGACGACCGTCTCCGTGCGGCGGCCTGACCGCCTCGTCCCACCTTCGAACACGGGAGGACCCCGGGCGCTGTCCGGGTCCTCTCATGCAGACGCGATGAGTCGCGCCTCGCTGCCCGGGTCGTCGAGCGCGGTGGCTGCGCCCAGCCTGCCCAGCGCGCCTTGGTGTGCGCCAGTGTCCAGAACCGCTGGGCGCGGCCGTGGAGAGAGTCGGCGAGGATGGGGATGCGGGCGGCCAGCTCGCGTGCGGCGGCCGGCCCGGTCATGCGCCCACCGGCCCGCGGCCTCGCTCGGCGCGGGCACGGGCCGCTGATGTCTGCGGCGTGCGGGCCCGGAGGGTACACCCACGAAGCCTCGGGCAGATCCCAGGCCTGATGATGAGCACATCGTGACAGATGTGGCTGGAACTGCTCATTCGCCCCGAAGTGCACAACAGTTGCGCACCCCGTGCTACCGCGGCCGAAGTGCCGGCTGGTCGCGCGCCATGCACGGGACATGTCACAGACTTCGGGTACGGTATGGAGGAGCCTGGGGACACCTTGCGGGCGTCCTGACACATGCAGCTCGGATCGGTGGATCTGGAGGAGGCGAGCGATGCGAGTAACGCACCCGACGCGCGAAGAGCTGAAGGACCGACGTCGTCGGCTCCTTGAGCAGGCCCGGGTGTCGTCAAGCGATGAACTCGCAGCGCGCGCCGAACGTGGGGTGTTGTCCGGTGATGAGTTCTGGTTGTGGGAGGACATCAAGTCCATTGACTTCCTGCTAGGGGAGCAGGCGCCTCCCGATGGTGGTGCCTGAGGCCGCACTGGAGGCGGTCGCCCTCGACTTCGCCAACGAGGTCGCCGACCTTCTGCAGCAGACCGTCGCGGACGACCCCACCCATCACCGCCGCCGTTCAAGGGAACCGGGTGGTTGTCGCGGCGTTCAACGAGCAAGGGGATGAGGCCAGCATTCCGCTGACAGTGGCGGGTGAAAAGCGTCTCGCACTACGGGTGCGCTATCTGTGCTCGTGGGACTCCTCGGGCGCGTTCTTGGCCATCGCGAAGTCGGCGTTCATGGTGCCGCATCCTCTCCTGTTTGTCCCAGACGCGACCGGATGACGCTCAGAAACTGGAACGGCTGCCGGGCGCGCCGGAGCCGAGCACACCCTGCGAGCAGTGCCGTGGAGGCTGCGCTCCAGTCAGCACGTCCGTTCAAGTCCGGCATCGTTCTCCCCTCGATTATGTCGAGGCATCTGCGCCCCTGTGTTGCTTGCGTTGGCTGCGGTTTTCCGTTGCCCACGACGGAAAACTGCATCCAAGCTGCCACCTTGCCCGCCTGAGCTGCGGTTTTCGCACCGGTTCGACGGAAAGCTGGGGGCGGGGGCGGGTTGGCGCTTGGGGGTTGACCGAGGGGACGGTCTGGCGGACACTGGGTGGGCTCGTCTTTGAGCGCATGCAAGAGGAAGCGGGGCTCCAGCCCCCTGGCACGCGAGAGGAGCGTGGCCGTGCAGGGATCGACACTGGCGCGGCACGTCGGCGTTGCGCGCGCCGGACATCTCGCGGGGCCGCTGTTCAGCCGCAGGCGTATCGCCGCCTGACGCTTCCTCACCCTTTGTGATTTTTTCACAGCGCGCTGTTCTGCGCGGGGGCATGTATGCGCTCATACACCTCACCGCATTGGCGGCTGCTTGCCGAGCTGCTGCGACCGCACCGGCGGGTCCTCGCCGCGCTGGCGGTCACGCTGGCGGCCAGCGGCGCCCTGCCGTTGGCCGGGCCGCAGCTGCTGCGGGCGTTCGTCGACCGGGCGGCGGGCGGCTCAGGCGTCTCGGGGCTGCTGGGGATCGCTGGCGCCTACGCGGCGATCGGCCTGCTGACCCAGGCCGCGGCGGTCGGCGTGACCTACGGCGCGACCCGGGTGGCGTGGAGGGTCACGAACGAGCTGCGCGAACGGGCCGCCCGCCACGTGCTCAAGCTGGACCTCTCCTATCACGCGCGGACCCGGCCGGGCACGCTGATCGAGCGGATCGACGGGGACGCCACCGCGATCGCGACCTTCTTCACCGACTTCGTCATGCAGGTCGCCGCGGCGGCCGTGACCGTGGCGGGAGCGGTGCTGCTGGTGGCCCGCGAGGACTGGCGGGTGGGCCTGGCGATGGCGGCGTTCGTCGCCTCCGCCGTCGCGGCCATCACGCGGCTGCGCAGCCGCGCCGTGACGCAGTCGGCCGCCGAGCGCGGCGCGTTCGCCGGGGTCATGGGCCTGGTCGAGGAGCAGATCGACGGGCTTGAGGACCTGCGCGCCCTGGGCGCCGGCCCGCACGCGCTGGACCATCACGAGCGCGAGAGCGCCGCGCTCCTGCGGGCCGCGATCGACGCGGAGCGGGCGCGCTCGCGGATCTGGGTCGCGACGATCGGGGCCTTCGCGGGCGGAGGCCTGCTCATGCTGGCCGCCGGGGCGGTCCTGCGGCAGCGCGGCCTGGCCACGGTCGGCACGGTGTTCCTGCTGTTCCAGTACACGCGGGTGCTGCGCCGCCCGATCGAGCTGATCGCCGACCAGCTCCAGCAGGTCCAGCGCGCCGCCGCCGGCGCCGGCCGGATGCGCGCGCTGTTGGAGGAGGTCCCCGTGCTGGACACCGGGGGCCGTGCTGGGCTGCCTCCGGGCGCGCTGGGGGTGTCCTTCGACCACGTCGGGTTCTCCTACGCCGATGATCGGCCCGTCCTGCGCGACGTGTGCCTGGAGATCCCGCCCGGGCAGTGCGTCGGCCTGGTCGGCCACACCGGCAGCGGCAAGACGACGCTCGCGCGCCTGGCGCTGAGGCTGCTCGACCCGAGCAGCGGCGCGGTCCGCGTCGGCGGCGTCGACCTGCGCGACGTGGACCCCGAGGAGCTGCGCCGGCGCGTCGCGATCGTCACGCAGGACGTCCAGCTGCTCTCGGCGTCCGTGCGGGACAACCTCACGCTGTTCGACCACGAGGTGGGCGACCATACGCTCACCGAGCTGCTCGACGACCTCGGGCTGGGCGAGTGGCTCTCAGGGCTGCCGTCCGGGCTGGACACGGTCATCGATCAGGCGCTCTCGGCTGGTCAGGCGCAGCTGCTGGGGCTGGGCCGGGCGTTCCTGCGCGATCCGGGGCTGGTCGTGCTCGACGAGGCCTCCTCGCGGGTCGATCCGGCGACGGCCGCGCTCGTCGAGCGCGCGCTGGACCGCCTGCTGCGTGGGCGGACCGCCATCGTCATCGCCCACCGGCTGGGGTCGATCGCGCGGGCCGACGCCGTCGTCGTGCTGGAGCAGGGCCAGATCGTCGAGGCCGGCGCACGCGCTGTCCTGGCCGCCGACCCGGCATCCCGGTTCGCGGCGCTGCTGCGGGCTGATGCATCCGGCCAGATGCCAGCGGAGGTCGCGGGATGACGAGCAGGCGTGTGTTCGCGCTCGGCTGGCGGCTGGCCCGCTGGCAGCCGGCCCTGTTCGCCAAGGGCGTGGCGCAGTGGTCGATCTTCTGGGCCAGCCCGCTGGCCGTCGGGCTGGCGCTGCAGGCGATCTTCGACGCGATCGCGGGGCAGCGGCCCGCCCAGTTGGGCCTGACCACGCTGTTCGCGGTGGTCGCCGCTGTTGAGGGCACCCGCCTGGCGCTCCTCTGTGTGATGGTCCGGACCTGGGTGCGGTGGTGGACGCGGACTCAGGCGCTGCTGCGCACGAACATGCTGCGGGCGCAGTTGGCGAGCGGCGGTCCGGCGGCCGGGCCGCCGCTCGCGGACTCGGGCGCGGCCGTCACCGTGTTCCGCGACGACGTCGAGGACCTCATCCGGTTCATCGACACCTGGGTCGACGTCGGTGCGGCGACGCTGTTCACCGCGCTGGCGATCCCGGTCATGCTGCGGATCGACCCCACGGTCACGCTCGTCGTCGCTGTCCCGCTCGCGCTGGCGGCCGTAGTGACGCGCCTGCTCGCCAACCCGCTCCGCGCGTACCGCCAGGCCGATCGCGAGGCCACCGAGCGGCTCACGGGCTTTTTGGGCAGCGTGTTCTCCTCGGTGCTCGCGATCAAAGTGGGCGGCGCCGAGCGTGCGGTCCTGGCGCGGCTGCGCGGGCTGAACGCGGCCCGCCAGCGGACCGCGCTGCGCGACCGGCTGCTCTCCGACGGCCTGGAGTCGTTCAACGGCTCGATCGTCGACGTTGCGATCGGGGTGGTCCTGCTGCTGGTGGCGCCCGCGATGCGCGGGGGGGAGTTCACGGTCGGCGACCTGGTCCTGTTCGCCAGCTACATCGAGACGCTGTCCGCGCTGCCCCGCTGGGCCGGACGGCTGCTCGTCCGCCACCGCCAGGCGCAGGTCGCGATGGGCCGGATGGCGGCGCTGATGCCCGGCCGGGACCCGGCGGCGGTCGTCGCGCACCGCCGGCTGCCGCTGGACGGGACGGCGCCGCCGCCGCGCCCGCGCCCCAGCGCCCAGCAGCCCGCCGACGTGCGTATACGCGGGCTGAGCTGCAGGTTCGCCGACGGGCGCGGCATCGGCGGGATCGACCTGGACCTGCCCGCCGGCTCGTTCACAGTGCTGTGCGGGCCGGTCGGCGCCGGCAAGACGACGCTGCTGCGGGCCCTGCTCGGCCTGCTGGGCCCGGTCGAGGGCACGGTGGCATGGAACGGCGAGGCGATCGCCGACCTGGCCGCCCACATGGTCCCGCCGCGCTGCGCCTGCCTGCCGCAGGTCCCGCGCCTGTTCAGCGCCTCGCTGCGCGACAACCTGACGCTGGGCGTGGCGACGGAGCAGGAGGCGCTGGCCGCCGCCGTGCGCCGGGCCGCGCTGAACGCCGACATCGCCCGCATGGCCGAGGGCCTCGACACGGTCGTCGGCCCGCGCGGCGTCCGCCTGTCCGGCGGGCAGGTCCAGCGCGCGGCCACGGCCCGCGCCCTGCTCGCCGCTCCCGCGCTGCTGATCCTCGACGACCTGTCCAGCGCCCTCGACGGCGAGACGGAGCGGCTGCTGTGGACCCGCCTCCTCGACGAGCCGGGCCCGCGCCCCACCTGCCTGGTCGTCTCCCACCGCCCCGCCGCGCTGGAGCGCGCCGACCAGATCATCGTGTTGGAGGCCGGCCGCATCCACACCGTCACACACCGCTGATCGGGTACATGCAGGTTCTCGGCCGCCTTACGGTGTCACAGGTCGCGGCTATGTTGAACGTTCAACCCGCTGCAAGGAGCAGGCTGGTGACCCACGGCTTCACCCGACACGCTCGTCTCAAGATGCGCCGACTCGGATTGACTGTCGATGACATCGATGCCGTCGTCCGTGACCGTGACGTCATCGAGCGTTACACCGATCGTAAGGGTGTGCTGCCCTACGGCAAGGTGCGCAACACGGAGGTCCACGTCTCGATCGTCGACAATCCTGATCCGCCGGTTACGCTGGTCACCACCATCTACGAAGTTGACCGAGACCTGTTCCCGGATGGTCGGACTCGAAGGAGGACGCCATGAGCGAGTCCACTTTGGTCGAGGGCACCGCCTGTCCGGTGTGCACCCTCGGCGGTGTGCTCACGCTGGAGACGACCAGCGAGGCCGACCTTGTCGATGGCCGGACGGTCGTGGTTCACGGGGTGCCTGTGTACGTCTGTACCCGCTGCGGGGCCGAGTTTTTCGACGAAGCCACTACCCGTGAACTCGAGGTTTTCTACCGCCACGCCGCTCATGACCGCGCTCGCGTCTTCGTCGTCGACTACGAATCGGTCGAAACGCGAGCCGCGGCGAGCTGACCGCTCTTGCGCGGGCCGGTCGGCGCTGCTGCGGGCCCTGCTCGGCCTGCTGGGCCCGGTCGAGGGCACGGTGGCATGGAACGGCGAGGCGATCGCCGACCTGGCCGCCCACATGGTCCCGCCGCGCTGCGCCTGCCTGCCGCAGGTCC
>JBOGEA010000007.1:0-41578 GCA_050743205.1 Egibacteraceae bacterium | reverse complement strand
ATATATTGCGCGGATCCAGCACACGAGTACCTGGCCGCCTGCGCCCGCCTCCGCCCCGCCGACGATGGTCAGGTCAAGCGGGCCAGGCGACGGCGGAGGTAGTCCAGCGCGGCGCTGGCGGCGAACTCCTGCACGTCGGTGCGGGTGCGGCCGGGTAGGTACACGGTGCGGGTGCGGACGAGGCCGTTGGGCAGCATGAGGCCGACGCAGCAGGTGCCGATATCCTGCCCGCCCTGCCTTGCCGGTCCCGCTACGCCGACGACGCCGAGGCCGACGTCCGCGCTCAGCCGCTGGGCGGCTCCCGCGGCGAGCTGACCGGCGATGGCCTCCGAGACGGGGCCCTCGCGCTCAAGCGTGTCCGGATCGACGCCGCCGAGCGACACCTTGGCGTCGGTCGCGTACGTCACCAGCCCACCTCGGAACCAGTCGCCGGAGCCGGGCACGCTGACGATGCGCGATGCGACACCTCCGCCGGTGATCGACTCCGCGACAGCGAGCGTCAATCCCAGCTGGCGCAGCTGCCGTCCGATGGCGGCCTCAACGCCCTCGCCGTCGACCCCGACGACGCCCCCGCCGAGCAGGCCGATGATGCGTTCGACGACCGGATCGAGGAGGAGGAGCGCTGCCTCGCGCGAGGCCGCCTTGGCCGTGACCCGCACCCGCGTCTCGCCTCGGGACGCGAGCAGGGCGATGGTGGGATTGCCGAGTTCCTCCAGCTCGTCGACCACCTGCTCGAGCCGCTCGGCGACGCCGCTCTCGGGCATACCGGCGGTCTGGACCAGCCGTGAGATCGTGGTGGTGAGGTTCGCTCGCTCGGCCAGGTCGGCAAGCACGTCACGGGCGACCATCACCTCCATTTCGCGTGGGACGCCCGGGACGCAGTACAGGGTCACCGAACCCACCGCAAGCGCCAATCCCGGTGCGGTTCCCACTGGGGGCAGCGCTCGGGCGCCTATGGGCAGGTCAGCCTGGACGAGGTTGCGCTCCGGCATCTCCAGGCCACGCTCGGCGAAGTACGCGCGGATCTCCTCCGCCAAGTCGTCATGGCGCGCCAGCCCTACCCCCGCCAGCATCGCTGTGACCGGCCGGGTGAGGTCGTCGTGCGTCGGTCCCAATCCGCCCGTGACGATCACGACGTCCGCGCGC
This sequence comes from Egibacteraceae bacterium, assembly GCA_050743205.1. Lineage (GTDB taxonomy): Bacteria > Actinomycetota > Nitriliruptoria > Euzebyales > Egibacteraceae > JBOGED01. The sequence goes on along the minus strand of JBOGEA010000007.1, from coordinate 40,432 downwards.
TCGCACGCCTCGCGCAGTACGGCCAGCATGCGTGAGGAGTCGTCGCCGACGGTTGTGTGGCGGTGCACGTCGATGCCCATTTCGGTCAGACGCTTGGAGATCCATGCGGAGTTGGTGTCGACGCCCTCACCGAGCAGCAGCTCAGAGCCGACGGCCACCAGCTCAGCCCGCACGGGACAACCGCTCCCCTTTGATCACATACTCCGCGCCGCTGGTGAGCGTGAGCAGGACCGCCACCGCCAATCCCGTCGCTCGCAGACCGCCCTCCATCCCCGGTATGAGGTACAGCGCCACGGCAACGATCTGCGCGACCGTCTTCGCCTTCCCCAACGTGCTCGCCGCCAGCACTCGCCCACGCCGCGAGAGCTGCCACCGCTGTACGCTCACGACGATCTCCCTGACCACGATCACCCCAACCGCCCACCACGGCAGCTCCCGCAAGGCCGCGAGGGCGGCCAATGCGGTCACGATCAGCGCCTTGTCCGCCGCCGGATCCGCCAGTTGCCCCCACCGGCTGATCACCGACCGCCGCGCTACCCACCCGTCCACCGAATCAGTGATCGCCGCGAACAGGAACACGCCGAGCGCCCACCACCGCGCTGCCCGTCCCTCTCCGAACAGCAGCAGCACCGCCATCACCGGCACGAGCGCCACACGCAGCACCGTCAGCGCATTCGCCCATGTGACGAGTGCTGTCGTGACGGCCCGGCCTGCGGAATCAGCCGGTCCTGAAGGGGTTGGGCGAGGCTCACCCACGTCTGTGCGCAAGCGCCGGAGCGCCTGCCAGATCAACACCGTCCACAGCCTCGATCCGCACGGGCACCATCCGGCCCACGGGGACGTCGCACCCTGATATGCGCACATCCCCGTCCGTCTCCGGCCCCTCCCGGTAGGAGCGGCCCACTGCCCCATCGCCGTCCCGCTCCTCGACCAGCACGTCCAACTCTCGCCCGATGAACCGCTCCGCGCGCTCTTCGGCCACCAACTCCGCCACCGTCAGCAGCCGGTCGCGGCGCGCCCGGGCCTCCGCTGGATCGATCTGGCCAGGCATCTGGGCAGCGGGCGTTCCCTCCTCACGCGAGAAGGTGAAGAGACCGACCCAATCGAGACGCGCCTCGGCGAGGAACTGCTCCAACACCTCGACATCGGCCTCGGCCTCACCCGGGAAGCCGACGATGAACGACGAGCGGAAGACCGCGTCTGGGTCTCGCCTCCGGATCGATGCGACGAGTTCGCTGAAGCGTTCGGCGTCACCCGACCGAGCCATCCGCGCCAGGACAGAACCGGACGCGTGCTGCAGGGACAGGTCGTAGTAACCAGCCATGACCGGGCTGGCGGCCATCGCGTCGAGCAGCGCCTCGGTCAGCTCGGCGGGCTGCAGGTAGAGGAGGCGGACCCGCTCCAACCCGTCGACGCGTTCGAACATGCGCACCAGCTCCTGCTGGTTCCGGCGACCGCCGGGCAGATCCTTCCCGTAACTCGTGGTGTTCTCGCTCACGCATACCAGCTCACGCACGCCCTGACCGACAAGCCAGCGCGCCTCAGCCTCAAGCTCGGCAAGGGGTCGAGACCTGAACCGGCCGCGGTATGACGGGATCGTGCAGAACGTGCACACCCTGTCGCACCCACCCGCGATCTTCAGGTACGCCCACGGCCCCCGCGGCGAGGTCCGGACCGGAAACGCCGTCGTCGGCGGGCCCGCCGGCTCGGGAGCGGGGGCGACTGGCAGCAGCACGCGATCCCGCTGGGCGGGTGACAACCCCAGCGCCTGCCCAATCAGCTCCGGCAGCCGCGGGTAGTCGGCGAATCCGACGACGGCGGCGGCCTCAGGCAGGGCCTGCGCCAACTCCTCACCGTAGCGCTGGGCCATGCATCCGATCACGAGCACCGGTACGCCGAGGTCGCAGGCGCCGAGGATGACGTCGATCGACTCCTCACGCGCTGGTTCGATGAACGTGCAGGTGTTGACGAGCACGCAGTCGGCAGACTCCGCATCGGCGACGACCTGAAAGCCAGCGGCCTGCAGTCCGCCGCCCACCTGCTCGCTGTCGACCTCGTTGCGTCCGCACCCCAACGTGACGATCGCAACGCGGCCAGAAGTCCGGGGCATCAGTGGTCCACGCGGTGAGTTCCCTGGACCGAGGATGCAGCTGCACCCCGCGTCGCAAGGAGCAAGGAGTGACGCATAGCAGCGCTACGCGAGCGACGAAGCGACGCAGGCGTCGAGCGGGCTGCAGATGCAGCCGAATCCATGGGACTCACCGCGCGGGCCACTAGTCCGGCACGATCTTGCGGACCTCGCATCCGGTCTCACCAGCCTCACATGTGACCTGAAGCACGTCGCCACGCCTGCCCAACTGCCCCAGGTCTTGACCGTTCACCATCAGCTGGACGCGTGAGGCGTCCCCGATCCGCAGCCGCACCATGTCAGTATCGCCGCCGCGGAACCTCTGAGTGAATCCCGCCTGTTTGACGCCCTCGACCTCGGGCAGACCCACGTCGCTGCGAATGTACGACTCACCGCTCGTGACCGCCAGGTCGACGACGATGTCCCGGAACGGCTCGAATACGCCTGAGTCACCGGGCGACACCGCGCCTTGAGACGGGTCGGGCGAGCGCGCGTCCGGCTGCTCCGCGAATTCAGCCCGCGAGGACAGCCCTTGCGCGCGGTCGATCTCCTCCACCGGCGCTGGCGCCGGCGCGGCGATCCGCTGCTCGTCGCCGCTCAGCCCGATCAGGGCAAGGACGACCAGGATCCCGATCGCGATCCCCATGATGACGACCGCCTGTGGCGGTCTCTGCCGCTCTCCCATCGGTCCCATCGGACCGACGTGGCCGACCGGCGGCAGGGGCACGGGCGTGGCGGTCGCGTGGTCCTCCGGCCGTCCGTGCTCGGCGCGGAACCGATCAAGCAGGGGATCCGGGTCAACGCCCAGGTAGCGGGCATAGCTGCGAAGAAATCCCTTGACGTAGACATCGCCGCCGAGAGTGGAGAACTCCTCCTCCTCCAACGCGGCCAGATACAGCTCGCGCACTCGCGTCTCAGCAGCCGCGTCGGCAAGAGTTCGCCCCTGTTGCCGGCGTGCCGCCCGCAGCGTATCCCCGATGCCTGTGACCATAGGCGCACAGCCTATCGGAAGCCCATTCGCCCTCCCTGTCGTCCGGAAGGGCTCCCGCGCGGCCGTTACGGGCGGGGGCGCAGCGACTCCTTGATCTCGTTCAGGATCGCGGGGTCGTCGATCGTCGCCGGAACGGCGTAGGGCCGGCCGTCCGCGATGCTGCGCATGGTGGCGCGCAGGATCTTGCCGGATCGGGTCTTCGGGAGGCGGGCGACGACCCTGCACTGCCTGAACACCGCGACCGGGCCGACCTGGTCGCGGACCATCCGCACCAGCTCGGCCCGCAGCTCTTCGTGATCGCGGTCGGCGCCGGCCTTGAGCACCACGAAGCCCATCGGCACTTGGCCTCTGAGGTCGTCGGCGATCCCGATGACCGCGCATTCGGCGACATCGGCATGGCCCGCGATGACCTCCTCGATCGTCCCCGTGGACAGGCGGTGGCCGGCGACGTTGATGACGTCGTCGGTGCGGCCCATGATGTACAGGTAGCCGTCGGCGTCGATGTGCCCGCCATCGCCCGTGAGGTAATAGCCGTCGTGGGCCGACAGGTAGGCCTCGACGAAGCGGTCGTCGGCCTGCCACAGGGTCGGCAGCGATCCGGGGGGCAGTGGCAGCTTCACCATGACATCACCGTCGATGCCCGGGCCCATCTCGCTGCCGTCGACGTCGAGAATCCGCACGTCCCAGCCCGGCACTGGCTTCGTTGGCGATCCCGGCTTGATCGGCAGCGGCTCGATGCCCATGCAGTTCGCGGCGACCGGCCAGCCGGTCTCGGTCTGCCACCAGTGGTCGATCACCGGGACGCCCAGCAGGTCCGAGGCCCAGTGGTACGTGTCGGGGTCCAGCCGCTCGCCGGCCAGGAACAGGCAGCGGAACCGCGACAGGTCGTAGCGGGCGAGATGCTCGCCCCTCGGGTCCTCCCTCTTGATCGCCCTGAACGCGGTTGGAGCGGTGAACAGCGTCTTCACGCCGTGCTCGGCGATCACGCGCCAGAAGGCGCCGGGGTCCGGCGTCCCGACCGGCTTGCCCTCGTACAGGATCGTCGTGCAGCCGGTGAGCAGAGGCCCGTAGACGATGTAGGAGTGGCCGACGACCCAGCCGACGTCCGAGGCCGCCCAGTACACCTCGCCGGGCCCGGTGTCGAAGATCTTCTCCATCGACCAGCGCAGCGCCACCGCGTGGCCGCCGCTGTCCCGCACGACGCCCTTCGGCTGAGCGGTGGTCCCGGACGTGTAGAGGATATAGAGCGGATCGGTCGCCGCCACCGGCACGCAGTCGGCCGGCCGCGCGTTCTCGACCGCTTCGTCCCAGTCGATGTCGCGCCCCTCGGCGAGTTCTGCCCGGCATTGGGGCCGCTGGGCGACGATGACGCGCTCAGGCTTGTGGCTGGACAGCTCGATCGCCCGGTTCAGCAGCGGCCCATACTCGACGATGCGCGTGGGCTCGATCCCGCACGATCCGTACACGATCGCCTTCGGCCTCGCATCCTCGATGCGCGTGGCCAGCTCGTTGGCCGCGAACCCGCCGAACACCACCGAGTGGATCGCGCCGATCCGGGCGCACGCGAGCATCGCGATGGCGGCCCGGGGCACCATCGGCATGTAGATGATCACGCGATCGCCCTTGCCGACCCCTTGAGCCACCAGCACTCCGGCGAACCTGGCCACCAGGGAGGTCAGCTCGGCGTAGGTGCAGCGCTCGGCCGTGCCAGTGACCGGCGAGTCGTACACGAGCGCGACCTGGTCCCCTCGGCCGGCCTCGACATGGCGGTCGAGCGCGTTGTAGCAGGTGTTCAACCAGCCCCCCACGAACCAGCGGAAGAAGGGGGAGCCGGCGTCGTCGAGCACCCGATCTGGCGGTTTGATCCAGTCGATGTCCCGCGCAGCGTCGCCCCAGAACCCCTCCGGGTCGTCCAGGCTGCGGCGGTACGCGTTCTCGAACGCTCCCACGATCGCTCCTCGTCTCCATTTCCCACCAGTATGGTGACCTGTTCGCCACCGGCGGGCCGGTGGTCAGGACGCACCCGAGCTGTTGTCGAGGGTGGTGGCGACTGGGCGAGTGCGGGCCGCTGCCTCGGCCTCAAGTTCGGCGGGGGCGCTTGACGCCAGCCTGCTCGCGGTCCCGAACGCGACCAGCATGACGCCGACCTCGGCCAGCGCGACGCGCCGGAAACGACGACGCGCGGTCACGCCCCCGCCGGCGGCCAGGAGCGGCAGCGACCGGTGCCGGTTCACCCAGCCCAGCCATCCGACCACTGTGAGCAGCGCGATCTTGACGAGCACGAGCCGGCCCCAGCTGGTCTCGATCAGGTTCGGCAGCGACCCGAGGTGCGCGAGGCTGTTCTGCAGCCCGGTCGCGAGTATGACCCCAAGCGCCCAGCCGGCGAGCCGGCTGAACCGGCGGGCGGACCGGAGCGGATCGGGGCTGCCGGGTTTGAGCACGAGCAGCACCACGGCCATCAGGCCCCCCACCCACACGGCCGCCGCGAGTCCGTGCGCCCAGGCGCTCACCACAGCGAGCATCGAGGTGGGGCTCGTGCCCGCGTGTCCCCACCACGCCGGCGCGAGGCCGCCCAACGCCGCCACGGCCAGCGCGAGCCACGTCCCAGGCCGCGCCCGCACTCTCCACGCGAGCACGGCAACCAGGACCGCGACCGCCGCCTGCGCGAGGACCGCGCCCCCGAACCGGCTGCCGGCGAAGCGAGCGAGAGCGCCGGACCGCATGACCTCGGCGATCGGCCGCGCGGCGGCGTCGGCCAGGCCGAGCACGAACATCGCCACCGCTGTGCCAGCCCACGCCACCGCCACCCAGCCCCCGATCCGCAGCACGCGCCGGTCGGCGTAGCGCAGGATCCGCCCACGGTCCGCAAGCAGCCAGGCCACGCCGAGGAGCAGGCCGACGACGACCGTGAACGCAAGGTAGTTCGCGAAACGCGCGATCCGCAGCGCGGCGGCGGCCGTTCCCCGGAACCCGGCTGGCTGGGCGTCCGGCGCAACCGATGTATGGGCAGGCGCGGTCGCGGCCGGGCTGGTGGACAGCGCGAGGTTGAACGGGAACGCCGACTCGATTGAGTGGCCGTCCGCCGTCATCACGCGGAAGGTGACCTGGTAGGTCCCCGACGCCGGCTGCTCACCCAGATCCAGCGGCAGCCGGACGCGTGTGCCCTCCACGACGGGCTCGCCGGCATCGACGGCCTCACCGTCAGGGCCCAGGACCCGCACCTGGGCGAAGTCCGGCTCGATCCGCTCACCGAACACGAGCGTGACGTCGGCCGGCGCGGCCTCGACGGTGACGCCGGGCGCGGGCTGGCTTCCCACCAGGCCGGCGTGGGCGCTGGCCGGCGCGCCGAGCGCGACGAGCAGGCACCCGACCGCCGCGGCGACGGCGGGGACATGCCGGCGGCCGGGGTGACCACGCTGGCGATTTCGGGGAGGGAACACGGCCTCGCCCCACACCGAATCAGCGGTTCAGGTGACCGGATGGAGACCCACCCCGCGTGAAGCGCAGGATGGTCACGACGTCTTCGACCTCGCCAGAGAGCAGCGGGGCGACCGCGTCCTCGGCCGGAGCCCGGTCCACGCCGAGGTCTCGAGCCGCCGTCGAATGCTCGACCTCCTCGACCTCATCGGCGTGTCGAGTCGCCACCGCCCTCACGGCGCCGGTACGGTCCGGTCTTCTCGTGGTGAAGGCCTGCTCCAGGCTGCCGGGCGTGCACCACACGTGCAGCATCTCGTTGCTTCCCGCTCCGTGCGCGTGCGGGCGGGGGATAGAGCCGAGCGGAGGGAAGCCGCTGCGTCCACCGCCGTACATCACGCCGAGCACCTTCCCCTGCTCGTCCACCACAGCCGCCCTGGGAGCGACCGGATTGAAGCCCGGCCTGGCGTCAGCGCTGACCCAATGGGTGGCCCCAGGGCGGACCGGCCGGTATCGGGCACTGCTGAGATGCTGGGTGGTGGGGTGGCCGGCGCAGAACCGCAGCACCACGTCGAACAGCGCTTGAGCCTTCGCAAGATCGTCAGGCGAGGCGGCGGCCAGGTTCGGCACGTAGGGATCGGCGCTCGCCGCGCAGTGGGAGATCGTGTTGCCCGCCGCGCTGACATGGGTCGGGCACGGCGCAGCCACGCGTGGCGCGACCCGCTGCTCGTCAGGCGCGTGGCCCGCGGGATGCCCCTCGGGAACGGCACGAGCCACCGCGGTCGTACCGAGCGTGGTGAGGACGGCAGCGGTGAACGCGGCCACCAGGGAACTCAGATTGTTCCGACGGACCATTGCTGCTTGCCCTTTCTGCGTCGAGCATGCGCTGCAAGGCGGGCGGGCGATGGCAGACGAGCGCGCAGGGGACGGCGCGACCTTGCGGGCATGCGCCTTGGGGGCCGGACGGGCGCCTACTGCCGGCCGCAGCCTACGCAAGGGCGCCGCCGGGCACGCAGTTGGCGTGCAGCAGGTGGACGGCCATGGGCGATCACGACACGTCGTAACCGCGCCTCCGCAGGGTCGGGGCCTGGATCCGTTCGATGGTCGCGAGGTCGCCTGGCGCCAGCCGGTGGCGCCAGGACTCGGCCGCCACGGGACGCTGGAGCTGCTCGAGCCGCTGGCACCACCTGTGGTCGGCGGGCAAGCCCGCGAAACGGGCGAGCTCGGTCAGCACCGGCACGAGATCCCGGACGAGATGCTCGTAGCGGACGCGCAGGACGGACGCGGCAGGCACAGCCGCCAGCCCGTCCTCGACCGCCCGCACCTCCTCCACCCAGTCTCGGGCGCACAGCTCCCACGGATCGCCCCCCTCCTGCCGCCATCGCAGGGGCGAGCCTCCGTACCACCAGACCACGCTGCTGGGCCACCAATCCACTTTTGAGAGTGAATACGCCACGGCCCTTCCGTCTCTGATGATTTCGACAAACCGGGCCTGGCCGAATGCCTCACGCAGTAAGCCGATCCGTTGGTTGTTCGCTATTCGTTTGCTCACCATGCAGTCGCCGCCGCCATACCGTTGGATGGCCGAGAACGCCGACCGCAGGACGTGTGCTCCAGAGGGCTGCGCTATCCCACACCGCGAATACACCGGCTCGCCCTCTACGGGCATCGGAAACGCGCGCGCCAGCCACGAGCGGGGCGAGGCGTACACATATGCGTTCGAGTCTTTTCCGAACCATACGGCCCGCTGCATTCCGGGGCAGCGCCGCGCCATACGGTTGAGGGCCGCGAGTTGGGGGATTCCCGGAAAGCGGCGGACCCAGTTGGAGATGTATCCCGTCGCCGGATGCAGGCACAGCGCTTTGTACAACAGGCTCGTCCCTGAGCGTGGGGCTCCCACAATGAACAGCGGATCCAGACCGTGCTGGCGTTTCATCGTGATGCCAGACCTCCTGACACGGTGCGATAATCGGTGCGGTGTCGCCGGCCGGGGGGCTCGACCACAGCTTTCCGTCGGATCTGACGGGAAACCTGCGGGTCAACTCGGCGAGACGGCGGCTCGACGACAGCTTTCCGTCGGATCTGACGGAAACCTGCGGGTCAACTCGGCGAGACGGCGGCTCGACGACAGCTTTCCGTCGGATCTGACGGAAAGCTGTAGTCGACGCGGCAGCCCAGGCATACGGCCCTCGCCGAACCGTCTTACGCGCACGTGCGGCGAACCCGCTCACGGCCTCCGCGCGAATAAACGGACAGAACTGACAGAAGGCGGAAGCTCTCACCCTCTCTACCAGCACATTCATCCCCCTGGGTCAGGAGGTCTGGAGGCATGCTCCTGTGAGGCAGGAGACAGCGGATAGCCGAAGCGGCGCAGCAGGGGCAGGGTGACCAACGTGACCAGCGCCCGGTCTCGCCGCTCAAGCCGCGCAAGCCACTCTGCGTCAGCGCTGATCGTGACGGTGCCGGTATCCAATCTGTTCGGGTTGCCTGAGACGCTGTGGCTCGTTTTCAGGTGCACCGTCCGCTCGTCCGCGAAGGGGGTTGGCTCACCTTCGTGGCCGAGGAATTTCAGGATCCGCTCGACCTCCTCTTTCGGCCGAGCGGCGAAGTCCTCGTATCGAAGCCTGTGATAGCGGTCAGCGTCAGCGCGCCACAGGGCAGCCGCAGTGGCGTTCCAAATGGCCCAGAGCGCGCCGCTGCGCAGCGGCGACTGCTGCCGCATGTAGCCGAAGTGCCCGCGGTCTGGCTGCGCCTTTCTGCGCCGCCAGGAGTAGGCCGAGGCGCGCGGATCTCTGATCAGATGGATGACGAAGACCTCCAGTGAGCCGATCTCCTCAAGCAGGCGGCCGACCGTCGGCTGCTTCGAGGAGTCGACGATGACCCGGCAGCCCGTGACCTCCCTGATCGCGGCGTAGAACCGGGCGAGCCGGCGACCGTACTCCCCCGCGCCCAACGCGCGGAGGCGGCGCGAGCCGAGCAGCGCCGACGGCACGTGACGGACGCGGATCGCGCCGCGCTGCGCCGCGATCATCCTGGCGTCGTCGATCGCCTCGTCACCGAACGCACGCTCGACGATCTGGCGCCAGAGCACGCACTGACTGAACCGCACGCCGCACCCGCACAACCAGTTCTCCGCAAAGCCGCGCTGCCAGATGTTGGAGAATTCACCGATGGCGAAGAACCCGTCGACCTGGCCGAGGATGCTGGCGAGCAGCGTCGAGCCGCTGCGGCCCGATCCCGCGATGTAGAGCACAGTGGTGCGGTCGCTCATTGCATCACCGCGTTGGCTTTCAACGCTCGGTCGAATGTGGCGAGGCTGTCAGCCGGATGCTCCTCATAGCGCCGGTGCAGCTCCACAGAATTGGCGCCTTGCTCCACCGCCCACGCCAGTGCCTGCCCCAAATCCCCGACTTTGGCCCTCGGCTCGGTCTGGAACGCGATCGGGGGCCCGAGCGCCCTGATCTGTGCATACATCTCTGTATAGGTCGGCTTCACCGGCCATTGAATGGAATTGTTCTCCAGAATGCACCGATCGCCAAGAACCGACCGGCAGAGGCGCATCATCTGCTCGGTGAACTCGCCATCAGTCTTGAACACCCCTTCCGGTGACACGATTTGGTAAGGGTTGAGCGCCAGCGCGCTGCGCGTTCGCTCCCACACGCTGTGCGCGTCGATCTGCTCCTCATGGCAGCGGTGGTCAGCCTCCCACGTGAAGCCGGCGTCCAGCAGCGCCCGCGCTGAAGCCTTGTCACCCGTGTTCCTGATGAACGGCTCGGCGAAGACCGTGGCGCACCGCGCGATCACCACCTCGCGGATCTCGGGGACGTGGTCGTATCGAGCCGCCAGCTTGGCCTGCAGCTCGTCGTATGCCCGCCCGAACGCGTCGGTCCAGAAACGCCCGACGGTGCCGCTGGTGCCGCTCTGCGGATCCCTCACCACAACCGGCTCCCCGGCAAGGCGCTTCGCCCACTCAGGGGCCTGGATCCCGGCATACACCCTCAGCTTGAGCTTCAGGTCCAGACCCGGATGCTCGGCGTTGAGCGCCCGCGCCTGCGCCAGCCCTTGATCGATGGCGTTGCCCTGCATGATCGGCCCGCCCGGCTCAGACTGGAGATCGGCCCAATCGACACCTACCACAAAGGCCTGCACGGCGGAGAAATGGGAGGCGGGCGGGATCTTGTTGTTGTCGATCAGGCCCTGAATGGGCGGTTTCAGATCGGCGGCCGGCTCAGGCTCCGGCGGAGCCGGCACCGCAGAGGGCTCCACGGGAGCGTTCTCAGCACGGCCGCTGATCGCGCGGAGGCCTGCCAGCAGGCTGGCCACCGTCACCAGAGCGACGAGACCGCTGATACGGGTCCGGGGGCTCACATCGCGTCCGTCACGGGCGCCGCAGCCGCACCGGCTCCAGCGTGGACCCGATGCTCGGCTCATCGTCGGTCCCGGCGCAGCGCCCGTGCACCAGCCGCAGGTAGGCCTGCTCCGTCGCCGCGGCGACGTCATCCCAGCGGTAGCGGCGCAGCACCTGTCTACCCGTCGCGGCCCCGCCCATCTTCTCGGCCGGCTGATCCGCAAGGCAGCGATGCAGGGCGCTGACCAGGCCGTCCTTGTCCCCGCTGGGGAACAGGCGATGTCCATGGCCGTCGTGGCCCAGCACCTCGACGTGCGGCGGGATGTCGCTGGCGACGATCGGCGTGCCGTACGAGGCCGCCTCGAGCAGGGTCAGGGGGAAGCCCTCCAGCGATGACGGCAGCACGAACCCGGCCGCGTTGTTGTACAGCTCCGCCAGGCTCTGTCCGTAGACGTACCCGACGAACAGCACCCGCGGGTCGGCGGCCGCCTGCTGGCGGACATCGGCCGCGTACCCATCGGTGAAACACGAGTCCCCGGCGATGACGAGCCGGCGATCGCCGCCGATCTCGCGGAACGCGCGGACGAGCAGGTCAGGCGCCTTCTCCGGCACCAAGCGGCCCACGAACAGCAGGTAGCTGCCCTTCGTCAGCCCCCAACGCAGCGTGATCTCGGCGGGGTCCGGCCGCGCGGGCGGCTCGTTGACGCCGTTCGGGATGTGCAGGGCTGACCGGCCGTAGCGGGACCGGTAGTGCCGCGCCAGCGCCTGGGACACGACGATGGTGGCGTCGGGCACGCGCGCGCTGAGCCACGCGGCGGACGTGAGGACGGCCTTGGCGCCGAGCCCCCACTTCGCCCGCTCGTTGTCCAGCCCGTGGATCGTCTGCACCACCCGGGCTCGGGAGAGGCACCTCGGCAGCGGGGTGAGCAGGCCGGGGCCGAGGGCGTGGTAGTGGATGACGTCGAAGCGGCCCGCGAGCGCCGAGAGCGTGGACAGCGCGCTGTGGACGATCGCATCGAGATGTTTGCTGCTGACCGTCGGCAGGTGGCGCAGGCGCATCCCCCGGTAGGTGGGCTGGCGGTCCGTCACGTAGTTGGTGCGGCAGAAGACGGTGACCTCGTGGCCCCTGGCCGCCAGCCGCCAGCCGAGCTGCTCGACGTGGTGCTCAATGCCGCCGAAGGTGGCCGGCACGCCACGCTGGCCGATCATCGCGACGCGAAGGCCGCCGGACCGTTCCATCTCAGCGGACATGTGCGGCCGCCTCGGCGTAGATCTCGTCCAAGCGACAGAGGTGGCGGTCGGGCGAGAACTGCTCCTCCACCTTCGCCCTCGCGGCCCTGCCCATGGCGAACGCGCCCTCCGGATCATTGAAGAACCGGCGCAGCGCCGCTGCAAGCGCGTCGGGGTCGTTCGGCGGCACCAGGAGCCCGTCGACGCCGGGGTCCACGAGCTCAGGCATGCCCCCGAGGTCCGAGCAGATCACGGGGACGCCGCAGGCGAACGCCTCGAGCACGATCAGCGGCTGGTTCTCATAGCACCGGGACGGCAGCACGGCGACCGCCGCGGACCGGATCAGCTCATGGAGATCCGCCTTGGGCAGATGGCCATGGAACCGCACCCGACCGGGGGCACGCGCCTGCGCGAGCGCCATGAGACGGGTCCGCTCGGGGCCGTCGCCGGCGATCTCGAGTGAGCCCGAACCCATCCTGGCCACGGCCTCGATCAGCGTATCGACGCCCTTCTCCGGTGAGAGGCGCCCGGCGAAGACCGCCCCCTGCCCCGCGGCCTCCGCCCCCTCGATCGTGGAGAGGTCGATGAAGTGCGGACTGCATCGCATCCGCTCGGGGAACACCCCAGCCTGCGTCATCTTGGCCGCCATGAAGCGGCTCGGGCAGATGAAGACCCCGACCCGCCCGTACGCGCCAGTCGCGGCGTGAAGGGCCGACTCCAAGGCCAGCGCGCCGCTGGCGGCCAGGGAGCCGTCCTTGCAGCGGCGTCGCAGCGCCTGGTGGAAATGGCCGCCGAGGCAGGCCTCACACACCTGGCCGCCGGCCATGAACAGATAGCTCGGGCACGCCAGCTTGTAGTCGTGCAGGGTCATCACGGTGGGGATGCGCCACCGGGCCAAGGGCCCCAGGATCGAGGGCGAGAGCTGGTGGTAGACGTTGTGGAGGTGTGCGACATCAGGACGGAACGCCTCGATCACCGCCGCTATCCCTCGCGCCGCCGCCGCCGACCACAGCATCCGCCCCATCGCCCGGGCCCTGCCGGCCAGCGTCGGCGGCGGGGGGTCGAGCTGCAGGTGAGGGGGGAAATGCTCGGCGAATCGCTGCGCGCCGTTCGCGGGGTGCGCCATGCCGAAGAAGGCCACCTCATGAGCGGCGCCGCGCTGCAGGGCGGCCACATCCTCCATGTACGCCTCAGCCCCGCCCCGGCGGTAGAGAAACTTGTTGACATGCAGGATCCTCATAGCCCACCAAGCCGGACCCCTGGGCGCAACACGCGCACTGAAATTGTGAGCAACACCGCCGACTCCCCCTATGCGGCCCTTTGGCCGCCTGAAACGACTCCGCCTCGCCGCCTTCTCTCACGCTTGGCGCGTACGTGGCGCCACCAGCGGAAAACCCCCGTCTGCCCTGCTTATGTACTCCGCCGGCTCCTGTCCTGTCAAGGTGGATTCATGCCGGGGAGACTTGTGCGGATGGCGTAGCGTGAGGGGCATGGAGGAGACCCTGCCCCGCTCGCGCCTCGACAGCAACGTGCAGCTCTATCGCGAAGTCGCCGACCTCGCCGACCATCTGGACAGGGTCGCGCACGACCTCTGGGCCGCGAATCTGCGGGCCTGCCTGCAGGGCGGCTCCGCCGCGAGCATCCTGGCCGACCTGGGTCTCGAACTCCACCGCCTGCGTCAGAGCGGCGCCGCGCGGCGCCTGAGGCTCCAGGAGCGCATCGACGAGCTGATCGCGACCGTCGAGGCCGCCGTCGGCCCGCCGGACCACGAGCACCTGCCCCTCTACTGCGCGGTCAAAGATCTTCTCGACGAACTGCGGCTGGAGGGCGGGACCCGCTGGCTTCGCCGGTTGGAGGCTGCGGGAGCCGGCCTGGAGCCGAGCGGCACCGCCCGCCTGACCCACCTCGCCGGCACGCTGGACGAGATGGCCTCAAGGACGCCCACCCTGCCCGCCCACACCGGCCCCCGCCTCGCGGGCGCCCGCCAGCGCCTCGCCCGCACCCGCGCCTCAGCCGCCGCCACCCGCTGCCTACACGCCGCCCTCCGCCCCCTCCCCTGAGGTCCAAGCGCCGCCACAGGCGGCCCGGGGTATCAGTGTGCTGGTGCAGGGACAGCCGATGCTTGGGAAACTTTGCCCCACCTGGTGGGGCAAAGTTTCCCCAACACTGCCGGCTCGATACCCGAACAGCCACCCGGCAGGGCTGCCATTCGAGCATTATGGCCCGCTCCAGAGCGAGGAGGCGTTACGGCATGCCGGTGCGATCCTTGCGTTCGTCCGTGCTGCGATGGCCTGACGCACGGACGGTCGACGGCGCGGTCCGCCTCTGGGCGGCGGCTATCCTGGTCGCTCGCTCCCGATGTCCTGAAAATCGGCTACTTCGGCTACTTCGGCTACTTCGGCTACTTCGGCTCCTACGCGAGAGGCGACTGGGGCGTAGGCAGCGACCTCGACCTCGTCGTCATCGTCGGTGAGTCATCGCACCCATTCGAGGCCTGCGGCTCGACGTTTGACACCACGACGCTGCCAGTGCCAGTCGACCTTCTCGTCTATACGACGGCTGAGTGGGATGCCCTGGTTTCCCACTCAAGCTTCGCACGATCTGCTGATCGGGAGGCTATCTGGGTCGGCCAGCGCGGCTCAGCGCCAGGGCGCATCGAACCGTGACCATTGCGGCATTGGCCGGGTGAACGCGTGCGTCGAGGTGCCGGTGGCGGATCCCTCTGTGACGTCGTCCATGCAAACCGATCCGGGGGTCATCGCCGCGAGCGAGAGCATCCACGATGCGCTCCAACGGCTCCCGCATGACACGGGCTGTCATAAAGAAGTCTCGCGACCTCGCGGAGCGACCCGACACGATCAGCGTCGAGTTCAGCCCCACTTTGGACCGCCAGCCATGATGGTCGTCGCCCACACCGGCGGCGAGGCGGCTCAAGGTCGTCCTGCAGTGGAGACAGCCGGTACATGCGCTGGTAGCGGACGTGGATGATCGCCGCGTCCGGCGCCCAACCGTCATATTAATATTAGGCGCCCAGCCGTCATATTATAGGGGGTGTGACAGCCGCCTCGGCGCAATACAAGCCCCTCGCGTCGGCGCGCAGCGCCTCGGTCAGGTCCTCGATACGGTAGTGAGTCGGGGCTTCGTTCGACGCCGTGAACCACCGTTGCCTCGTGGACGACCCACGACACATCCAGCAGACCGGAGCCGGCCGCTTCATTCTCACTTGCTGCACTCCCGCTGGCCTGGACTGTTCCAGATGCTTGCCGGCACGTTGGCGTGTCAGGCCGATGATCCATGCGGGCAGTGGCGCGAGGCGTCGGTATTCACCGACGCGGCGATACGTTCCATCCGCCTCGGGGGTTTACGTCGCTCCGTGGCATCCCCGGTGTCGCGCCTGCCGACGCGTTGATCGGACCCGCCTGACTCATGAGCCGGTAACTGATGACAGTTTTGAGGTGGCCGGCGACGCTGCCCGGGTTAGGCTGCGGTATCTAAAGCCTGCCCGACTCAGCTGATGCGGGCGGTCCTGCACACCGCGACGGAGATAGGTGATCGCCACTCCGCCGTACCCGATGAGATAGTCCGGAGTGATCTGTCGTGGTGCTTCCGATATCCAGGCGCAGCCGTCGTCGGACGCGACCACGAACGCGTTCGCCAGCAACATCAATCGGTCGGCGGCGTCGAGGAAGTGGCGCTGACCTGTCCACTGCGCCACGTCGAGCAACAGCTCGACGTTTCCGGTGAGCCCGTGGCACAGGGTTGGCCCGCTCCACCGCGCTCCGTTCGCGACTGACCGGCACGTACGCATGAGAAGGTCGGGCGCGTCGCTTGACACTCCCCGCCGAGCAGCGTGCAGAAGGAGCCGCCCGATCCCCGTGGCGCCGTGACACCAGAACGGCGGGTGCAGCCGCCCGTTCTCGACCTGCGGCCAGCCGAGCCCACTGACGTCGTCGAGAGTCGGTACGGCCTGGCGAGCGATCCACGAGATTGCGTCGAGAGCAGCCTCGGCATATCGCTGCTCCCCCGTCACGTCGAAGAGGTCGAGTAGCGTGTCAGCTATGCCTGCCGCCCCGTGCGCGTATCCGAGGTAGCACCTTCCGCTCAGGTCGGCGTAGCCGGCCGGTATTCGCCAGCGCGCCTCGCCCGGTTCGCCCTCCCGCAGGTCGAGTAGCTCATCACCTATCCGGACAGCGCGATCGAGGATCTGCGGGTCTCCTGTCTCGTCCCAGAGTAGGAGCAGCACGAGAAGCCGTCCTGCGGCGCCGTGGAAGAGGTCTGGAGAGTCGACGGGCCGGTTGGCCGCGGAACGGCCCTTTCGAATCGCGGCGTCGATGAAGCCGGTGTCGTCGAGTACCTGCCCGGCACGCAGCAGAGCGGCGGCGACGCCTGCATCGCCGACGTACAACCCGGACGGCCGGTCACCGGCCAGAGGCGGGAACACGGCAAGTGCGCTCGCGCCGCGCCGCAACACGTCCGCGTGCGCCGGGTCCTGGAACTCTCCCACCAGCTCGGCCAGCGCGAGAACGATGCCAGCCGTGCCGGAACTGACGTCTCGTCCGACGAGTCCCTTGCCGAGGTAGTGGGTGCTGCGCCACACCAGCCCGTGGTCGCCCGGTTCGGCCTGCGCGCAGATATGGTCAGCAGCGCGTCGGGCCTGCCGCAGAGCCTCCTCGGACGTGACGCCAGAAACGCGCGCGACATGCGTCCACCCGACGCCGGTCCCCGCTTCCCCGCCGCTCAGCAGGGCGCTCGTGACGTCACGGACGGACGCGAATCTACGGTCGGGATCGTCGGACAAACACCGTTCTATGATGGCCAGCAGCGAGGGGTCGATCGCGGGGTTGAGCACCTCCGGTGGACGGCTGAGCAAGTTCTCGATGGCTGGTGCGCGTGAGGGCTCTGCACCGGTGGTCATAAAGTACAGGAGGGCGCCGATCGCGTGGATGTCGTCTGTGGGCGCGACCCGCGCGCCGGCCCGGCAGTCCGCAGACGTGTAACCACGCGTGCCTGCGCCCGGACGTCGGTCGCCGGACCCGATGAGATGTGCGAGGTCGAGGTCGAGGAGCCTGAGCCGACCGTCCGGGCCGACGATGACGTTCGTCGACTTCAGATCGCCGTGGACGTATCCGCGGTCATGAAGCGCGACCGCCGCGTCGGCCAGCGCAACGCCGATCTCGACCACACGCGAGTGCGGAAGGAAGATACCGCGGGCCGCGAGCGCGCGGACATGCTGCTCCAGCGTCTCTGAGCCGAGATCCTCGATGATGAGTGCCAGCTCGTCACCGTCGTCGCAGACATCGTAGAGCCGGGGCGTCGACCCGAGATCGGCCAGGTCAGCGAGGAGATCTTTCTCGCGCCGCAGGCGGGACCCGGGGTCGTCGTACGGGACGCTGCCGTGATCTCGCAGTCTGGCTCGCTTGAGGACACACGTACGAGGCGAGACGACGTCGAGCGCCAGCTGGACCAGGACGCCCGGTGACTGGCTTAACGTCAGCACGGGTTGGTAGCGACCGCCGACGCGGGACGCGAGACGCGATGGGGCACCAAGGCCGCAGGCCACGAACGGGTCCTGGACCCACGACGGCTGCCACGGTGCGGCACCGCGGCGGTCGGGCGCCAGCCTACCCCCCGGGACCACCAGCGCGGGCGTGATCTCGCCGAGCCGCGTCTGCATCAGGAGATCGCCGAATGCCCCGTACCGGTAGTGCACGACGCTACCGGGCTCGATCGGCCGGTCCGAG
Organism: Egibacteraceae bacterium; assembly: GCA_050743205.1. Classification (GTDB taxonomy): domain Bacteria; phylum Actinomycetota; class Nitriliruptoria; order Euzebyales; family Egibacteraceae; genus JBOGED01. The sequence goes on along the minus strand of JBOGEA010000007.1, from coordinate 22,580 downwards.
GGGATCTCGGGTCCGCGCAGGCCGCGGGTGGCGTCGCCCAGCGCGATCGCGATGTCGACGGCCTGCGAGTCGTCGCCGGGATAGACGGTGATGAACTTGCCGATCTGGGAGAGGCCGGCACTACCTCGGTTGAGCTGGCGCAGCCACGAAACCGAACCGATCACCTTGAAAGCAATGTCCTTCTCGATGATCCGTGGCAGCACACGACGGAGCGTCTCGGCCGCCCGGGACCCGTAGCTCGCGACGTGCAGCTTCCAACCCTGCGCTGGCAACGTCCCGCCCTCCGGCTCGGCGACAATCCACGGCCGTTTCGCATCGACCGCCGAAGACACACGCCACTCATGGGCCTTTCCCTTGAGTGCGCTCCGCACCGATTCGAGCAGCCACGGATCGGTCTCCGACCGGGCCGGGACGTCGTTGCCGGGCGCTGCGGCCCTGTCTGCCGTCACGTCCAGGCCGATTGATGCCGGGTCCGTTCCGCCCGGCTAGGCATCCGGCGGATCGACCACGATCGTGATGAAGCAGGTCGGTCCGCAATGACTCGAGATGCACGTGAAGTCCGCGCAGCCGTTGGTGTGGATGCACTCGGTCGGGTCGGCAGCGGCATCGAGTCGTCGCGACCTGTCCAGCGCTTGCGCGTACTCCTCGACGGCGCCGTCGGGAATGTCGTGCTCGGCAAGGACCGTGGCGGTGTCGTCGGCGAGCCTCCGCCGGAACTCCTCGTCGTTCTCGGCCTCAGCGACTATTGCCGCCAATCGCAACCGGATAGTAACGACATCTTCCATCAAGGTACCCCGCGACTGTGGCAAAATCCGACCGTTAACGATAAAAGAATAGCCACCGTAATCGCGATGGTCAACATTAGCCTCGATGTTTCATCCCGGTGTGCGGAACGGGTGTGGGAGGTCCGCGGGCATGCGAGACGAGAATTGTGGGAGAACACAAGTTCTGTCAGTGTGTGAAAAGGGGATGTTCGGGCACGCCAAATGGCGGTGGGCCGCTGGCGGGAGTTATGACGGGGATTGTCACAGGACGGCGTCGGCGGGCCTGACCTGTCAGGTCGCGGGAAGCGGGAGCGCGTCAAGCCGTTTGAACGCCGCGACCAGCTAGGTGGCCCACGGCCAGTCGTGTTGGATCTTCAGCTTGACCCGCCGCCCCGAACGCACGATCCGGGCCGGAGCGTGCAACAGCATGTAACGCAACGTCGCCGGCTCGGCCCGCCGCAACTGTCCGTCCAACGTCAACGCCTGCGTCCAGACCATCAGGTCCTGGGCCATCATGACCAACTGCAACCACACCGCGTTCCGCTCGAACGTCTCACACGGCAGCTTACGCGCCCCGGTGTCCTTTCGCGCCCCGGATACGGTCCTCGACGTGCGCGTGCTCCCGATGCACCCGGTCGAGATCGGCCAGGTCACAGCCGTGGTCGGGCTGGTCTCCGCCCGCCAGGTCGGTGCCGGGCTGATCGGTCAAAAACGCGGTGAAGCGTTTCCCGTCGACGTCGAACAGCGTCTGCTGCGCGCCCGGGTGTAACGGCTCCCGGCGCACGATCACCCGGCTGCCTTGCGGGTAGGCGGACAGGTCGAGTTGGCCGGTGACCTCGGCCACCGCCGCCCCCTCGCGCGGCTCACCGTTTGGCGCACGGCCGGCACCCACGCCTCGTCGGGCAACGCGCGGATGGCCTCACGCACCGCCTCGTTGACCTCGAAGCCGACCGAGAACCCCACCTGCGCCTGACGCAGATGGGCCAAGAACTCTTGGCTGCACCCCGCGCAATCGGCCCGCACGACCAGTCGGACGTTCGGCGGCAGCCCCGGCAGCGCCATGACGGACATCTCGAACACCTCGATGTGATCGGCGGCCGTGTTCGAGCCGGCGTTACCCGCGCGCAGCAGCCCGCCAGCGCCTCGCCCAACCCGTCCCTGCGGTCCAGGTAGACCACCAACGGATGAGTGCCCTCACACCCCTTCTTGTAGTCGCCGCAGCGCGGCGCAACCCCTCCCGGTCATCACACCAGCAGGTGATCAACGTCGCGTCGACGTCCAGGTACAACCAGAACGCCGACTCGCGGTCCCCCGCCTCCCAGGCCGTCCTCGCGGCGGCGATCACCGGTGGCTGATGGCTCTTCTGAAGGGCTTCAGGCGGCCTGGGGGACGTGGTTGTTGGCATAGCGTTCCCTCGTGGGTTCGTCGTCGCTCTTGCGCGAGGTGGTATTGCCAGTAGTCGTCGAAGGCGCCGGTGGCGTGTAGTCCTCGTTTGAGGATGGCTTGGGCGCCGGGTAGTCCCCAGCGTGCGCCGGTGAGGTCCAGTCGGTCTTTGACGGGCTGGCGGCAAGCGCCTTCGATGACGCCGGTGGCGATGGGTCAGCCGCGTTTGAGCGCGGTCGGGTAGTCCAGGTAAGCGGCCTTGTTGACCAGGTAGCTGGCGGCGGTGTCGGCGTTGGCGCGTCTGGGCGGGTCGAGGCCTTGGCAGGTGGCTTTGCGCCGGATGGCGGCGGCGACCTGGCTGGCGTATCCGGCCAGGACCGCGCGGAGGCTTTGTCTTTGACCCATTGCTCGGCGTCGGGTCGCCTGGTCGTAGAGGCACCAGGCCGCTTTCACAGGTACAGGTATTCGAGCACGTGGATGAGGTCACAGACGATCGTCACGTTGACCTCACATGCTTTGGCTTCGGCTTGGATGCGGCCGATCTGGTGGTTGTTGTCGTCGACGAGCGCGACCCAGGCGCGTTGGCGGCCGGGGTCGCGGCGGTCTGCCTCGTCGAAGATCTGGTCCACGACCGACGCGGCGTCATCACGTGTCGTCGGGCGCAGCCCGTCGAATGTCATGTCCACCTGCGCGCGCGCGTCATCGATCGCCTGACACAGAGGGACGCTCGCGACCATGACCTCGACAGCCCCAAGGTTCGGGTGCCATCGCCCGCCTCCTTCCCTGGATACCAGTGACGCCCTCCCGTCACGACTCGTCAACGCCATTGTGAAGAGTTCATCCGGGTATTTCGGACGAACTCTTCACAATGCGGGGGCACGGGCTTTTCAGATAGTGTGAGGCGCATGAAGGCGATTCGGGTGGAGAAGACGGGTGGTCCTGAGGCGCTGGGGCTGCGGGACGTTCCGGTCCCCGATCCCGGCCCCGGTCAGGTGCGGGTTCGGGTCGAGGCCGCCGGGCTGAACTTCATCGACGTCTACCACCGCAAGGGGCAGTATCCGCTGGACCTGCCGATGACCCCGGGCATGGAGGCCGCTGGCGTCGTGGACGCGGTCGGGCCCGACGTGGGCGGGATCGCCGAGGGCGATCGGGTCGCGTACGCGATGCAGCTCGGCGCCTACGCCGAGCAGGCCGTCGTCCCGGCGGCGCGGGTCGTGCGCGTGCCCGACGGGATCGACCTGCGGGTGGCCGCCGCGGTGATGCTCCAGGGCATGACCGCCCACTACCTGTCGCACAGCACGGTGCGGCTGGAGGAGGGCATGACCGCCCTGGTCCACGCGGCCTCCGGCGGGGTCGGCCACCTGCTCGTGCAGATCGCGAGGCGGCTGGGCGCCCGGGTGCTGGCGACGACCTCGACGGATGAGAAAGAGCGCCTGGCCCGCAGAGCCGGCGCTGACGAGGTCATCCGCTACCTCGACCTCGTCGAGGCGGTAGAGCGGCTGACGGACGGCTCGGGCGTCGACGTCGTCTACGACTCGGTCGGCAGGGACACGTTCGACCGCGGCTTGGACTGCCTGCGGCCCCGCGGCTGGATGGTGCTGTACGGGGCGTCCAGCGGACCTGTACCCCCGCTCGACCCCCAGGTGCTCAATCACAAGGGCTCGCTGTACCTCACCCGGCCGAACCTCGCCCACTACATCGCCAGCCCCGAGGAGCTGGCGTGGCGCGCCGGAGACCTGTTCGCGTGGATCGCCGCTGGCGAGCTGGATGTCCGCATCGACCGCACCTGGCCCCTGGCCGACGCCGCCGACGCCCACCGCTACATCGAGGCCGGCCAAACCCGCGGCAAGGTCCTCCTCCTCCCCTGACCACATCGATGCTGGGCAGACGGGCAAACGCCCCTGCCCTGCATCTGCACAAGTTGAGCAACATGAGCATCACTGCTATGCATGTACGCATGCGTGATCGGTTCATGTTCTCGGACGCTCGGCGCGAATTCTCGTCGGTCTATGACCGAGTCGCAGGAGACGGGGCAGCCGTCATCGTAGAGCGACGCGGGTCCGGAGCGGTCGCGGTTGTGCCCCTCGACCAGCTCCGTGCCGACCTTGCTGCGCTCTATCCCTTCAGCCATGAGGTCCTCTTCGACGAGAACGGACCGGTGTCGGTTTGGCTTCCGGAGTTCGCCGTCTATGGACAGGGCAACGACCTCGACCACGCCATCGACGACCTGATCGACGAGGTCGAGGACTACGTCGAGGAGTGGTTCGAGGGCTTGCGACATGCGCCCAACCATGCTGGACGGCTCGGCTGGGTTCGCCGCGTCGGGCTGACGGCGGGTCGAGTCGAGACGAGCTTCGCAGTATGCTGTGTGCGTCTCCTGACGCGACCTCTGCCGACGCGGCTCGCCACATTCTCACTGATCAGCTCCAGGTGACCGAAGCGCAATTCTGGGAGGCAGTGGACAATGGCAGACCGCCCTCTCGAGCGGTGAATGAGCGCCAGCACCCGCAAGGTCCCACGTTGCCGGGTTGGTTGGTCTACAACCTGGTCCACAAGGTCGGCTCTCGGAGCGGTCCGTCGCGGGCATGACCGAAGACTTGGCCTTGAAGGCCTGGCACGCCTGGACGACCGCCCCGCGTCAGGAGGGTCAAGGCGGCCAGGACGACCCCTGAGCGCTGATGGCACCAGGCAGGCTCGCTCGTGAGCCGCCCGTCGGCCCTGCTGGTGGATGAAGCACGGGGATACGGGGTGAGGCGGTTTGTGCGCACATCGGTGAGCGGGGGCGAAACCGGGTAGTGTGACGGCGGTGGCCGGCGGACGCGTGCTGTCGATGGTCCTCGCGGGCGGCGAGGGCAAGCGGTTGTCCCCCCTGACGACGCAGCGGGCGAAGCCGGCGGTGCCGTTCGGCGGCAACTACCGGCTGATCGACTTCGTGCTGTCAAACCTGGTGAACGCCGCGTTTCACCGGATCGTCGTGCTGACCCAGTACAAGTCCCACAGCCTCGACCGGCACATCGCGCAGACGTGGCGGATGTCGCCGCTGCTCGGCAACTACGTCACGCCTGTGGGACCGCAGATGCGCCGGGGGCCGTACTGGTTCGCCGGGTCGGCGGACGCGATCTACCAGAACTACAACCTGATCCGCGACGAGCAGCCGGAGTACATCCTGGTGTTCGGCGCCGACCACGTGTATCGGATGGACCCCCGCCAGATGCTCGAGCAGCACGTGGCCTCGGGGGCCAGCGTGACGGTGGCGGGTATCCGCGTTCCCCGCAGCCAGGCCGGACAGTTCGGGGTGATCGTGACCGACGAGTCAGGCCGGTGGATCGTCGCGTTCAAAGAGAAGCCGCTCGAGGCTGATGGGCTGCCCGACGCGCCTGACGAGATCTTCGCGTCGATGGGGAACTACGTGTTCACGACCGAGGCGCTGGTCGACGCGGTGACGACCGACGCCGAGGACCGCGAGTCAGCCCACGACCTGGGCGGCAGCATCATCCCGATGCTCGTGAAATCTGGCGAGGCGGCGGTCTACGACTTCTCCTACAACGAGGTGCCTGGGGCGACCGATCGCGACCGGGGCTACTGGCGGGATGTCGGCACGCTCGACGAGTATTACGAGGCGCACATGGACCTCGTCAGTGTTCACCCGGTGTTCAACCTCTACAACATGCAGTGGCCGATCCTCACCTGGCACGAGCCGTTCCCCCCCGCGAAGTTCGTCTTCGAGTGGCCGGGTCGGGTGGGACACGCGCTGGACTCAATGGTCTGCGCCGGGGCCGTCGTCTCTGGCGGGGTCGTCCGCCGGTCCGTCCTGTCGCCGGGTGTCGTGGTTCACTCACACGCGGAGGTCGAGGGGACGGTGCTCATGCATGGGGTGGATGTCGGCCGCTTCGCGGTCGTGCGGAACGCGATCATCGACAAGGGCGTGCGGATCCCGGAGGGGGCCCGCATCGGCGTCGACGTCGGGAGGGACCGCGCCCGCTTCACCATCTCGCCCGGTGGGATCGTCGTGATCGGCAAGGACGAGAAAGTGAAGCCGTGAGGCGGGTGAGGCGCGCGCGCCAGCGCGCGTGGAGGGCGGGGATATGAGAGTGGCGCTGCTCACCCGCGAGTACCCGCCGGAGGTCTACGGCGGCGCGGGGGTGCACCTCGATGAGCTGTCACGTGTGCTCGCCCGGATCGTCGACGTGCGGGTGCACTGTTTCGGTGGCCCCCGGCCCTCGCCGCTGGTCGCGCGCACCTACGAGCCGTGGGAGGCGCTGGCGGGCGAGCAGCCGCATTTGGCGGCGCTGCGCTGCATGTCGGTGGATCTGGCGATGGCGGCCGGTGTCGAGGGGGCTGACCTCGCGCACAGCCACACGTGGTACGCGAACCTCGCCGGGCACCTCGCGAAGCTGCTGTACGGCATCCCGCACGTCGCCACGACCCACAGCCTTGAGCCGCTCCGCCCGTGGAAGGCCGAGCAGCTCGGCGGTGGGTACGCCCTGTCCAGCTTCTGCGAGCGCATCGGGCTGGAGTCGGCCGACGCGATCATCGCGGTATCGGAGGGCATGCGCTCCGACGTGCTGCGCTGCTACCCGGCAGTGGCCGCGGACCGCGTCAATGTCATCCACAACGGCGTCGATCCCGAGACGTTCTCGCCAGATGAAGGCACCGACGTTCTCGAAGCCCACGGCATCGACCCGACCCGGCCGTCGGTCGTGTTCGTCGGGCGGATCACCCGGCAGAAGGGCATCATCCACCTGTTGGAGGCGGCCCCCAACCTGAACCCGGAGGCCCAACTCGTGCTCTGCGCCAGCACACCCGACACGGCCGAGATCGAACAGGAGGTCAGCGCCCGGATCGACCAGCTGGAAGGCGTGCGCTGGCTGCGTGAGACCCTGCCACGCCCAGACCTGGCGCAGATCCTGAGCCATGCCAGCGTGTTCGTGTGCCCGTCGGTCTACGAGCCGTTCGGGATGGTGAACCTTGAGGCGATGGCCTGCCAGGCTCCGGTGGTGGCCACCGCCGTGGGCGGGATTCCGGAGATCGTCGTGGACGGCGAGACGGGCTACCTCGTGCCGCCTGGTGATCCCGGTGCGCTCGCCGAGCGGATCAACCTGCTGCTCGCCGACAGGGCCCTGCAGCGCCGGTTCGGCAAGGCCGGCCGTGCCCGTGTCCTCGCCTGTTTCAGCTGGACCACCGTCGCCGAGCGCACCGCCGCGCTCTACGACCGGCTGTGCTCCGACTGATACAGATCAGGCTCGATGTAGAGGATGCCGACCAGCGGGACCCGCTGGCGGACATGGCGCTCCGTCCGGTTGATCGCGCGGGCGACGTCGTCGAACGACAGGGCGCCGTCCAGCTCCACCTTCGCGCCGACGAACAGCTCGTCGGGACCGATGTGCATCGTGCGCAGGTGAATGACGCGCTCGACCTCAGGCATCTCCTCGATCGCCGCGCGGATCGCCGCGATGTCGGCGGAGCTGGCTGACTCGCCGATCAGCAGGCTCTTCATCTCGACGGCCAGCACGATCGCGATGACGCCGAGCAGCACGCCGATCGCGAGGGTGGCATAGGCGTCAAAGACCGGGTCGACGTACTGCGAGAGCACGACACCGATCAGCGCGAGCACCAGGCCCACGAGCGCGCCGAGATCCTCCAGCAGGACCACCGGCAGCTCAGGACTCTTGGAGTGGCGGATGAAGCGCCACCACGACTCCTGTTTGCGGACGTAGTTCGCCTCGACGATCGCGGTTCGAAACGACAGCGTCTCCAGCACGATCGCGACCGCCAGGATCACGATCGCGACGGGGAGCGACTCAGGCGCATGCGGCTCCCGCAGCTTCGAGAACCCCTCGTACAGCGAGAACAGCGCCCCGAGCGCGAACAGCACGACCGCGACGACGAACGACCAGAAGTAGCGCTCGCGGCCGTGCCCGAACGGCCGCTCCTCGGACTCCGGCTTCTTCGCGGCCCTGCCCCCGAACAGCAGCAGCGCCTGGTTGCCCGTGTCCGCGACCGAGTGGACCGACTCCGCGAGCATCGAACTCGCGCCGGTGATCAGGAACCCGACGAACTTGGCGATCGCGATGCCGCCGTTGGCGAGCATCGCCGCCACCACGGCCTTAGTGCCACCCCCAGCTGCCATGCCGCGAACTGTACCGCCACCCTGTGCCGACGAAACGGGGTGTGTCGGCCGGGTTCCGGAAACCGGAACTGAATCGACACACCCCGCTTCAGGGCAGGCGCCAGTCGACCGGCTCGGCGCCCTGGGCCGCGAGCAGCTTGTTCGCCCGGCTGAACGGCCTGGAGCCGAAAAAGCCGCGGTCGGCTGACATCGGGCTGGGGTGCGGGCTTTCGATCGCCGGGGTCGAGCCGAGCATCGGGCGCAGGCCGCGCGCGTCCGCGCCCCACAGGATCGCCACCAGCGGGCGGTCGCGGGCGACGAGCGCGCGGATCGCCTGCTCGGTGACGTCCTCCCAGCCGATCCCGCGGTGCGATCCAGGCGCACCGGGCCGGACGGTGAGGACCCGGTTGAGCAGCATGACCCCCTGCGCGGACCAGGAGGACAGATCCCCGGTGGCCGGCGACGGGTGCCCGAGGTCGTCGCCGTACTCGCGGAAGATGTTCCGCAGGCTTCCCGGCAGCGGCCGGACGTCAGGCGCGACCGAGAAGCTCAGGCCGATCGGATGCCCCGGCGTTGGATACGGATCCTGGCCCACGAGCAGGACCTTCACGTCGTCCAGGGGCTGTCCGAACGCGGCCAGGACACGGCTGCCGGCCGGCAGGAACCGGCGCCCGGCGGCCTGCTCAGCGCGCAGGAAGTCACCGAGCGCCGCGAGCCGGTCAGCGACCGGCGCGAGCGCCTGCGGCCAGCCCGGCCCGACCGCCGCGGACAGGTCATTGGTGGTCGTCATCTCGGCCGTGGACCTTACTCCCTCGTCACGAGCGCTCCCAACCGCGCAGCAGATCGTCTGGCCCCAGCGCGACATCGAGCTCGACGGTGGAGAACCCTGACTTCGACACGCCGACAAGCAGCGCCTCGTCGGCCCCGGGCACCCGCGCCCGAGCCGTGGCGAGCCCCGCGAGATCACGGCGGTCGAAGACCGCGCGCTCCCGCCACTTCACCGAGCCGACGAACTCGACTGCCGTCGGCGCCTCTGGGCCGCTCCCACCGACGAGATCGACCTCGGTGTCCGCCGTACGGCTCCAGTAGGACCCGACGTACTGCGCCGCGCCGAAACGCTCGTCGGGCAGCAGACGCTCCAGCGATGCCCTGACGACCGGCTCCACGGCTTTGCCCCGGTAGGCGGGCCAGGCCTTGCGGACGCGGTCCGCGACGTCGGCTCCCCGCCCTCGAAGCAGCAGCTCGATGTTCGGCCCCACGAACCGGAGCCAGAAGCGGAGGTACGGGTCAGCGATCCGGTACTGCGTGAGCCGAGTCCGCCGCGCGGCGAGCGGCCGCTCCACCGCCACGACCCGCTTCTGCTGTGCGAGCACCTGCAGCGCTCGGGTCAACGACCCTTGGTTGAGCCCAGAACGGGCAGCGATATCGGCGAACGTCGTCTCGCCGGAGCCGATGAGGCGGAGCACGTCCCGAGCCTGGACGCCTGGGGGGAACTCGGCGTTCAGGATGCGCTCACCCACGACGACGAGCGGGGAGGTCGTGTCCGTGAACTGGCGTCTCAGGAAGCGGTCGACAGAGGTCGCTGCCCCCCATTCGGCCACGAGCCGCGGAAACCCGCCGATCACGAGGTAGGCCTCGAACGCATCCGCGGCCTGTGCGTGCAGCGCCTCGCCGACCTCGGCTGGATTCAGCGGCTCGACGACCATCTCGCGCATCCGCTGGTACAGCGGCCGGTCATAGCTGCCGAGCGCCTCCATCATGGACAGGTCGGATCCGACCACGATGAGCAGGACCGGGACCCGTGACAGCTGCCGGTCCCAGACCTTCTGCAGCACGCCCTCAAGCGAGGGGTCGCCCTCGACCAGGAACGGCAGCTCGTCGATCGCGGCGATGGTGGGCACCTTGACGTGGGCGGCGAGCAGCCGCAGCATCGGCTCCCATCCCTGGAAGTCGACCTCAGCGAACAGGGGCGCGGCTTCGAGCGACGATTCCTGGACGTCCCGAGCGAACGAGCGCAACTCCTCGTCAGGCGAGGCGCTCTTCGTCGCGGTGAAGAAGATGCTGGGTACGCCTGCCTGACCGAGAAACTCCTCGATCAGCCGGGACTTTCCGACCTGGCGGCGCCCGCGCACGGAGAGGAACCTGCCCTCACCGCTTCCGCGGACCTGGTCCAGGTGCTCATTCAACGCCGCAAGCTCAGCGGACCGACCGACGAACGACCCCATGGCGCGACTATACCTGTATGGATGCAACCTGCATGGATGCAACCTGCGCCAATGCAACCTGCGCCAATGCAACCTGCGCCAATGCAACCTGCAACTGTGCAGGGTGTTGGCTCAGGGGCGCGCCGTGGCGGCTGGACAGCCCAGAGGTCGCCCGCAACCGAGGGGACACCGAAAACGCACCGCGCTGTGGTCTGGGCAGAGACGGCTTCGGTATAGAGTGGCCCACTCAAGGTGGTGCTCAGGTGAGTCAACTTCACGTCGCGGAGGTCGAAGACCTCGACGATCCCAGCCTGCATTTCAACCGTGAGCTGTCATGGCTGGAGTTCAACCGGCGGGTGCTCGCGCAGGCGATCGACGCTGGCACGCCGCTGCTTGAGCGGCTGCGTTTCGTGGGGATCTTTGCGAGCAATCTCGACGAGTTCTTCATGGTCCGGGTCGCGGGCTTGAAAAGCCTGGTCGCCGCCGGCGTCAAGGACCGCAGTCCCGACGGCCGGACGCCGGGTGAGCAGCTCGAGGCGATCGCCGACCGGCTGCGGCCGATGGTCGACGCGGCGGCGGCCTGCCTCCACGGTCAGCTCATCCCGCTGCTGGCCCGCAACGGCGTGTCGATCATGTCGATCCAGGATCTTGGGCAGCCACAGCGTGCTGAGCTCGACCACTACTTCGAGGAGGCGGTCTTCCCCGTCCTCACGCCGCTGGCCGTGGACCCCGGACACCCGTTCCCGTACATCTCCAACCTCAGCCTGTCCCTGGCGGTGACGGTCTCGCATCCAAAAACGGGCAAGACGCACTTCGCGCGGGTGAAGGTTCCCGAGGTCCTTCCCCGGTTCGTCACGGTCGGCGGCGTGCGGGCGTACGTGCCGTTGGAGGAGCTGATCGCCGCCAACCTCGACCGGCTGTTTCTGGGCATGGACGTCGTCGAGTCCCACGCGTTCCGGATCACCCGCAACGCCGACCTGGAGCTGGAGGAGGACGAGGCCGAGGACCTGCTGATGGCGGTCGAGCAGGAGCTGCGCCGCCGCCGCTTCGGCGCCCTGGTGCGGTTGGAGGTCGCAGAGGACACGTCGGAGCACGTCGTCGGGCTGCTGCAGGACGAGCTGGACGTCGACCAGACGCATACCTACCGGGTTCCCGGGATGCTCGGCCTGCGCGACCTCGCACAGCTCGCCGACCTGGACATGCCTCGGCTGCGATGGAGACCCTGGACGCCCAGGGTCCACCCACGCTTCGCGCCGCGCGGGTCAACGACTGTGCCGCTGCCTGCCTCCGAGGTGTTCGCGACGATCCGGCGCGGCGACGTCCTGGTGCGGCACCCCTATGACAGCTTCCACCACACCGTCGAGCGCTTCGTGACCGCCGCCTCTGAGGATCCGGACGTGCTGGCGATCAAACAGACCCTCTACCGGACATCTGGCGACTCACCGATCGTGGAGGCGCTCATCCGGGCGGCGGAGCAGGGAAAGCAGGTCGCGGCCCTGGTGGAGCTGAAGGCCAGGTTCGATGAGCAGGCGAACATCGGCTGGGCGAGGAGGCTGGAGGACGCGGGCGTCCACGTCGTCTACGGCCTGGTCGGATTGAAGACGCACTCGAAGACCTCCCTGGTCGTGCGCCGGGAGCGGGACGGCATCCGCCGTTACGTCCACATCGGCACAGGCAATTACAACCCGAAAACGGCAACGCTGTACACGGACTTGGGCCTGTTCAGCTGCCGCCCGAGGCTCGGCGCCGACCTGACCGATCTGTTCAACTCCCTGACCGGCTACTCGCGCCAAGAGGAGTACCGGGAGCTGCTCGTCGCGCCACTCGCGCTGCGTGACCGGCTCTGCGCGCTGATCCAGCGTGAGATCGACCAGCATGGCACCGAGCGGCCGGGTCTGATCCGCGCCAAGCTCAACTCGCTGATCGACAAGCGGTTGATCACCGACCTGTACCGGGCCTCGCAGGCGGGTGTGCAGGTCGACCTGATCGTCCGCGGGATCTGCGGCCTGCGGCCTGGCGTGCCGGGAGTGAGCGACCGCGTCCGCGTGATCAGCGTGGTGGGCCGGCTGCTGGAGCACGAGCGGATCCTCCAGTTCGGCCCGGACGACTTCTACATCGGCTCGGCCGACTGGATGCCCCGCAACCTCGACCGCCGCGTGGAGGTGGTCACTCCCGTGCGCGACCCCGGGCTGCGCGAGGAGCTGCGCCATATCCTGGACGTGACCTTGAGCGACAACGTCCAGGCGTGGACGCTGGATGCGGACGGGTCGTGGACCCGCCGCTCGCCGGGTGACGGAGAGGAGCCGCTGTCCAGCCAGGAGCACTTCATGGCCTGCGCCACGACGCATGCGGATTCGCCTGGCATAGACGGCGGTCGTTTCCCACGCCTCGCGGCGCGGAGGGGATGACGTTTCAGGTCGGGGGAGGGACGCATGAAGGGGAGGCACAACAAGCTGGCGGTGCTGTTGGTGGGGTGCGCGCTGATCGCGGGCGCGTGCACAGGCGGCAGCGGGGGTCAGGCCCGGAGCGGGGAGTTCTCGGCCGAGATCTGCGAGCCGAGGGCGCTGACGCCAGGCAACGGCAACGACGTGTGCAGCGCCGAGGTCCTGGGCGCGGTGTTCAGCCCGCTGATCGACTTCGACACCGAAAACGCCGAGGATCCCGTGCTCATGGGCGACGAGGCGCCGCGGGCCCACGCGCGGTCGGTCACCTCTGACGACCAGCGGACGTGGACGATCACGCTGAAAGAGGGCTGGACGTTCCACGACGGCACGCCGGTCACCGCCCAGTCATATGTCGACGCGTGGAACTACTCCGCCTATGGGCCCAACGCGCAGAACAACGCCTCGTTCTTCACCAACATCGCGGGTTACGCGGACCTGCAGTGCGGCACGAGCGCCGAGGCCCAGGCCGACTGCGTGGGCTCACCGCCGGCGTCCCAGCAGATGAGCGGGCTGCGCGCCATCGACGCCGCAGCCCTCGAGGTCACGCTGTCCGCGCCGTTCAGCCAATTTCCGCTGACGATCGGCTACACGGCCTTCTACCCGCTCCCGCGGGCGTTTTTCGACGACCCCGACGCGTTCAACGAGGCCCCTATCGGCGACGGCCCGTTCATGGTTGAGGGCTCCTGGAGCCACAACCAGGGCATCCGCGTGGTCCGCTACCCCGGCTACGCCGGCAGGCCGGCGGTCGCCGACGCGGTTAACTTCCAGATCTACGAGGACCTGGAGACCGCGTTCACCGACCTGCAGGCCGGCAACCTCGACATCATGGACCGGACTCCCCGGTCACAGGTCGCCACCGCCCCGCAGCGGCTGGGGGACCGGTTCCGCGAGTTCCCGGGCTCGGCCTGGACCTACCTCGGGTTCCCGACCTACGATCCGCGCTTCGCCAATCCCGACCTGCGCAGAGCCATCTCGATGGCGATCGACCGCGGGGCGCTGACGGACACGGTCCGACCGGACTCCGTCCCCGCCGACAGCTTCGTCTCGCCCGTGGTCGCCGGCTACCGTCCAGGCGCGTGCGGGCAGTGGTGCGAGTTCAACCCGGAGCGGGCGCGTGAGCTCCTCGCGCGGGCCGGCGGCTGGGACGGCGAGCTGATCCTGTGGTTCAACTCGGACGGCGACCACGCCACGTGGATGGAGGGGCTGGCCAACCAGCTCCGAGCGAACCTGGGCATCCAGAACATCCGCTTTCAGACGCTGCTGTTCCCGGAGCTGCTCAACCTGGAACGGGACAGGGGCATCACCGGCCCGTTCCGGTCGGGATGGGTCATGGACTACCCCAGCCCGCAGAGCTACCTCCAACCGGTCTTCGGGACCGGCGGGTCCTCGAACTACACGTACTACTCGAACCCTGAGTTCGACGAGGCGCTCGCCCAAGGCAACGCCGCCGGCACCATCACAGACGGGCTCGCGTTCTACCAGCGGGCCGAGGACCTGCTGATCCGGGACATGCCCGGGATCCCGCTGTTCTTCGACGTGTATCCCGCCGCATGGTCCGAGCGCATCGACAACGTCTCCGTCGATCCGTTCGAGCGCATGAACCTGGCGGACATCGTCGTCGTCGGCTAGATGGGACGGTTCGCCGCACGCCGGCTGCTCCAACTGGTCCCGGTCTTCTTCGGAGCGACGTTTCTGCTCTACGCGATGGTGTTCGCGCTCCCGGGTGATCCCATCCGGGCGCTGTTCGGAGACCGGCCGATCCCCGAGTCGACGGTCAGCGTGCTGCGCGAGCGCTACAACCTCAACGATCCCCTGCCCGTCCAGTACGGCAAGTACATCGGCGGGGTGCTCCAAGGCGACCTCGGCGAGGACTTCCGCGGCCGAGAAGTCACCCAGATCGTGCGGGAGCGTGTTCCCGTCACGCTGCGGCTGGCGGCCTTCGCCTTCGCCCTCGAGGTGATCCTCGGGCTGGTCACGGGCCTGCTGGCCGGGCTGCGTCGGGGATCGTTCGTGGACTCACTCGTGCTGGTCTCGACCACCGCGGTCGTCTCGGTCCCGGTCTTCGTGCTGGGCTACACCGCACAGCTCCTCTTCGGCGTCCAGCTGGGATGGCTGCCCGTGGCGGGGATCAGGGACGGGTGGGCCAGCTACGTCATGCCGGGCATGGTGCTCGGCGCTGGGTCGCTCGCCTATGTCGCCCGGCTGACCCGCACCAGCCTGGTCGAGAACCTGCGCGCCGACTATGTCCGCACGGCGACCGCGAAGGGCCTGGCGAGGGGGCGGGTCGTCGGCCGGCACGCGCTGCGCAACTCGCTGATCCCAGTCGTGACGTTTCTGGGCACCGACCTCGGCACCTTGATGGCCGGGGCGGTCATCACCGAGGGCGTGTTCAACCTCCCGGGGATCGGCCGGGCGGTCTTCGACGCGGTCGGCCAGCAGGAGAACCCCGTCGTGGTCGGGATCACCACGCTGCTCGTGGCCGTCTTCATCGTCTGCAACCTGCTGGTCGACCTGCTCTACGCCGTGCTCGACCCCAGGATCCGCTATGAGTGACGAGACCGTCACGGCCAGCCGAGCCGACCAGGCGAGCCTGGCCAGCGACGCTTGGCTGGAGCTTCGCCGCAACCCGCTGTTCGTCGTCTCCGCCCTGCTCATCCTGGTGATCGCGGCCATGGCGATCGCCCCGCGGCTGTTCACGAGCGGGGACCTCTACGACTGCGACCTGTCCGCGAACTTCCTGCGCCGGCCCGCACCTGGGCACCCGTTCGGCTTCGACGTGCTGGGCTGCGACTACTACACCCGTGTGATCTACGGCGCCCGCGCCTCGGTCGCGATCGGTCTGCTGACGGTCGGGGGCGCCGCGATCATCGCGATCGTCGGTGGCACCCTCGCCGGCTATTACGGCGGGTGGGTCGACACGCTGCTGGCCAGGATCGCCGACGTCTGGTTCGCGATCCCGACGATCCTGGGCGGCATCGTCATCCTGAGCGCCCTTCAGAGCCGGGGGATCCTCGCGGTGGCCCTCGTCCTCACCGTGCTGGGATGGCCGGTGATGCTGCGGCTGATGCGCTCCTCGGTGCTCGCGGCGACGCAGGCCGACTACGTCGACGCCGCGCGGGCGCTGGGCGCCAGCGATCTGCGCCTCATGCGCCGCCACATCCTGCCGAACGCGATCGCGCCGGTGATCGTGTACGCCACCATCTCCGTCGGCATCATCATCTCGGCTGAGGCGGCGCTGACCTTTCTGGGAGTCGGCCTGCAGGCGCCCGCGATCTCATGGGGCCTGCAGCTGTCCGCCGCGCAGGACCGCCTGCTGCAGGCTCCGCACCTCCTGCTGTTCCCGGGCCTGTTCCTGTCGGTCACGATCTTCTCGTTCATCCTCATGGGCGACGCGCTCCGCGACGCCCTCGACCCGAGGCTGCGATGACGGGCCACCTGCTGGAGGTCGAGGACCTGCACGTCGAGTTCCGCACCCGCCGCGGGGTCGTCAACGCGGTGAACGGGGTGAGCTACACGCTGGGCGAGGGCGAGACGCTGGCGATCCTCGGCGAGTCGGGCTCGGGCAAAAGCGTCAGCGCCCACGCGCTCATGGGCATCATCGACAGCCCGCCCGGCTTCGTCACCCGGGGCGCGCTGCGCTTCCGAGGACGGGATCTGCTGGGGATGAGGGAGCGCGAGCGGCGGGCGGTGCGGGGCGAGCATATCGCGATGGTCTTCCAGGACGCGCTCACCGCCCTGAACCCCGTGTTCTCCGTCGGCTGGCAGATCGCCGAGATGTACCGAGCCCACCGCGGCACGTCGCGGCGCGAGGCCTGGCAGCAGGCGATCGACCTGATGGAGCGCGTCCGGATCCCCTCGGCCCGGCAGCGGGCTGGCGACTACCCCCACCAGTTCTCCGGCGGGATGCGCCAGCGGGTCATGATCGCGATGGCGCTCGCGCTGGACCCCGACATCCTCATCGCCGACGAGCCGACCACCGCGCTCGACGTCACCGTGCAGGCCCAGATCATGGACCTGTTGGCCAGGCTGCAGCGGGATACGGGCATGGGGCTGATCCTCATCACCCATGACCTCGGCGTCGTCGCCGGCGTCGCCGATCGCGTGGCGGTGATGTACGCCGGCCGCATCGTCGAGACCGGCCCCGTCCGCGACCTCTACCGCCGCCCCGCGCATCCCTACACCAAGGGGCTCATGGCCTCCATCCCACGGCTGGACCAGCGGGGCGGCCCGCTGACCCCGATCACGGGCGCGCCGCCGGACCTCACGGCGATCCCGTCCGGCTGCCCGTTCCACCCGCGCTGCCCGTACCGCCGCGACGTGTGCGTCCAGGACCGGCCTCCGCTCTTTGATGCCGGCCGCGACCGGGGCAGCGCCTGCCACTTCTGGGAGGAGGTGGCCGATGGCGAGCATCCAGGATGAGCCGCTCCTGCGGGTCTCCGGTCTGGTCAAGCACTTCCCGCTGACGCGCGGGATCGTCCTCAAACGCCGGGCCGGATCAGTGCGGGCGGTCGACGGCGTCAGTTTCGAGCTGCGCCGCGGTGAGACGCTCGGGCTGGTCGGCGAGTCCGGCTGCGGCAAGTCGACGGTCGCCCGCACCCTGCTGCGCCTCGAGGAGCCCACAGCTGGCAGCGCAATCTACAAAGGCAGGGACATCTTCACGCTGGACCGGCGGGAACTCCGGGCCCTGCGGCGCGAGATCCAGATCGTGTTCCAGGACCCGTACGCGTCGCTGAACCCACGCATGACGGTCGGCGACATCGTCGGGGAGGGATGGGCGATCCACACCGACCTCGTCCCCAAAGCCCAGCGGGCCGACCGTCTCGCCGACCTGCTCACCCGCGTAGGCCTGAGCCCCGACGACCGCAACCGCTACCCGCACCAGTTCTCCGGGGGGCAGCGCCAACGCATCGGGATCGCCCGGGCGCTCGCGCTCAACCCGGAGCTGATCATCTGCGACGAGCCCGTCTCAGCGCTCGACGTGTCGGTGCAGGCGCAGGTCATCAACCTGCTGGAGGAGATCCAGGCCTCCTTCGGCGTCGCCTACCTGTTCATCTCCCACGACCTGTCCGTCATCCGCCACATCTGCGACCGGATCGCCGTGATGTACCTCGGGCGGATCGTCGAGATCGGCAGCGAGGCCGACATCTCCGAGCGGCCCACCCACCCCTACACCCAAGCGCTGCTGGCGGCCGTGCCGATCCCCGACCCCGACGCGACGGCTGGTCGGCAGCGCATCCTGCTGGAGGGCGACGTCCCCAGCCCGGCCGATCCCCCCTCCGGCTGCCACTTCCGGACCCGCTGCTGGAAAGCCCAAGCCCTCTGCGCCCACGAGTACCCCGCCCTCACCGACCGCCTCGGCCACGGCCATCCCAGCGCCTGTCACTTCGCCGAGACCCGCCACGCCATCAGCGGCTGAGCGTCGGCGCCGCGTCAGACGCGCCCGTGTCACTCGTGTTGCGGTACAGTGCGTACCGTGCGACAGAGGAGGTCAGTGATGAGCCGTCTGGACGACCTGTTCGACGCGCTTGTGGAACTCAGGCGTCCGCACGGCGAGTCGAAAGCGACGTCGATCCGTCAACCCGCGGCGCTGCATCGAGCGGCGCAGATCGCGACGGAGTTGGGCATGGACGAGTCCTTCACCGCGGCGACGAACCGCGCGCTCGCGGAACGCATCAGGGCGTTCGCGCGACAGCAGGCGCTCGTCGCGCACCTGGACCGGTTCCCTGAGGATCGCCCGCAGCTGGCGGCCGTTGTGCTGCGCCGTCTCCACGGCACCGGTCACCCCGCAGAGCGCCGGCCAGAGCTGGTGGAGGCTGCCTCCCGATGGATCGAGGATCGCGAGCCTGGCTGGATCCTCGTCGCCGCGGACGAGACCATCGATCAGGTCGTGCGGTACGTCGAGATGATCGCCGAGGGTGTGGGCCTGCCTCGCGCGGCCACCGCGTGATGGCCGACTGGCTCCTCCGGCATCTCGTCCTCGACAACGAAGCCGCGCGGGCGCTGCTGTCCACACGCGCTGGCGACCGCAGGCGCGCCGCGGTCGTGGAGGCAATCACCGCCGCGAACGGCAGGACGGTGGTCCCAACCGCGGTCCGCGTGGAGGCGGGGTGGCGACGCCGCGACCCAGACGCGGCGTCCGCGAACCGGCTGGTCCACGACGACGATCCGCTCGACCGAGCCAGCGCGGATCGGGCGGTCCAGCTGCGCCTGCTCGTGCCGACAGCCTCAGTCGTCGATGCCGCGGTGGCCGTGACCGCCGAGCGCCTCTGCACGGGCCCCGCATCTCACGCCGTCGTGGAGGTCCTGACCTCCGACATCAGAGACCTGCGGGCATTAGCCGCCCATGTCGAGGCGAACGTCGACGTCATCGCCTTGTGAACAGGGCTCGAGGCTGTACGGAATGGGGCGCGGCAAAGACCGCCTGGGTTTGGCCGCCGTTGTGAGTGCTGACCGCCGTTTCCGGCGGTCAGCACTCACAACCTCGCCTGCCGTCCGCGGCGATGGCCGGCAACCCGACCCGCCGGACGTGACTCACGCACAACAGATCTCGTCCCTCAAAGGCCTATGAGCTACCGGCGATGGAAGTCCGGCTTGGCCTTGGCGATGAAGGCGCGCATGCCGGCCCGCTGGTCGTCGGTCGCGAAGGTGGCGGTGAACAGCGTCGTCTCCAGGCGCAGGGCGCTGTCGATGTCCATTTCGGCGCCCTCGTCGATCGCCTTCTTCGCCATCCGCAGGGCATAGGGGCCGGCGGCGTACCGGCGGGCGGCCTCAACGGCGCGGTCGTACACCTCGCCGGCTGGGAAGACCCGGTCGGCCAAGCCCATCGCGAGGCAGTCCTGAGCGCTGTAGAGGTCGCCCGAGTAGATCATCTCCTTCGCCCGCTGCACGCCCACGACCCGGGGCAGGCGCTGGGTGCCGCCGGCGCCGGGGATGATCCCCAGCTTGATCTCGGGCTGACCGAAGGTCGCGTCGTCGTCGGCGTAGCGGAAGTCGGTGGCCAGGGCCAGCTCACACCCCCCGCCCAGCGCGTAGCCGTTGACGGCGGCGATCACCACCTTGGGAATGCGGGCCATCGCCTTCATCGACTCCTGCAGCAGGTCACCGTGCGCGAAGAACTCCTGAAACGAAAGGCCGGCCATCGCCTTGATGTCAGCGCCCGCGGCGAACACCTTCGGACCGCCCCAGACCACGACCGCGGCGATGCGGTCGTCCTCCGTGCAGGTCCGCGCGGCATCCCACAGCTCGCGGTAGACCTGTGGGCTCAGCGCGTTCACCGGCGGACGGTCCAGCCGGATGGTCGCGACGCCATGCTCGTCAGTGGTGACGGCAACGAACTCGCCCACTGTGGGCCCTTTCTGCCGGCAAGCCGCGAGTCTATTCGACCCCGCGTGCGGCGCTGAAGGGAGTACGTTCGCGGGAGAAGCTTCGGCGTTCAGGCCATTGTGTTTGCGGGAGCGCGGCGGTACACCATCTCATACCAGCGAAAAGGGGGGCGACGATGGCAAGCACGATCACCGTTGCGACGCGGGAGCGCTGCACCGCGTGCGGAGGCACCGGCGAGCGGGAGCGACAGGCGCAGGTTCGCCCGTGCCAGCAGGCGCTGTGCGTCTACGTGGCCAGCAAGAGCGCGGTCACCTTGGACCAGGTGGCTCAGTGGATCGTCGAGGTGGGCGGCCAACCGAAGGCCTGGGCATACGGCTACCTGGTCGAAGCAGCCGCGAAAGGCCTTTTGACCGTCGAAGACGTCGAGGGCCTGCAGGTGGTCGAGCGCCCGGTTCAGCTGACCGAACTCGGCCACCACGTCGCGATGAACACCAACCGATAGCCGGCGGCAATCGCGTCTCTTGCGCAGAGACGCGGGGGCGGGACGAACAGCTTTGGGGCGCCCGTTCAAGCGGGTTCAGACGACGAGCGCTCGTGTTCGCGCAGCTGGGCGGCCTCTTGCTCGGCGTCGTCCGCGCCTGCCGCGTCGCCGGTCGCTCGGCGGGCGTCGGCGACGGCGCTCAAGGCGCTGACGAGAGAGCGGATCGCCCGGGGGGTCGCCCCGTACCAGTCGAACAGCCGCCGCTCAAGGGCGAGCCGCTCCTCGAGCGCTTCCCCTGCTCCGGCCAGGTCGCCGGCCTCGGACCGCACGGCGGCGAGATCGTCGAGCAGGGCGGCCAGCGCACGCAGGTCCCACGGCGCCTGCTCGCGGCGGGCGGCCTCGACCGCCTGCCCGTAGGCCGTGATCGCCGCGTGGATGTTGCCGAGCTTGTGGTGCAGCCGTCCCAGCTAGCGGAACCGGTCCGTCTCGGCGACCGTCCCGGACGCCCGAACGGCCTCTTCATAGGCGGTGATCGCCGCAGGGGTGTCCCTGGACGCACTGTGCAGGTCACCGAGCCGCTCAAGACTGGTCGAGACCAGACCCTCCGGATCCTCGCCAGCGGTCTCGGCGCCGCGCCGGCTGAGGGTGAGCGCCTCCTCGTAGGCGGCGCGCGCGGCGGCCAGGTCGCCGAGGTGCCTGCGCGCGTCGCCCAGGCCCCACAGCCCCCACACCTGCTCGCGAGAAGTCCGCGGGTCGTGGCCAGCGCCCTCTGCCAAGCGCCGCCACAGCGAACGGTCCTCCTCGAGGAGCGCAGCCGTCGCGCCGAAGTCTCCTGACGCGAAGCGGTAGCCGGCAGCGCGCCGAAGGCTGCGGGAGAGTTCGCGCAGCGCCTCTCGGTCGTCGGGCGAGCGCTCAGCCAGCCGCCGCCGCGACACGGCCTCCTCGGCCACGACGGTTGCGTAATATCCCGCCAGATACGAAACGTGGCTGAGCGCGTCGAGCGTCGCCGCCTACCGGGAGGCGGCGGCGCTCAGCGAGCCTCCCGGCGCGGTCCAGCAGCTCGTTCACGGTGGACCGGTCCACCGTCTCATCAGCGACACGCAACTCCTCCTCGACGTGGTCGGCCGCCGCCGCCAGGTCGCCATGCGCCTCCTCAGCCCGGGGTCAGCCAGGTCAGCGCCACCGCAACGTCGGCCGGGCGCTTGTCGCGCGAGGGCGACCGCATTCCAGATCAGACCTCCACCGCCGTCCCCGTGTCGTCGAGCTGGGACAGCCGCCAGACCGCTCGCAACCGATCCCGCACTCCGCGCGACCCTGGGGCCGGGTCAGGGGTCAGTGCCAAGCCCCCCCGTCCAGCGCCCGACCGAGGCTCGCATCTGGTGATCCAGTCGATCTCGGGCCACGCGTCTGGCCGCTCCGAGGCGACGCCCGGCACATGGACGACGAGCGAGCGGACGACCATAGCTCGGAGGCCAACTCACGCGCGTGACTTGAGCTCGGGGACTGTGACGAAGCATGAAGCCCCCCACTGAGATTGCGGCGGAGGGTCTCGCGCTGCTCGTTCAAGGCGAGGAACAGTGCCTCCCACACAGAGGGGGCACAGTGAAGTAGGACGCTGGCGCGGTGACGTGCCCGACAGGCTGGACCTCGATCAGGTCATCACGGTGGCGTTCTTTACCACCGACCCGAGGTCCGCAGATGGCTTGCCGAACCCGCTCCGTCTCCAACATCCCCTTCCCAAGTGAAGTGAAGTAGGACGCCGGCGAGGTGCCCGTGAGGGTCCTTTTCCGTCGCCCCCTTCCCGAACAGTGCTTGCCAGTTTCCCGGCACACTGCTCTCCAGTGACTAGGAGGACACCCAGGACCGTTTCGG